>SXOX01000276.1 GCA_005776585.1 Pseudomonadota bacterium | reverse complement strand
GCACGCGCTTGAGGTCGGTCTGAACCAACGCGAAGGCGATTCCGAGGACCGCGGAGAGGCCGCCAAGGACCAAGAGCGTCGCGGCGAGGCCGGCGGAGGGAAACGCAGCGCCCAGGCGGACGAGACCGTAGATCCCGACCTTGACGAAGGCGCCCGACATGACGGCCGAGACGTGGCTCGGGGCTGCGGCGTGGGCGGGCGGGAGCCAGACGTGCAGCGGGACGAAGCCGGCCTTGAGGCCAAAGCCGACGACGCCGAGGGCGATGACGACCCGGCCGGGCATCGGGGTCGGCGTCGCGAGCGCCGCGAAGAGACCAAAGAGGCACAGGACCCCGACGTGCGTCGCGATCAGGTAGGTGAAGCCCGCGCGCGTGACGTGCGGGTCGTGGTCCTCGACGGTGAGCATCAGGAACGCGGCGAGCGCCATGACCTCCCAGCCGGCCAGGAAGTGGACCGGGTCCGTGGCGACGAGTACCAGCACGATGCCGGCGCCTGCCCAGCCGAAGAGCGCGCGAAGCCGAGACGCCGTGCGCGGTTGGTCGTCGTCGGACCAGTAGCCGAGGGCGAAGACGGCGCAGGCGATCTCCAACAGGGAGATGGGAACCAGAAACGCGGCCGAGACGCCGTCGAGGTGAAAGCGAGGTGCCCCCAGTCCAGCGAATGGACCAGCGGCGTATGAGGTGTCACCGACCATCGCGGCGACCGTGGCCGCGAGTCCGAGCAGACCGCCGAGGACGAGCAGGCTCGTCCCCACGGCGCGTCGGAGCCGCATCCCGCCCACGAAGGACAACAGGCCCGCCCCGATATAGGTCGAGAACGAGGCCAGGGCGAGCATGGTACCGAGAGAGAGCATCGCGACGCGCGAAGTATCGGCGCCTAGCTTACGGACCGAAAGAATTACGGCGGAACAAGAACCGGGTCCGGCGCCACCGGAGCCTCGCATCCGTACGCGTGTCTTGACACCTCGTGAACGCGCCCGTATTAGGCCAGCCCGCGGCACCGGCGACGATGCTGCTTGGGCCGGTAGCTCAGTCGGTAGAGCCTCGGACTTTTAATCCGGTGGTCGACGGTTCGAACCCGTCCCGGCTCACTCGCGGGCCGCCAACGGGCGGTGCTGCTGTCGATGCGCGTGCTTCGCGTCCATCGAATGACAGTGTATTTATCAGACGTCCCCATCGTCTAGAGGCCAAGGACGCGGGCCTTTCAAGCCTGCAACACGGGTTCGAATCCCGTTGGGGACGCCTTACGATCGGTCGCGGCACGACGTGCGAGGCACGCTCCACCGCGCCCAGCCACATCACGGGCTGGACACCAACAGGCCGCAACGGAGAGGGGACCCATGTCGACGCTCGTCATCGTCGAGTCGCCAACGAAGGCCAAGACCATCGGACGCTTTCTACCCGAGGGCTACCGCGTCGAGGCGTGCATGGGACACGTCCGCGATCTCCCCGGCTCCGCGGCCGAGATCCCCGAGAAGTATAAGGGCATCGGCTGGGCGCGCGACTACGGCATCAACGTCGACAACGACTTCGAGCCGCTCTACATCGTTCCAGCCGAGAAGAAGAAGCGGGTCGCTGAGCTCAAGAAGGCGCTCGAGGACGCGACGGCCCTGGTCATCGCGACCGACGAAGACCGCGAAGGTGAGTCCATTGGCTGGCACCTCACGCAGGTGCTCAAGCCCAAGGTGCCGGTCCGGCGGATGGTGTTCCACGAGATCACCAAGACCGCGATCCTGGACGCGCTCAAGAACGAGCGCGACATCGACGAGAACCTCGTTCGCGCGCAAGAGACGCGCCGGATCCTCGATCGCCTCGTGGGCTACGCGGTCTCGCCCATCCTGTGGGTCAAGATCGCGCCCAAGCTCTCGGCGGGTCGCGTTCAGTCGGTCGCCGTGCGGCTGCTGGTCGAGCGCGAGCGGGAGCGCCGGGCGTTCAAGACGGGCAGCTATTGGGAGCTCGAGGCCAAGCTCGAGAAGGGCAAGAGCCCGTTTGTGGCCACGCTGTGGAAGATTGACCAGAAGCGCGTCGCTACGAGTCGGGACTTCGACGAGACGACCGGCCAGCTCAAGGCGGGCGCCGATCTCGTGCTGCTGAACGAGCAGGCCGCCAAGGCCGCCGTGGCGCGGCTCAAGGGCGAGAAGTGGCTCGTGGGCGAGGTCGAGCGCAAGCCGCGAGCGTTGCGGCCCTATCCTCCGTTTACGACGTCTACGCTCCAACAGGAGGCCAACCGCAAGCTCGGGCTCTCGTCGGGCGACACGATGCGCACCGCGCAGCGCCTCTACGAGCAGGGCTTCATCACCTATATGCGTACGGACTCCGTGCACCTGTCGGGCGAGGCCATCGGCGCGGCTCGGAAGAAAGTCACGGCCCTCTACGGCGCGGACTTCCTGTTCAAGACGCCGCGGCAGTTCACGACCGCGTCCAAGGGCGCGCAAGAGGCGCACGAGGCCATTCGGCCCGCCGGGGACACCATGCAGACGCCGGAGCAAACCGGCCTCTCGGGGCGCGAGCGGTCGCTCTACGACCTCATCTGGAAGCGCACGATGGCGACGCAGATGGCCGACGCGCAGCAGGAGCTGATGACGGTCAACGTCAACTGCGACGGCACGATCTTTCGGGCCTCGGGCAAGCGCATCCTGTTCCCCGGGTTTCTGCGCGCCTACGTCGAGGGGTCCGATGACCCGCAGGCCGCGCTCGACGACCGCGAGGATCCACTCCCGGATCTGCAGACGGGCGACGTGCTGGCGCTCAAGGACCTGCTCGCGCGGGGCAAGGAGACGCGGCCCCCCGGGCGCTACACGGAGGCCTCGCTCGTCGAGAAGCTCGAGAAGGAGGGCGTTGGCCGACCGTCGACCTACGCGACGATCATCGACACGATCTTGGCCCGCGACTACGCCCGCAAGGTCAGCAACGCGCTGGTCCCGACCTTCACCGCGCATGGCGTGACGCAGCTCATGGAGCGCGCGTTCGACCAGTTCGTCGATGTCGGCTTCACGTCCTCGATGGAGCAACAGCTCGACGAGGTCGCGCAGGGCAAGGTCACGTGGCTGCCGTATCTGCGCGAGTTCTGGGACGGCAAACGGGGCCTGCTCAAGCAGCTGGCGGCCGGGCGCGAGGGCATCGACCCGCGGGACGCGTGTACGCTCCGCGGCTTCGAGGATCTGCCGTGCAAGGTGCGCATCGGACGCTATGGGCCCTACCTCGAGCACGCGGAGAGCGGCAATGGCGATGCGCCGGTGCGCGCGACCATCCCCGACGACCTCCCGCCGGCCGATCTCACGGTGGAGAAGGCCAAAGAGCTGCTCCAGCGCAAGGTCGAAGGTCCCACGGCGCTCACGGTCGACCCCGTGACCAAGCTGCCGGTCTACGTCAAGGACGGCCGCTTCGGCGCCTACGTGCAGCTTGGCGAGGATCCCGCGGACAAGACGGCGGAGAAGCCCAAGCGCTCGTCGCTGCCGCGCGGCATGAAGCCCGAGCAGGTCACCGCGGAGATCGCGCTCGGACTGCTGGCGCTGCCGAAGCTCCTCGGGAAACACCCGGACAGCGGGGAGCCCGTCAAGGCCGGCATCGGCCGCTTCGGGCCCTATGTGCAGCACGGCTCGGAGTTTCGCTCGCTGACCAAGGATGACGACGTGCTGAGCGTGAGCTTTGCGCGCGCGATGGAGCTGCTCTCGGCGGACAAGCGCACGGCGCGGCGGGCCTCGGGGCCGGCCCCCATCAAGGAGCTCGGCGCGCACCCCACGCGAGAGAAGCCGCTCGTGGTGATGGCCGGACGGTTTGGGGCCTATGTCACCTGCGATGGCATCAACGCGACGCTGCCCAAGGGCACGACGCCCGAGACGCTGACGCTCGAGGACGCCGTGGCGCTCATCGAGAAGAAGGCCGAGGCGGGTCCGTCGACGAAGGTCCGGCGCGGTCGTCCCGCAGCACGCGGCGTGAAGGCGGCGCCCAAGACGGCGCCCAAGACGACCGCGAGCGCCACGGCCAAGCCCAAGGCAGCCCCCAAAGCGCCGCCCAAAGCGCCCGCCAAGCCCAAGGCCGCGACACCCGGGCCAAAGATCGTACGCCGAACGGCCATTACGCGGCAGGCACCCTAGTTTCCTCAAACCTTCGAGCGGAGCGGAGTCCGTCCTCATGATGGAGAAGATCTACAAGCTGTTCGGGTTCACCGACCTCAACACCGACGGGGTCGTCGACCTCAAAGACCTCGTGATGAAGGTCGGGCTCCCGGGGCTCGCCATCATCATCTTCGCGGAGACGGGGCTCCTTGCCGGCTTCTTCCTGCCGGGAGACTCGTTGCTCGTCACGGCCGGGCTGTTTGCGGCTGGTCCGAGCGCCAGCCTGAACATCCTGCTCCTCAACGCGGTGCTCATCCCGTGCGCCATCGTCGGTGACGCGGTCGGCTACTGGTTCGGCAAGAAGATGGGCCACGCGCTCTACGACCGGCCTGACTCCTGGTGGTTCAAGCGCAAGCACCTGATCGCGACCAAGGAGTTCTACGAGAAGCACGGCGGCAAGACCATCGTGATCGCGCGCTTCATGCCGTTGGCGCGCACCTTCGCTCCGGTGGTCGCGGGTATCGCGGAGATGGGCTACAAGCGCTTTGCGACGTACAACATCGTGGGCGGCGTGGCGTGGATTACGTCGATGTCGTTCATCGGGTACTTCCTGGGCACGCAGTTCCCGGGACTCGTCAAGCACATCGAGAAGGTCATCATCGTCGTCGTGTTCCTGTCCATCCTGCCGGGCATCATTGCCGCCTACCGCGCCTGGCGTGGGCAGCGCGCGTCGACGACCGCCGCCTAGGAACGGGGCGCGCTAGCCTTGCTGAGCCGATCGGCGAGGGCGAGTCCAAGACCCTCCACGGATCCCGCCGAAGCGACCACGATCGCGTCGACTCCCAGCGCATCGGCTCGTCTCAGAGCGGAGTAGAGTTCGCGCGCCTGCGCCTCCGCGGTCGATCCCAGGAACACGTGCAGGACGCCGTCGCCGCGGGCCGCGTCGCTCAGGACGGGTGCGAGCACCGCGACGCGCCGATGGGCCGCGAGCGTGCGCGCCAGGGCGTCGGCCGCGTCACCACGGGCGACATGCACCTCCGCATGCGGAGCGTAGTGGCTCTCGAGCTGGCCTGAGACGCGTACGGCGCTCGTGAGCAGCACGGGGACGGCGTGGCCGAGACACGCCTCGATGGCCTCGCGCGTGACGCCGCCGGGCCGCAAGATCGCAGGGCTGGGCCCCGAGCAGTCGACGATTGTCGACTCCAGACCTACGACGCACGGCCCGCCATCGAGCACGGCCACGGCGTCACCGAAGTCAGCCCGCACGTGCTCGGCCGCGGTGGGACTGACGGCGCCGAAGCGATTGGCCGAGGGCGCCGCGACGGGCCCGCCGAAAGCGCCGAGCAGCGCGAGTGCGAGCGGGTGATCGGGGACCCGGACGGCGACGGTGGAACGACCGCCTGTGACCTCGGCACAAAGATCACCTCCGCGCGCGACGACCAGCGTGAGCGGACCCGGCCAGAAGGCCGAGCCGAGCCGATGGGCTGCCTCGTTGACCTCCGTGGCGACGTCCGCAAGGGCCTCGCGCAGCGCGACATGGACGATGAGCGGGTGGTCGGCTGGCCGGCCCTTGAGCGCATAGATTCGCGCTACGGCGTCCGAACGGCGCGCGTCGGCGCCCAGTCCGTAGACGGTCTCGGTCGGAAAGGCGACGACCTCACCCCGGCGCAGCAGAGCCACGGCCGCTTCCAGCGTGAGCGTCACGCCCGCGCGGGTCCGGTCAAGCGATCGAGCACCTCGCGATACTTGAGCGCGGTGCGTCGGACGATGTCGGGTGGCAGCTCTGACGGCGGCGTGCTCCGATCCCAGCACGACGCGAGGAGCCAATCGCGGACGATCTGCTTGTCGAAGCTCTGCTGCGGCTGACCCGGAGTCCAGCGATCCTTGGGCCAGAACCGCGACGAGTCGGGCGTGAGGAGCTCGTCGATGAGCGCGAGCTCTCCGTCGATGAGGCCGAACTCGAGCTTGGTGTCCGCGATCAGGATGCCGCGCGCTTCGGCGTGACGGCTCGCGGCCGAGTAGAGCGCGAGGCTCACCTCGCGGACCTGGGTCGCCAGCGGGCGGCCGATGAGCGCGACGACCTCGTCGAAGGTCATTGGAGCGTCATGCTGGCCCTTGGGCGCCTTGGTCGTCGGCGTGAAGATCGGCTCGCCGAGGCGGGCGCCGTCCACCAGGCCCGGTGGGAGCGACACGCCCGAGATCGCGCCGGTCCGACGGTACTCGAGGTAGCCGCTGCCGGTGACGTAGCCACGGACGACGGCCTCGAGCCGCAGCGGCGTGGCCGCGCGCGCGACAACCGAGCGGCCTTCGAGCGCGGTGAGAGCGATTCGGTCGCTGACCACGTCGGAGACGCTCTGCCCCGAGGCCTGGCTCACCACGCCGAGCTGCGGCAGGAGCCGCGCGAACCAGAAGTTCGACAGCGCCGTCAGCACGCGCCCCTTCCCGGGGATCCCCGTGGGCAAGACGTAATCGAAGGCGGAGAGGCGGTCGGTCGCGACGAGCAACAGGCGACCCGAGCCCACGTCGTAGACGTCCCGGACCTTGCCACAATAGACCGGCTCCAGACCGGGAACCTGAGAGGTGAGCAGCGGGGGGTCGTTCGGGATCATCCTCGAGAGGAGCGTAGCCTAGCTGGAGCGGTGTGTCATGGGGCTCCCTCGTCCGCTTGACACACGGCGGCGAGCCTCCTAGTCTCGCGCGCACCCGATGGGCGTTTAGCTCAGGGGGAGAGCGCTGTCTTCACACGGCAGATGTCGCAGGTTCAAATCCTGCAACGCCCACCATCCGGAATGAGAGACCCCGCGCCGAGCGGGGTCGACCCCCGACAACCCATCGAAGCACGCCGACTCGTTCGGAGGTCTCCGTGGACGATCTCGTGACACTGAGCGCCCGCGCCCGCGCCTGGGCCGCCGAAGACCCGGACCCCGTCACGCGAGCGGAGGCGCTGCGCCTCGCCGACGGCGCGACGTCCAACGATGCCGCGATTCTGGCCGCGCTCCATGAGGGGTTCGACGGCTGGCTCGAGTTCGGAACCGCCGGCCTGCGCGGCACGCTGGGACCCGGACCCGGCCGCATGAACCGGCTGCTCGTGCGCAAGGCCACCGCGGGTCTGGCCAGCTACGTCGCCCGAATGATCCCGGAGGCGCGCACGCGTGGCGTGGTCATCGGACACGACGCCCGCAATGGCTCCGAAGCGTTCACCGACGAGGCCACCGCCGTGCTCGTCGCGGCAGGCTTTCGCGTCCATCGCTGTCCGCCGCTCTCGCCGACGCCCCTCGTGGCGTTTTTGACGCGGCACCTCGACGCCGCGGCCGGGATCGTGGTCACCGCCAGCCACAACCCGCCGGCCTACAACGGCTACAAGGTCTACTGGGCGAATGGGGCGCAGATCATCCCGCCCCACGATCGCGGCATTGCGGCCGCGATCCGCGCTCAGGAACCGGCCATCGCCGAGGGCGGCGCCGTCGTCTGGCTCGACGCCGACGTCGTACACACCGCCTATCTCGCGGCCATCGCCGGGCAGTTGGCGCACCTGCCGAAGGGCTCCACGCCCGTGCGCGTCGCCTACACGCCGCTCCACGGCGTCGGAGCGCACCTCTGTGAGGCGGCCTTGACGCACGACGGCGCGGCGGTCCTCACCGTGCCCGAGCAACGCGCTCCAGACGGCGCCTTCCCGACGGTCACCTTCCCCAACCCCGAGGAGATCGGCGCGATGGACCGCGTCGAGGCCCTCGCAGGTGAGCACGGGCTCGACGTCGCGCTAGCCAACGATCCCGACGCCGATCGCCTGGCCGTGTCCGTCCGCCGCGACGATGGGCGCTTCCGTCGGCTGTCCGGAGACGAGCTCGGCGCGCTGCTGGGCGAGGCCCTGCTGGCGCAACGCCCGGCAACCGCGCGTCCGGCGTACGTCGCCAAGACCATCGTCTCGTCGGACCTGCTTGCGCGCATCGCGGAGAGCCACGGCGCGACCTGCCAGGAGACGCTCACCGGCTTCAAGTGGCTCTGGAACCGCGCCCTGGAGCTCGACGCGACGCACGACTTCGTCTTCGCCTACGAGGAGGCCCTAGGCTACGCGGTCGGTCCGGCGGTGCGCGACAAGGACGGTATCGGCGCCGCCCTGCTCGTCGCGCGGCTCTTGAGCCACGGCATCCCGCTCTGGACGCGGCTCGAGGCCCTCTGGCGTCGTCATGGCTACGTCGCCTCGCGTCAAAAGAGCCTGGTCGACGCGGCGCCCGGCGGTATCGCTCGTCACGCCGCGCGCATGGCCGCGCTCCGGGCCTCGCCTCCGCTGGCGATTGGGGGGCGAGCCGTGGCGCGCGTTCGCGATTGGCTTCCCGGCACCGACTGCTTGACCCTCACGCTAGACGACGGCGCTCGCGTCATCCTGCGGCCGAGCGGAACGGAGCCCAAGCTCAAGGCCTACCTGCAGACGGTGCTTCCCTATGCGGGTGCGCAGACGGTCGCCGACGCCGACGTCGCCCTCGACGCGCTCCAAACCGCGGTGTTTACAGAGCTTTTGGGCTGATCAGGCGCGCCGGTGCGCGAGCACCTTGGCGCCTTCCTTGAACACGACGACGATGCGGTCGGCCGCAGGCGCGTCACGCACGACGCCGTCGCCAAAGCGCGCATGGGCGATGACCTCGCCGATCTCGAAGGCGCCCTTCATGTCATAGGACTTGGTCGCGCGCCCGGTGTTCGCGGCAAGCCGCATCTGGTTGGCCCAGCCCACAGCCGGATCCTCCGGCGGCGAGCGCTTCGAGGTAACCCGCACCGTGCCGTCGGCGTCGGTCGTCGTCCGCTTCGGGGCCGCGCCAGCGACCTTGGTCCCCGGCGACATCGAGGCGCGCCACTTGCCCTCGCGCTTGCAGGTGTTGCACATGATGCGCGCAGGGACGCCGTTGACCGCCGCAAGGACCGTGTGCGCGAGCAGGAGCTCGCACTTGGGGCACTGGGCGTCGATCTCTTGACCGGCGTTGAACTTCGTGGCTCGGGTGGTGGGGGGCATGCGTCGTTCCTTCTGGGGCTGCGCGATGGGCGGGTCCCGAGGTCGAGGGGTGCGCAACGGTCGCGTCGTGCGCGAGCGTTGCTGTTTCTGAAGCTCCGGGTCGCGACGCTCGTCCGCCGCGAAAGCCACAGGACCCTGACCCTACCTCAAGACGCGCCCCGCGTCCACCGCGGCGCAGTCACGCGGTTGCAGCTCTGCGGCGGGCTTGGCCCAAGCCGACCTTGCGGGCCGTTGGCGGCCATGCGATACGCCGCCGAAAGGAACCCCATGCCGCACGACCTCGTCCAAAAGCCGTTAGACGTCGTACCTATCGTACCGTCCGAAGTGCGCCCGTCGCGCAGCGCGACCGTCGCCGCCGCGGGCGAGAGGCGCACGCGGTACCACCTCCCGACCCATCTCGACTCGCCGTCGCCCGTCGGCTATCGCGTCCGCGTTGCGCTGAACGCGGCCCATGCCGAGCAGGCCCTGCGGCTCCTGTCCATGGCTCGACCGACGGCGTTCGGCCCGTCCCCGAGCGCAACGGACGCCGAGCTGTTCGACGAGCATGCCCTCGGTGTGCTGAGCGCGCGCCAGTCGACCAACTACCGCGGCCATCGGGTCACGACGCTCAGCCAAGACGCCGCCGCGCGCCTCGTCCCGCTGCTGCGTACCCTGGACGGGGTCGAGGCCGCGGCCCTCGACGGCGCTGCCTACGCGCACGTCGTCTTCTCGCGACCGTACCGCACGCCGTTCACGATGCTGCTCACCTTGGCGGGCCACGCGCCGGTGCTCAGCCTGCTCCAGGTGCCCTGGCGCATCGTGCGCAAGCGGTACTTCGACGCCGACGACATCCCGACCATTGGCTACCTCCAGCACCTCCACGTGGGCATCCTCGCCGACGCGATGGAGCGGGCGGCCGTCATCGCCTCGGGTGGACAGCGCCGAGCCCTGGGGCTGATGGCGCCGTTTGCGGGGAGGCACCGCGCGGCGAACGCGGCGGTCGCGCGTCAGATCGAGGACCTCGCGGGCCTCACCTCAGCGGAGCGGCGCGCAGGCTGGCGTGTTGCCGCCGTCGTGCAGGTCGGCGGCGCGGCGCCCGGTGAGGCCATCCCAGGTGACCGCGAGACGTGGCGCAGAATCGGGGCCAACCTCATGGCCTTTCGCAGCGAGCGCATCCAACCGGGCGTCAATCACGAGGACAAGGCGCCCGCCCCGTACCTCGAACGTCAGGCGATGGACGTGTCGATGGCGCTCAACGAGCAGGCCGGTCGCGCGGCCTTCAACGCATTCTCGCACTGGACTGGCCTCGACCGTGACACCACCAAACGCCTGGCGCTGCTCGAGCGCATCGACGTGCTCACGCCCAATGGCAAGCAGCGGCTGCGCGATGTCCGCCAGGCGCTCAATGACGTCACCGACGCGCTCATTCGCGACCTGCCGCTCTGGGTCGACCTCCCGACGGGCAAGGCCTTCAGCCGCAACGCGGAGAAGGGGCGCAAGGCGTTTGCGCTCACCGGGCAGCGCATCTACGTCGGCGGCCTCTCGCGGTCGGAGGTGGAGGCCGAAGGGCTCGACTTCATCCGAGCGGTGCGAGCCTTCGGCGCCTTCGCGTCTCGGAGCGCGCTCTACTGCGAGCTCATGGGCACTGTCGACCTGCCGAGCGATTGCGACCTGCTCGCTGGTTGCTGCCTGATGGCCGGCCCCGTCAATCAGAACGATGTGGGCAAGCAGTTCTACGGCTACACGGATCTGCTCGCCAGCGCGTTTCCCGGTCGCGACCCGACCTCGCTGCTCGTCTGGACGCTCAAGGCCAAGACCGTCGCGGACCCCATCGGCAACGAGGAGCAGCTCCAGAGCCGAGAGCGCAAGGGCGCGCTCGTCGACCTGCGCCTCGGACCGCACGAGGCGGTCTTGATCGAGCGCGGCGGCAAGCTCCAGCGCTTTCGCGATCCCGCGCGATCGGGTCGGGTGTGCCAGGAGCGCGCCTTCGCCGAGGTCGGCAACTTCGCGTGCGACCCGACCGGACGCGAGATCCCCGGCAATCGCGGCTCCGCGTGGCCGGAGCGGCTTCGCAGTCAGCCGGTCTGGCCCAGCGAAGGCCGCCAGGGCGGTGCCTCATGAGCGGCTTCCAGCTCGTGAAAGCGCTTTTGGCGCGTCGGCCGGGTCTCACGGAGGGCGCGACCATCCCGCGCCTGGTCACTGCGCGCAGCGGGGTCGTGCCGGTCGCGGAGCGGCTCACCACGTACCGCGCGCTGTGCAGCCTCGGTGACGACGGGGAGCTTCCGCTCCCGTTTCTCCAGATGCTCAGTGGCGACCTCCATATCGCGCTGCTCGGCCGCTCGGAGTTTCCGCTGCCGGTCGCCGGGCTCATCCACGTCACCAATCGCATCGTCCAACGGGGGGCGCTTCCGGCCGACGGTGCCTATGACCTCGAGGCCTCCGTCGAGGGACATCGCGACGATCCGCGCGGGACGCTCTTCGACCTGCACACGCGCGCGAGCCTCGGCTCGGACTGCGTGTGGGAATCCACCGCTTCCATCCTGTCCCGGCCCAAGGCGGCGCCCAAGCCTGGCGCGACGACGCGAGAGAAGCGCTCCGATGAGGCACCCGCCGGTCTGGACGTCAGGCCCGCTCGCAGCACGATCTGGACACTGCGCGCCGACCTCGGGCGCCGCTATGCGGCCATCTCCGGTGACTACAACCCGATTCACCTGAGCGCGCTGACTGCCCGCTCCTTCGGCTTCAAGCGAGCTATCGTCCATGGGATGTGGAGCCTGGCGCGCTGCCTCGGAGAGCTCCAAGACGCGCTGCCGAACGGGCCGAAGCAGTGCACCGTGCGCTTCGAGCGGCCGGTCTTTCTTCCCGGTCGGGTCCACTTCTACGCGCAAGGGGCTGAGAACGGACACGAGTTCACGCTCACCTCACCCGATCTCCGCACGCGCCACCTGCGTGGGACCGTCAGTGCGCTCTAGCGCTCACTTGGGGAGCTTCTTGCCCACGATGACCGCGTAGTCGCTGTAGAACTGCGCGATGGCCTGGGCTTCGCCGTTGCCCAGGATGATGACCCGCGTGCCGGGGGCGATCCCGCAACCTTGGCGCCAGTCGGGCGTACCGTCGAGGTCGTAGTCCACGCTCAAGAGCCCGCCCGACTTCGGAAAGACGACAACGGACACACTCTTCGGGGCGAGGTTCGCGAGCCACGGCAGGTTCTCCTTCCCGCCCTGGGAGACAAAGAGGCTCGAGGCCTTCAGGCTCGTGGTCGCGTTGATGACCAGGACCTTGTCCTTGGGCTGGTCGCCCATGCTGGGGAGCACGATGCCGGTGCCGTCGGTGAAGACCATCAGCTCGGTCGTCGTGCCGCTCGCGAGACTGACGGGCAGCGAGAGTGTGCTCGTGTTGCTGGTCACGGTCAGCGTGTGTGCTCCCGCGGGAACGACCACGGTCCCCGACGAGCCGACGGACACCTTCTCAGTGCCCCAGGACTTGGTCTCAATCGTGCCAACGGTCTCGCCGTCGATCGCCAGGGTCGCCGTACCGGTTCCGGCAAACGCCGTAAGCACGCGGACCTTGGCCGAGAGCTCGTTGGCGTGCACCGTCATGGGCTCGCTGCCCGGCAGGAGTACGTGAAGCGTGGGCCAGTCGACGTCGTCATTGAGCACCATGAGCGTAGTCCCGGACGCGTACGGCGTCGGCACGCCGAACGTCAGGACGCCGCCGTCGGCCCGCATCACGGTGAGCGACAGCGCGGTGTCGGCCGGGGTGATGGCGACCTCGCCGCTCACGCCCTTCGGGCCCAGCGAGGCCGCGAGCTCGACTCCAGGTGACAGAGCGGCGCTGACGACGCCGGCGCTGGCGTTGATGAAGGTGACGCGCGCGACGGACTCCTCGACCTGGTGGGTCGTCGTAACCGGAAGCGTCGCGCCATCGCCGAGGACGAGGAGCGTCGTCTCGGTCAGCGGCTCGAGCACGGTCGGCAGCGGGCTGCCACCGACGGTGAGCTCGTGAGCGCCATCGACCGTGGGCATCAGCGCCGTCGCGCGGCCCGACGGCGTGGCAGAGGACGGCCACTCGCCGTGGATGGGCGTGGAGCCGTTGCTCGCGAGGGCGACGGCCGTAGGCGATCCGACATTCCACAGCCGAACCCACGCCGTGCGGTCTACGGCAAGGTTCACGAGGGCCGCTCCGCCGGACCACTGACCGGCCATCCAGGGCCGGCCGGCGTCGTCGACGACGTAGGTCAACGTGGCCTGGCTCCCCGCACCGAAGTAGCCGGCGGCAACACGATGATCGCGGCTGCCGTTGCTATCGAGATCGACGCCCAGCAGAAGATTGTGCTGCGGTACGTCGGTCAACAGCGTGGAGGTAGACGGCGCGACCAGCTCCAAGAACGGGTTCCAGCCAGGTCCGGCGCCGAGGGTGTCGAGCGCAAGCACCTGAAGCGAGAGCGCGGATTGCCCCTTCGGCCTCGCGTCGACGAGATGCGCCTGCGCGATCGTCGTGTTGGGGACGAGGTGCTCGACCTGGCCATCGAGCATGGACAGGATGACGGGCGCGCTCGCGCTGCCAACGAGCTGAAACGACAGCTCGGCAAACTTGGGAATCGGGCCGGAGAGGGTCGCGACCACGACGCCGCCGCTGACGGCAGTGACGGTCGCTTGGGGCCGGGGAGAGACCGTTACGTAGTCACGGCCGGTCAGGAACGGCTGGGCCTCCTCGGCACCTGCGATGGGCGCACCGTCGAGGCGCCAAGTGACGAGACCGACGCCAACCGCGTAGTGGCCAAAGCGTACACGTGCGGTCGCTGCGATGGGACCTTGAACGAAGGACGCTCCGGAGTCAGTGACGCCGACGACGACGAGCTCCTCATCGCCGTTGGTGCTGAGGTAGAGCGTCGTCGGCTCCGTGATGGCGTGGTCGAGGGTGAGGTCGACGGACCGCTTCGAGAAGTGCCCCAGGATGCGCATGGGAGCGCCGGCGATCGCGGCCTTCTCGGACAGCGTCCGCCAGTCAGTCGCCTTGCCGTAGCCGATCGAGGCGCTCGAGGCGCCCGTCGCGCCCGCCAGGTAGATGGACCCGCCGCCGAGGTGGGGTGACGCGTTGACGGCCCGAACGAGGCGCCCGGCCTTGGGCGACGGCGCAAAGGACACGAGCTTGGCGCCATCGCTGGCCTGCCCGAGGAACGCGACCTGCGTGACATCACCGGGGGTCAGCGGAACCGTGGTCGTGACCGAAGGTGCTCCGCTCGCGGCGACGGTCACGGGCTGGGTCGAGTCCACGTCGAGCCGTGCGGAGACGCCGAGCCACGGGACGATGAGCGTGCTGTGAGGGTCGGGCGCCACGGCCATCGCGGCGCCGCCGGCGTAGAGGTTCACGAAGCGGACGGGGGCAAGCGCTCCGGGGGCCGCGACTGGGGTCCCGAGACCGATCGGCGGGTCGACCCGCACCTGCGGCTGCGGCGACACGGCGACGAGCTCAGTCGGACTCGCTTCGGGCACGGCCAGGCTTGTCGGCGCAGCTCCGTCGCACGCGGAGACGGCGATGGCGAAGGCGAGCAGGGGCTTGAAGGAGGTGAAACGGGAGAGCGTGAGTTGTGTGGTTCGCATGGGTCGCAAGGTAGGGACCCACGCGGCGACTGTCCGCTTAAGCGCTCTTAATCAATAGGTCACGAGCGAGAACACCGGTGTCGGCTCGAGTCGACCGCGACCGCCAAGAAAGGCGAGCTCTACGACGAACGCGCACGCGACGATCTCGCCGCCGAGCTCGCCCTGCACGAGCCGAATGGCCGCTGCGGCGGTGCCTCCCGTGGCCAGGAGGTCGTCGACGATGAGCACCCGCTGTCCGGGCTTGACCGCGTCTACGTGCATCTCGATGCGGTCGGTGCCGTACTCGAGCGCGTACTCCACGCTCACCTTGCGATAAGGCAGCTTGCCCGGCTTGCGGGCCATGGCGAAGCCCACACCGAGGCGGTCGGCCAGCGCGCCGCCAAACGGAAAGCCGCGGCTCTCGAGGCCCACGATGCGGTCGAGGCGCGCGCTGGCGTAGCGCTCGGCCAGGCCGTCGATGGCGGCCCGAAACGCAGCCGGCGTCTCGAGTAGCGGCGCGATGTCCTTGAACAGGATGCCGGGCTTGGGAAAGTCGGGGATGTCGCGAATCGCGGCAGAGATGGTGGCGGCACGGGTCGCTGCGATGGTCATTCTGGGCTCCTAGAGCGTCGATTCGATGGTGGCGAGGTTGGCCAACGCGGCGGGGTGCGTGAGATCGCAGCCGAGCGGCGTGACCGCGACGAAGCCCTCGCGCACGGCGTTGCAGTCGCTGCCGGGGAGGTCCGGCATGAAGACGTCCTTGCCGCCAATCCAGAGATACTCGCCGCCGCGCGGATCCTGGCGCACGTGAATCTCCTTGGAGTAGTGCCGCTGGCCGAGGCAGGTGCCGCGAATGCCGCGGATGGGGCCAATGCGCGGGTTGGGCACGTTCACGTTCAGGCACACCCACGGAGGCAGCGGGGTGGCGAGCGCGTATTCAATAACGTGGTCTACGATGGGTCCGAGCTCGTCGAAGGGCAGCTCGGGCCCAGACAGCAACGAGAACGCGACGCCCGGAACGCCCTGGAGCGCACCTTCACGCGCGCCAGCGACGGTGCCGGAGTAGAACGCATCCCAGCCCAGGTTGGGCCCCGGGTTGATGCCCGAGAGCACGAGCGCAGGCCGCTCCCCCGCCAACACGTGATGCAGACCCAAGTAGACGCAGTCGGTCGGGCTGCCGTTGACGACCTCCCAGGCCTCGCAGGGGAGCGCCCCCGCGGACAGCCGGTGCGCGCGCAGCGGCTCCTTGAGCGTGATGGCGTGACCGATGCCGCTCTTGTCGCGGTCCGGCGCGACGATCAGCGGATCGCCCCAGCGCGCGGCCATGCGCGCTAGCGCCGCAAGCCCGGGAGCGCGAATGCCGTCGTCGTTCGTGATGAGGATGCGGGTCACGCGTGCCGACTTAACAGACGGCGCGACCGCTCGCAAGGTCGGTCTCCGCGATTGCCGAGGTTGATGATACGGTCTCGCCCGTGTCCGACGACTCCTGGCTCCCGCTCAGCCCCGAGGCCCGCGCGACAGCGGCCAAGGCGCTCGGACGTTCCATCGGCTTCGACGACGTCGGAGTGGCGCCACCGGGACCCTTCCCCGAGATGGCGCACTTCGACACCTGGCTCGAACGCGGCTACCACGGCGAGCTGCGCTACATGGCTCGACATCGGCGCCGCCGCGCGGCTCCGGCGCTGGCGATGCCGGGTACGACGCTCCGCGGCGTGCTCGTCGCCGCCCTCGACTACGACACACGGGCGCCACATACGCTCACCGGCGACCCCGAGCGCGGCTGGATCTCGCGCTACGCCTGGGGCGACGACTACCACGGGCTCATCGAGGCCCTCCTCACCACCTGGTGCGCCGAGCTGACGGCGCGGGCTCCGGGACACCGCTTCACGTCGTACGTGGACCACGGTCCCGTGCTGGAGAAGGTCTTCGGCAAGTACGCGGGCCTCGGCTGGATGGGCAAGCACACGAACCTCATCCACCCGAAGCGCGGCTCGTACTTCTTCCTCGCGGTCGTACTGACCGATCTCGCGATGGCTCCGGACACGGTCGTCCCCGATCACTGCGGCTCCTGCACGGCGTGCCTCGACGTCTGCCCGACGCAGGCGTTTCCCGAACCGGGCGTGCTCGATGCGCGCCGCTGCATCAGCTACCTCACCATCGAGTCGCCGGACGCCATCCCGGAGGCGCTCGTGCCGCAGGTCGCGCCGCACGTCTTCGGGTGCGATCTTTGCCAGGACGTCTGCCCGTGGAACCGCAAGCCGGAGCCGCCCGACCGACCCGCGTTCCAGCCACGGGAGGACGCCGTCGCACCGCGCCTGGACGCGCTGCTCGCGCTCGACGACGCCGGCTTCGACGCGCGCTTTTCGGGCACACCGGTGGCGCGGCGCGGTCGTGAGGCGTTTCAGCGGGTCGTGTCTCAGCTCCGCGAAGCGAAGCGAACTACTTCGTGACGGTCTTGGGGGCCGCGTCCTTGGCGACGCAGGCGTTGTTGACGCAGACCTTGCCCGGATCGGGGCAGTCGTCGTTGACCTCGCACTTGAAGTCCTCGCAGACGCCGCTCGACCGGTTGCACACCTGGGTGGGCGGGCAGTCGTAGTCCTTCTCGCACGTGAAGTCGTTGGCGCACGCGCCAAGTGCGCTGCCCATTGCCAGAACCAGGAGGAGTCCGCGTGCGCTCATGGGACGTGACGCTATCGCGAGCCCCACCACAAGGCAAGGTTCTATCCCGTTCCGACGCCAGCTATGATGCGCGACCATGGCTGAGCTACACCCCTACCCGTTCTCCGCGCTCGTGACGCGCGCCTTCGATGAGCTCGAGCGCAAGCAGTCGATCTTCGACCTCCCCGCGCGGAAGTTCTTCTTGGGCGACCCCGATCGCGACCTGTCGGTCCAGTTTCACGGCAAGCGCGCCAGCACGCCGTTCGGGCCGGCCGCAGGCCCACATACCCAGCTCGCACAGAACCTGGTCCTCGCGTGGCTCGGTGGAGGGCGCATCCACGAGCTCAAGACGGTGCAGATCCTCGATACGCTCATGATCCCGCGCCCGTGCATCGACATGGCCACGGTGGGTTACAACGTCGAGTGGTCGCAGGAGCTTCGGCTCGAACAGTCGCTCGACGAGTACGTCAAGGCCGCGATGCTCATCCGCATGCTCGTCGAGAGCGGCAAGCTCGGCCTGAGGCCCGGCGCGACGGACCTCATCTTCGACATGAGCGTCGGCTACGACCTCGCCGGGATTCGGTCGGAGCGCGTGCAGGCGTTCATGCGCGGGATGCTCGACGCGACCCCGGTCATCGCGCGGCTGCGACGCGAGATCCCCGACGCCCTCGCGCACCTCCGGGACCTGGACTTCGCCCCGCGGCTCTCCGATACGCTCACGCTGAGCACGTTCCATGGCTGCCCGCCCGACGAGATCGAGCGCATTATCGCGTTCCTGCTCCAGGACGTGGGCCTCCATTGCATCGTCAAGCTCAACCCCACGCTGCTCGGGCGAGACCGCGTGCGTGAGCTGATGCACGACGTGATGGGGTACACCGACATTCGCGTGCCCGATGCGGCCTTCGACAAGGACGCGCGCTGGGACCAGGCCTGCGGCTTCGTGGACCGCCTGGGCGGGACCGCGGCCGGGCTCGGCCTCGGCTTTGGCGTGAAGTTCAGCAACACGCTGATTGTCGAGAATCACCGCGGCTTCTTTCCGGCGAGCGAGCGCGAGATGTACCTCTCCGGGCCGCCGCTGCACGTGCTGGCGATGAGCCTCGTCGGCCGTTTTCGGGACACGTTCGGGGACCGCTTTCCGATCTCGTTTTCGGCCGGGATCGATCGGCAGAATTTCGCGGACACGGCAGCGCTCGGCATCGTACCGATTACGGTGTGCAGCGACCTGCTCCAGCCCGGAGGGTACGCGCGCGCCAGCGGCTATCTCACCGCGCTCTCCGAGCGAATGGCCTCCGTCGGCGCGACGACCATCGACGACTTCGTCCTGCGGGCCTTTCCTGGCGCGCCCGAGGGCGAGACGCTCGCGCAAGCCAAGCTGCGCAACACGGGCCTCGTGGTCGACCGCCTCCTCGCCGAGCCGCGCTACCATCAGGCGAAGAACCAGAAGCCGCCGAAGAAGATCGGACGCAGCCTCAAGCTCTTCGATTGCATCACGTGCGACAAGTGCGTGCCGGTGTGTCCGAATGACGCCAACTTCACCTTCGCGGTGCCCACGACCTCGGTGCCCGTCGTGTGGGTGACAGCGACTCCCGGGGGGCTCACCGCGAGAACCGGCGAGGCGATGGCGACGATCGAGAAGCACCAGATCGGCACGTTCCACGACTTCTGCAACGAGTGCGGCAACTGCGACATCTTTTGCCCCGAGGATGGGGGCCCTTACAAGGTCAAGCCCCGTTTCTTTGGCAGCCTGGAGAGCTTCCGGCAGGTGCCAGGCCACGACGGCTTTCACTTCGGCCATGGCTACGGCATCGCGCGGATCGCCGGGCGCGAGCTCCGAGCGGACTATGCGCCAGACGGTCGCGTGCGCTATTCGGGCGACGGCTTCGCGCTGGAATTTAGCGCAGCCGATCCCCTGGGCACGCTCTCGGGCACAGCCGAGGGCGCGGTCGACCTTACGTGGTTCTATGTTCTCGACACGCTTCGGAAGGCCGTGCTCGCGCCGGAGACTGTGAGCTACGTTGGGCCCCTCGCGAGTTAGACCGGGGCAAGCTGCGAAAGCCATGCGGTCGCGTCGAGCTCCGGAGCGACACGCTCCAACGCGCTCAACGACTCGCGAACGCGCCGTCGCCAGCCCGATCCTCGCCGCACGAGATCGCGCCAGGCCGACTCGACGTCGCCCGGGCGGTCGCGCTTCATGAGCGAGAGCAGCGCGGCGGCCTGAACCAGGTCCTTCGTGGCCTTGGTACGAAAGGCCACGCTGCGTTCTCCGTATACCAGCAACTTGTGTAGTGCGTAGCGCGCCGGGCTCGGAATCGAGGCAATGACAGCGCCCTCGGCACAAAAGAGCACCACCTGGGTGACGTCCTCGAGCACGAACTCCAAGAATTTGAGCGGCTGAAGGGCGACCCCCAGACGGGGGTGCACGATCTCGGCGTCATTGCGCCGGCTGAGCGGCGTGAGAAAGTCGAGCCGGAACTCCGGTTCCTTGGGATTCAGGTACATCGGACCAGGAGCACCAGACAGAGAGCGGGCAGGTAGCAGTCCAAGCTCGAGTGAAGCGATGGCGGCGGGTGTGTCCACCGCGACGGTCGATGGAAGAGCAAGAGAGAGATTCTTGCCTGCGTGTTCAAAGTCGAGATCGTCGGTCCGCGCGGGTGTCGCCCACCGCACGCCCAAGGCGTTGCCTGCGGCCAAGAAAGCGTGCGTGCCGACCAGCACACTGCCGGCATCAAAGAAGCCATAGTCCGCAAGCCGCCTCAGGACACGAAACTGCCGCGGCACCATGGGCGCCATGCCGAGCACCTGTGCCGAGCGCGCCAATGCCGTCAGGGGATCGGCTCGACGCGCCGACGGGCGCACGGCAATGAGCGCCTCGAGCTGGGGCGTGGCCGGGCCCAGGTAGACCTGCTTGAGCTTGCCCTCGAGTCCGGTGAACTGAAAATACCAGTACTCGTGACCGCTGACCCGCTTGCGGGCGAACGAGCCGCGCAGGTCGGCGACCGTTCGGTGGAGATTCGCGGCCAGCGCGGCCTCGAAGAGCTGCGCGTAGGCCGTTTGGGCGGAGAGCGGGAGGTCGACGTAGGGGGACATGCTCTTATACTAGCAGATGAGCGAAGCTAGTATAACGACCCGGGAGCACGCCGACGATGCCGCTTGCTGGGCAGTAGCGGTCGCGCTAAGGGAGCGCCATGCGCACCTTGCTCTCGCTGATGTTGTCGTTCGCTGTCCCAATGGCACTAACCGGCTGTTCGACCGCCGGAGGCTCCGGCTCTGCGGACGCGGGGGCCGGCAAGGACACGCCAAGCGCAATCGGAGACGTCGCATTGACCGACGTACCTGGGGGCTCAGACGCAGCCACGGGGTCCGACATCCCCGTCGGGGTCGACCCGGGGAAGGTCGTTCCGGACACAGCCGCCAACACGAGCACCTGCCCGCACGTCACGCTGGGCCCCTCACTCCCGGCCGTCTACGAGGGCACGACGGTGGGACTGCCCAACTGGGTCACCTCGCCCCGCCTCGAGTGGAAGGAGACGCCCGACGACTCCATCGCCTTCACCGCACCGGCCGATGGCCAGTACGTGCTGACGCTCGAGACCGACGTCGAGTCCCTCGGTGCGTCCGCCGAGGCCTACACCGGCACGAGCAAGAAGCACCTCTACAACACGGTGGACCAGTGCCCGAAGGCCGGGACGATCGGCGAGATCGACGGGGTCTACAACCACAACGACGCGGACTACCCCCTCGAGCTCAAGGCCAACCAGACCGTGCTCATCTGGGTGAGCACGCCGTACTGGGGCAAGGTCAAGGCTGGGGCCTACAAGCTCACGATCACGAAGAAGTAGGGCGCCACGCTCCCGGTGCCTCCCGCAGAATCACCGTCGACCCGCCGCGGATGGCGGCCACGAACGCCGGGGCGGCCGCATTTCCGTCGACCACATCGACTCGAAACGGCAAGGCGCTCTCGCCCAGCGCGGCGTGGAGGTCAAGCAGCCGTTGCAAGGGCACACGCCCCTGGGCCTCGAGCAGCAGGTCCAGATCGGAGCCCAGCCGATGGTCGCCCCGCGCGCGGGAGCCGAACGCGACGACGCGCGCCTCGGGTACCTGAGTGGCCAGGATGGCCTCGAGCTCGCGGCGCTGCACCGTCGTCAACCCGAGCTCACCCATGAGCGGCCCTCAGCGCGGCCGCCAACTGCGACGCGGCGACCAGGAAGTCAGGTAGCATCGCCACGAGTTCCTCCGCGCGCTCGCCGTCGTAGGTGTGGCTGGTCGGGTTTCGAAGCTCCCGGTAACGACGCCACGCTGTGGGGTCCAAGGGAAGGCCGGCCGAGGATGCCGCTCGCAGCAGATCCATGTGCGACAGCCCCGCGGCCTCTGCTGGATTGGGGAGCAGCGTCGCGACGTGGCGGCGGAGGAGCATCTTGGAGGCGAGCTCGTGTGTGAACTCGAATGCCAGGATGCTCGCTCCACGAAACTGCTTGCGCAGCTCCGGGTCTGCGAGCGCCGCATCCGAGCTGAGGTAGGCCAGGCTCGTCTGGAGCTGACGGCAGGCACTGGTGAACGCGGAGACGTCCAGCATGGAGATCCAACTAAGGGTCGCCGTGGAGCGACACGCAAGGGTTCACGACCGCGCGGGCCGCGGAGAGTAGATGTCCGGCCGTAGGTCGCGCGGGAGATTCCAACCGGACGGATCGGGCGAGCGTAGCTCGGCGAGGTCGAGGTCGCACAGGACCAGCTCCGAGTGCGTGCTGCGGTTGGGCACGAGGCCGTTGGGTCCGCAGACGTAGCTCTCGCCGAAGTACGTGATACTCCACGGTGGCTCGGTTCCTTTGCGGTTGGAGCCCGCGATGAACAGGTTATGGCGCACGGCGTCGACGAAGAACTCCTGATGCCAGACGCGCTGGGACTTGGTCCCGAACGTCACGGCGGGGCAGAAGACGATCTCGGCGCCGTTGGCCGCAAGCGAATACATCACGCCGTCAAAGTGGCGGTCATAGCAGATGGCGACGCCGAGCCGGCCCAGGTGGGTCTCGAAGACGGGGAAGTACGGGTTCTGCGAGCGGTTTTTGGGCATGGGCCCGAGCTGACCGTCGCTCGACTGGTAGTACCGCGTCTCGTGGAAGCTCCCCTTGTCGTTGGTGCCCTGCGGGATGTGCGTTTTCCGGTACTTGCCGAGCACGGAGCCATCGCGATCGAGGACGACCGCCGTGTTGAAGCGCCGGCCGGTGATAGGATTCAGCTCGTAGATGGGCGCAATGACGACGACTCCGTGCGTTCGTGCCGCGTGCGCCATCGCCTGAACGCTGGGCCCGGTCGCGGCGTCCTCCGCAAGGGCGAGAAACTGCGGGTAGTGGTCGAGCGCGAAATACGGCGCGGCGAACAGCTCGCCCAGGCCGACGATCGCGGCGCCCTGCCCTGCCGCGAGCCCGATGAGCTCCGCGTGGTGGCGGAGGTTGGCGTCACGCAACGCGTCGAGCTTGCCGGTGAGCACGCCCAGGTCCGCGACGCGCGCCGGCATGTCGGGGAACACGTTGCACGTCTCGGTCATGGCGATGGTCACCACACTCATCGGAGGCCTCCCGTGAAGAGCACGCCGACCTCGCCACCGAGGGGGCGCGCTGCGAGGAGCCCGGCGAGGCCGGAGGTACCGGTGGGGTCGACCGATATCCCGGTCGCGCGCGGGCCGAGCTCAGCGGCCGCAAGCACGGTGACCTCGTCGACCACGACCGGGGCGCCGCCGGAAGCCAACATGCCCTCGACGAGCGCGAGCCAGTCGTAGGTCTCGTCATCGAGGATGCCGTGCGCGGCGCTGTGACCGGGCTCGCTCCAGGGAGACATGACCTGGGCCCGATGCGCGCGGGCGCGTCGCAGCCCGAGGGGCTCCGCGGTGATGCGCCGCCAGGCATGCTCGAGGGGCGCTACCGCCTCCGTCTGAACCATCCGGAAGCGCGGCAGCCGCGAGACGAGCCCAGCTTGAACGGCGTCAGTCCACGCCGAAACCATGGCGCTGCCCAGCGCACCACCGCCCACCTGCACGTACAGGGCATCGAGCGCGACCTGGCGCGCGTCGAGTCCGGCCAGCAGCTCCCAGGCGAGCGTCTCGCCACCCTGGATGCACAGCCCGTTGTCGGGGCCCTGGCAGCAGAACGGGAGCGCGCCGCGGTCGACGGCCTCGCGGAAGCGGAGATAGCACGGGTCGCCGACTTCGCCGGTCCTGCGCTCACAGACGACGACCTCGGCGCCGAGCGAGCGCAACCGGGCAACGACCTTCGGGTTGGCGTCTGTCGGGATGAAGACCCGGATCGGTCGCTCGGCCGCGCGTGCTACGACCGCTCCGGCGAGCGCGGCGTTCCCGCAGCTCGCGATGGCCAACGGGGTCTGGCGCTCCGGCCCAAGGCCCAGCGCATGGGCGACCTCCAGCTCCAGCAGAACACCGAACAGATGGCGCGCCTTGTGCGAGCCGCTCACGTTGCGCGTGTCGTCCTTGACCCAGGTGGCTACGCCGGTAGCCGCGTCGAGCGCAGGAAAGCGCCCGAGCGGCGTGAAGCGAAATCCGGTGCCGTCCACCGCCGCGACCGCCGCGTCGAGCTGTTCGACGAGGGCCACAAAACGCGCATCGCTCCAGCCGGCCTGGTGCGCCCGATGCCAGGCCAGAAGCCGACGACGAAAACGGACGAAGGGGTTGAGCTCCCCGGGATCGCCCAGATCGGTCGGCAACGGGACGACCCGACGCAGGACGTGCTCTCCCGCGTCGGTGTCGGCGTTCGGGCAGCGGAAGACGAGCCCGGCCTCCAGCGGAACGATGGCCCCGCAGCCGCCACACACCTGCCGCGCGACTTGGCTCACGCGCCCGTCACCCCCGTCTCGGCGTTGAACTGCGCGATCATCGCGTCCCACGCAGGGACCAGCGCACGCAGTCCGGTCCAGAAGCTCTGGCTCCGGCGAGACTCGAAGTCGTGGACGCTGACCCCCTGCTGCTCGACCCAAGTGAAGTAGCCGAGGTTGAAGATGCGGTCCTTGTCGCGCGCGGACAGCTCGAGCAGGTCGTCGGTGCCTTGGCCGAGCAGGTGCTGGCCAAAGACCTCTCCGGCGGTGACGGCGTCGAAGCCGGACGCGAAGTACCGGTTGGCCGCCTTGTCGCGCTCGGAGCCGTACATCGCCGCCGAGTCGGTCGCGACCGTGACGATGGCGTCGTCCTTGCCGAGGCGAAGGTACTTCGCCGTCTTGATGGCCGCTAGCACGTTGCACCATCCGGAGAGGCCGAGCGCCGAGAGGCTCTCGACGACCTCGGCCGAAACACCCCGTCGCCGCACGAGGTACTCTCGCCCGGCGGCGTGCCCCGCGAGGAAGCCCAGCCCGTCGGTCGCGTGGTCGGAGATGCCCACGACGAGGGCGGTGTTCATGACGTTGTGTATGTAGGGCACATGCTTGTCGCCGAGGCCCTGGATGTTGTGCTCGCCGAAGCCGTTGTAGAGCAACGTGGGGCACTCCGTGGCCTCGACCGCGACGATCCGGGTCCCGTGCTGGGACTTGAGATGGTCACCGGCAGCGATGGTCCCGGCCGAGCCGGTCGCCGAGGTAAACGCCGCCAACCGCAGCCCCGGGTGACGCACGCGGGCGTCCTCGTAGATGGCCGAGAGGGCGGGCCCGGTGCAGGTCGCGTGCACGAGGTAGTTTCCGAACTCGCAGAACTGATTGAAGATCACGTTTTTTGGATCGCGATCGAGGGCGGCGCAGGTGTCGTAGATCTCCTTGACGTTGCTCTCGGTCCCCGGCGTCCGCACGATGTCGCTCGGATCGGTGACCCACGCGTCGAGCCAACGGAACCGCTCGGCGCTCATGCCCTCCGGCAGGATGGCCACGCCGCGGCAGCCCAAGATGCGCGAGATGGCTACGCCACCGCGGCAGTAGTTGCCGGTCGATGGCCACAACGCCTTGTGCGCCGTCGGGTCGAACTGGCCCGTGACGATCCGCGGCACGAGGCAGCCGTACGCGGCGAGCACCTTGTGGGCCGCGATCAGGGGGAAGCGGGAGCCGATGGCGACCAGGATGCGCGCCTCGACGCCCGTGAGCGACGACGGCAGCTCCAGGTAGCCTGGCACGGCGGAGCGCCCGCGGCGGGAGGCGTCGTTGAACCAGTTGACGCGAAAGAGGTTGGCCGGATGCGGCGTATCGGGGTCCACGGAGGCCAGCGCGTCCGTGATGGCCGACGGGATGCGCGCGGGCTCGGCCAGCTCAGCGAAGGTGGGCAGCCGCACGCCGGCCTGACGGAAGCGCGCGACGGAGTTCTGGTAGACGGACGGGTCGACGATGCTCGTTTCGAGGCCGAGGCGTGCCATGGTGCTGCTCCTAGAGTGCCTTCATACGTTCAAAGAGGCGCGGCGCCACACGGCGGGCGTCTGCGCGAAGTGATTCGAGGACGGCGGTTTCGGGTGACGCGCGAGGCGGCCGGTCAGGGCCGAAGAACGCGGCGCGAAGCGTGAGACCGGCGTCCAAGCGAGCCTGCGCCGTCGTTGCGTCGCACCCGGCGTGGGCCACCGCGGCGTCGCGCTCGGCCAACATGTCGGCAGGAAAGCCATCGGTCCCCAGGGCGACGCGGCCGGAGGCGGCCAGCGACTGGGCGCAACCGACGCGGTTGTTGGCGTTGGAGCGCGGGTTGTTCACGAGCCAACAGCCGGCGTCGTGTGCTCGGCGCACCTGCTCTGGCGAGAGGTGCACGCCATGCGCGAGGATCGAGCCTGGAGTGAGCGCATCCAGCGCGAGCAGTCGCTCGAGCGGACCCGCATATCCGCGAGCGCGTGCGTCGGTGACGTCGGCCTGGTCCTCGGCGAGGTGGACGTGCACAGGCACGCCAGCCGCCCGTGCCGCGGCGCCGACCTCGCGTAGCGTCTCGTCAGACACCGTAAAAGACGCGTGAATCCCGAGCACACCGCGCACCAGCGGTCGCGTGTTGGCGTCGAGAAACCGGAGCCCCTCACGCAGGCCGCGCCGCGCCTCGTCGTGCCCGAAGTTGCGCTCGGTCACTCCGTAGCACAGCACCGCCTCCAAGCCGACGTCAGCGCACGCATCGGCGAGGAGGTCGAGCGAGCCCTCGATGAGATTCGGCGACTCGTGGTGATCGAACACCGTCGTGGTCCCCAGTGCCAACGACTCCGCGGCGTAGAGTCGGGCCGAGACCGCCAGGCTCTCCGCATCGAGCGCGCGGTCGAGCCGCCACCAGATGCGCTCCAGGATCTGGACGAAGCTCTCGGGCGGTGGCACTGGGGCCGGCATCCCGTACGGCGCGAGCGCGCTGTAGAGGTGCGTGTGCGCGTTGACCGTACCGTCAGACACGAGGGGCCTGCTTTCGGAGCTTACCCACGCTCATGGCACGAGCTGCTGGCGAGTCCTTCATCGGCAACGTCATGCGGCGGATGCCATCGAACGCCTCGAGCGCCGCCGCGACCGCACCCGCCGTGGGGACGAGCCCGATCTCGCCGACGCCCTTGGCGCCAAACGGGCCCTCCGGCTCGTGATCCTCCACGAGGATCACCTCGACCTCCGGCATGTCGCGCGCGCGCAGCACGCCAATCTCGCGCAGCTTGAACGTGACGGGCATGCCGTCCTCGCAAGGCAGGTCCTCGGTCAGCGCATAGCCGAGCCCCATATGGACGCTGCCCTCGATCTGTCCCGCGCAGAGCGCCGGGTTGATTGCGCGACCGACGTCGTGGGCGGCCACGAAGCGCTCGAGGCGTCCCGCGGCATCCAGAATGGCGAGCTGCGTCGCGTAGCCGAACGTCGTGTGGGTCTTGATCTTGGGGACCGGCTTGTTGAGCGGGGTCGTGTCGTTGATGACGATGTCACCCGCATAGACACGCCCGATGAGGTCCTTCAGCGCGAGGCCCGCGTCAAGGTCGGCGCGCAGCTTCTCCGCCGCCGCGATGACGGCGCGACCACCCAGCAACGTCGCGCGCGAGCCGGTCGTCTGCCCCGAGCCCAACGCGAAGGTGGCGTCTACTTTGGGTGAGAACAGCCGCGCTGGGACGCCCGTGACCTCGACGGCGCACTGGACCAGGATGGTCAGGAGGCCCTGCCCCATCTCGGTAAAGCCGCCGTAGAGCGAGATCGTGCCGTCCACCTCGACGACGAGGCGGCAGCGCCCCCACTCCTCGGCGCCATTGCCCAGGCCGCTATTCTTGAGGCCGCAGGCGACGCCCACGGCGCGGCCCTCGGCGCGCGCAGCGTAGTAGCGCTCTTTGACCGCGAGCAGCGTCTTGCGAATGCCGACGGACTTCTCGAGGATCTGGCCCGTCGAGAACGCGTCCCCGACGTCGAGCGCGTTGCGCCAGCGCATTTCCCAGCCGTCGACGCCGACCTTCTGAGCCAGCAGGTCCATGCAGCCCTCGATGGCGAACGAGCTCTGATTGGCGCCGAAGCCACGCATCGCGCCACACGGCGGGTTGTTGGTGTAGACCGCGACGGACTGCACATCCACGTGCGGCACACGATACGGCCCGCACGCGTGACCCGCGGCACGCTCCAGCACCTTGCCGCCGACCGACGCATAGGCTCCGCTGTCGCCGACCATGCGCGCACGAACCGCCATCAGGCGCCCATCGGCGTCGCAGCCCACGGTGTAGTGCATCGTGATGGGGTGGCGCTTCGGGTGCATCCGAATCGACTCCTCCCGATCGAGCTCCACGCGCACCGGCCGGCCCGTGAGGTGGCAGAGCAGCGCCGCATGCGCCTGGATGCTCATGTCCTCCTTGCCACCAAACGCCCCGCCGTTGGGCACGAGCTCCACGAAAACCTGCTCCTCGGCGAGGCCCAGGAACTTCGCGACCTGCCGGCGGTCGTCGAAGACGCCCTGCCCTTGCGTGTAGAGGTGGAGGCCACCCTCGGGGCGCGGCACGGCGAGCGCGCACTCCGGCTCGAGGTACAGATGCTCGATGCGCTGCGTGCGCCACGTGCCGGTGACGACGTGTGCGCTGGCCGCGAGCCCCGCGTCGACGTCACCGCGCTGGATGACCGACCGCGACAGGACGTTCGCGTGCTTGGGGTTGACCTGGGGCGCGTCATCTTGGAGTGCGACCTCGGGGTCGGTCACCGGCGTGAGCAGCGCAAACTCGACCTGGACGAGCGCGGCGGCGGCGCGCGCGGTCGCTTCGTCGACGGCTGCGACGGCGGCCAGGACGTCGCCGACGTAGCGGACCTCCTCGCCCTCGGCGACGAAGCCGGGCCAATCGGCGTAGATGAGGCCATACCAGCGCTCACCGGGCACGTCGCGGGCGGTCGCGACCCGGAGCACGCCGGGTACGGCCTCGGCCTGCGCCGTGTCGATGCGGAGCACCGTCGCCCGCGCGTGCGGCGAGAGCACGACCGCGCCGTGAAGCAGCCCCGGAGGGCTCAGATCGACCACATACGGGCGCGCCCCGAGCACCAGCTCCGGCCCCTTGACGCGCTGGAGCGAGACGCCGACGCCGCCGTCGAGCGTGGGCTCCGGCGTCGCCTCGCCGCGACGAGCCGCGGCGGCCAGCTCAATGGCGTCCAGGATGCGGACGTAGCCCGTGCAGCGACAGAGGTGCACGTCGATGGCCTTGGCGATCTCGGCCCGCGTCGGTCGCGGGTTCTCGTCCAGCAGGTGCTTGGCCCGCATGACGATGCCCGGAATGCAGAAGCCGCACTGGAGCCCCGCGGCCTGGACGAACGCGCGCGCAAAGAGGTCCCGCTCGGCCTCCGGCACGCCCTCCAGGGTGAGGATGGACTTGCCGTGCGCCTTCTCGGCCGACATCGCGCACGTGACCTTGGCGTTGCCGTCCACGAGCGCGACGCAGCAGCCGCACTGCCCCTGGGGTTGGCAGCCGTCCTTGGTGCTCGTGACGCCGCAGCGGTCGCGCAGGCAGTCGAGCAACGACTCGCCCTCACGCACGGTCACGCGCCGCGCCTCGCCGTTGACGACCAGGTCGATGGTACGCGTGTCGCTGGTGCTCATGGTGACCCCCATACGCGATGGACGATGCCCCGGTCGGCGTGAGGGGTCAAGCTACGGACCGACTACAGCCCGGAGGCGACCGCCATCGGACAGACGTCCGCGCGACCGTCCCCATTGGAGTCGACGCACCCGCCCGGCACGGTCTGTCCGAAGCCCATCAGGCCATACCAGTTGCTGCCCCAGCAGCGGACGTTGCCAGACTGCATTGCCGCGCACGAGGCGCCCTCGTTGGTCGAGACGGTGGACACGGGCGACGACAGGCCGGCGATCGCGACGGGTGACGCGCACATCAGCATCGCGCCGCTGCCGGTGCACGAGGGCGGGGGTGTCGTCCCCAGGCCCAACGCGCGGCGGTCGTCGCTGCCGAAACCCAAGGTCGTGCCATTCGACTTGGTGACATATGTCCGAAGCCAGCCCGCCGAGAGGCTCTGGACGTCGGTGAGCCCTGGCACGGTGACCGGCAATCGGCAGAGGTCCATGACTCCGTTACCATTGCCGATCTCGCTGCAGCCGGGCGCGGCGGCGGCTCCAATCCCGAGCTGACCGAAGACGTGGCTGCCGAAGCAAGCGACCGTTCCGTTGGTGCGCCGAGCGCACGTGTGCGCGCCGCCAGCGGCGATATGTGTCGCGCCCGTGAGCCCGCTGACGACCTGGGGCGACGGGCAGAGCGAGGCGAGCCCGTCACCGTCGAGGTCCTGACACCCTGCCGGCAACGTCGCGCCGATCCCGAGCTCGCCGCTGCCATTGATCCCCCAGCAGCGCGCGCCGCCGTCGGTGCGGGTCACACAGCCGTGGAACGAGCCGACGGAGAGCGACTTGACGCTCGTGAGGCCGGGCACCGCGACCGGCTTCCAGCACTGCATCGCGAGGCCCTGCGCCGTGCCTCCCGTGCAGTTGGCAGGCTGGGTCGTCCCAATGCCGAGCTGACCGTGCAGGTTGAGCCCCCAACACGCGACCATGCCGCCGGCGCGGCGTGCGCACATCGAGAAGTCGCCGGCGGCGATCTCGACGGCGTCGGTGAGACCAGCGACGGTCTGCGGGCTTCCGCAGTAGACGCCGAGCATGGGGTTGCCTGTGTTGGTACAGCCGGCTGGCGCGCCGGTTCCGAAGCCCAACTGGCCGTACAGGTTCGAGCCCCAACACGCGACGCGCCCGGTCGACCGCAACGCGCACGAGAACGCGGCACCGGAGGCCACGCCGACGACGCCGGTACCCAGACCCGGCACGGCCTGCGGAGTGCTACACTCGAGCCCCGCGGGGCCGTTGAGGCAACCCGGTGGAGCGAGGCCGACGAGGTAGAAGCCGATTCCGAGCTGGCCGAGCGAGTGATCGCCGGCGCACGTCACCGCGCCGTTGTGAACTGCGCACGCGTGCGCCGTGCCCACGTCGACCCGCGCCGGCGCAAGGACGACCGCCGCGCCCTGGCGCTGGTCGAGCTCCGCCACGAGGCCCGCCTCTAGGTCCGCCTCGACGCCACACGAGATACCGACGCCGCTCACCGCGACCACCACTGCGATTGCACTCCAATTGATGTTCTTCATGACCGTCCTCCCATGGCCCCCGAACTCGTCGTCGCGACCTGCGGCGCCTGCCAGTCGGTGGGCTGCTGGCCAGCCTTGGCGCAACGGCCGTGCCAACAGGGACGTGATCGACGATCGCGCGCCGCAAGGCCCGAGTTCGCGACCGACAGGCCCGGTGGGAGGTCTCAGGTCACACAAACGTCACGTGACGGGGCTCAGTCCGCGCAGGTGTCCGCGGTGATGGCGGTGCTCCCCTGCTCGACGGTCACGAGGACGACCGTGTCCGCCTTGAGCGCGGCGTCGAGCTGCGTCCACGCGGTCTCGAGAACGGCCACCCACGTCGGCTGAAGGGTCCAGATGTGCAGCACCTGCTTGGTCCAGGCGTCGGCGGCGGCGACGTTCTGCGTGCTGGCGTTGATGCCGCCGAGCTTCTTCTTGAGCAAGGTCGTCGCGTCCTCGACGGTGTACGTCTGGTCTGTCGGCCCTTGATACGCCCGCGAGACGGAGACCCCGACCTTGTGGGCTCCGAGCTGTCCGAGCCAGTCGGTCGTTTGTCCCGTCACGGCCCAGGCGATCTCGACCTCGGTCTTGAGGCCAGTGATGCCTTCACAATCGTAGAGCGTCTGGATGCTCATCGCCTCGGAGCACTTCGAGCTCCCACCATTGTTCGGGCCGCTGTAGCGCTTCTGCGCCAGGCTCCGCAGCGGCTTGGCGTCGAACGCGCCCGACGCGAAGACGTAGGTGTTGGTGTGGAAGCTGGGGCTCGGATTGGTGAGCTCCGCGCCCAAGGTGCCGCACGCGCCGGTGAGGGTGCCCCAGGCGGTCACGTGACCCGAGGCGACGACCTCGCTCGCGTCGACGACGCTCCCAGGCAACTCGGGGGCGGCGAGCTCCGCCAATGGCAGGTCCTCCGGGGCCGACGAAAGATCCGTCACCGCAAGATCGCCGGCCATTGAGACCTCGACGCCGCTGTCACCCGGGGTCGCTCGAGACGCCGCGCAGCCACCCCCAAACGCGCCCCATGCCGCGACGACCAGAAACGACATCCCTCGCTGGTACACCATCGCCTACTCATCCTCCGGAGCCGGCGCGTCGGTGTCGGGCGGCTCCTGACTTGCGCCAGCGGTCACGAGGTCCAGGAGCTCGGCTGTCGACAGCCCCGCCGCCTCACCGGTGCCCTCGAGCAGCGCGCCCACGAGCTCTCGCTTCTTGTGGTGCAGCGCGACGATGCCCTCCTCGACGGTGCCCTGCGACACGAGCCGGTAGACGGTGACCGGCTTGTCCTGGCCGATGCGGTGTGCCCGATCGGTGGCCTGATCCTCGACGGCGGGGTTCCACCAGGGATCGAGGTGAATCACATAGTCGGCGGCGGTGAGGTTCAGCCCCGTGCCGCCCGCCTTGAGCGAGAGCAGGAACACGTCCGTCTGTCCCGCCTGGAACTGCGTGACCAGGGTCTGGCGCTGTGCGGCCGGTGTGCTCCCGTCCAGCCGACAGAAGGAGACGGTCGCGGCGGTCAGCACTGGCTCGACGAGGTCCAGCAGCGACGTGAACTGGCTGAAGACGAGCGCCCGGTGACCCTCCTCCTTCAGCTCGACGAGGAGCTCCGCGAGCACCCGCAGCTTGGACGACGGACCCACGATGTGCCGGTCCACCAACCGCGGCTCGCACGCCAGCTGGCGCAGGCGGGTGAGCGCAGCACGGATCTGAAACCGGCGCTGCTGCTCCGTCGCCGCGTTGTCGGCCCCGGCGAGAGCGAGCAGAGCGGCGCCGCGGAGTTCGTCGTAACGCTTGCGCTCCTCCGGGGTGAGCTGGACGTCGATTTGGATCTCGGTTCGTGGAGGAAGCTCGCGCGCGACCTCGGACTTCTTGCGACGCAGCACGAACGGCCGCACGAGCGACGCGAGCACGGTCTTGGCGAGCGCGTCGTTACGGCGCGCGATCGGGTTGACGAAGCGCGACTGAAACTCGGCCATGCCACCGAGGAGGCCAGGCGTGACCACCGACATCAGGCTCCAGAGCTCGCCCGCGTGATTCTCGACAGGCGTCCCCGTGAGCGCGAGCGTGAAGCCGGCGTCCAGACTGCTGGCCGCGCGCGCCCGGCGCGTCGTCGGGTTCTTGATGGCCTGGGCCTCATCCAGGATGAGCGTAGTCCACTTTACGACGGAAAGATCCTCCGCATAGCGCGCCAAGAGGTCGTAGCTCGTGACGACCAGCGTGTGGGGCCCGACGCTGCCGAGCGCCTCGACGTGGGCCTTGCCGCGAAACACGGCGATGGCCAGCGTGGGCGCAAAGCGCTCGGTTTCACGCACCCAGTTGAAGCCGACCGACGTGGGTGCGACCACGAGCGTCGGGCCGTCCGCCGAACGCGCCAGGACGAGGCCGAGCGCCTGCACCGTCTTGCCGAGGCCCATATCATCGGCGAGGCAGGCACCCGGTGCAAAGCCCGCCAGCCGAAGCAGCCACTTGACGCCGGCAGCCTGGTAGTCGCGAAGCGTGGCCTGGAGCTCGGTCGGCACCTGGGGCTCGCGCGCACGCACCTCGGCGATGCGCTTTCGCCACTGCGCCGCCTTGGCGGTGAGCTGCAGGCGTGCGCCAGCCAGCTCCAGCGCGTCGAGTACGCCGCCGGCGAGCGTCGGCAGTTCGGGGCCCTTCTTGCCGTCCTTGGCCGACAGCGCCGTGGCACCGAGGCTCGACCGAAACACGTCGGTCAGCCGCACCCACCCGTCCTTGCCGAGCGGCAGATAGCGCTGACCGGCGCGCAGGGCGGCAAGCACGACGCCAAGCGAGATGGGTCCAAGCTCGGTCTCGAGCTGACCACCCAACGTGAACCACTTGTCGCTGCTCTCCACGTTGACGGTGAGCTTCTGCGTCGACGGCGACGTGACGACCATGCGGCGATCGTCGACCCACTTGACGTCGAGGTCGGTGCGCGACTGGAGGGCAGTGAGCACGTCGAGGGCCGCGCTGGGGTCGTCGAGCGTCCACAAGTAGCCGTGGGCCTCGGGCTCGAGCGCCAGCGACTGCGCCAACGCGCGCGCCTCCGCGTGCTCGGCCACCAGATCCCGCTGGACGGCCAGGGTGCGCCCTTCGAGCACGGTCACGAGCGTGGGACTGCCCTCGCCTGGCGCTTCCAGGCGCAGCCCCGCGATGGGCAGGACCCACAGCCGCACCTCGAGGGTGGCCTCGCCGCGCGCCGCGAGCCGAACCCGCGGGGTCGCGTCCCCCAGGCGACGATCGGGCACGAGCGTGCCCTCGAGCGCGATGGGAGCGGCCGCCGAGAGCCGGGCCAGACGCGCGACGAGTCCGGTCGTCGCATCCTGGGGCAGCTCCGCGCCGCGCTGGGCGAAGACATGGACGACGCGCGCCAGCTCGCGAGACGTGACACAGGCATAGAGCGGCCCGAACGGCTCGGGGCGCACGACCGCGGTCACCGCCGGGCGCGTACTGAGGCTGAGGCCCAGCAGGTCCTCGGCGCGCTTTGGGCTCAGCTCGTGCTCGGCAACGCGTACGACCACCGAGGTGCCGCCATCGGGCGTGGGACGCGCTACGAGCGTCGGGACGGCGCGCCGGACCGTGACCGGCAGGTTGTCTCCATCGAAGACCGTAGACATGCCGACGAGGAGGGGCGCCAGTCGCGCGAACGCCTCACCCGTACCGCCGCTGCTGTCCCGATACTGATGCGCCATGATCGCCGCGCGGTCGGCCTCGGACAGCATCGGATGCGCAAGCGCGTCCGCGGGGTTGAGCCGACGCAGCGAGACGCTGCGCTTGCGCGGAGTGACGGCCACGATCTCGATCTCGGTGACCGCCTCGCCCCCCTTGAGCCGCCAGCCGACGCTCCAGTCCGGAGGCGCCGGGGGCGCCTTGGGCATGGCCGCGTCGAGCGCCGCCAAGAGCCGCTCCCAGCTCGGCTGCGTGACGACGTCGCCGAGCGAGCGCTGGAGCGCGGCGTGCTCGGGGAACGTGAGCCTGTCGAGAGCCAGGTCCACGGCGACGCGGCGGGTGTGACACTCCTGGCTCTGAACCCGGCAATCACAGCCGACGCTCGCCGGCCGGTGCGCGTCCCCGAGATCCACGAGCATGTGCCCGTACCAGCCGAGGTTGCAGACGGGCTCAGGGAAACGAATCCGCAGCACCGGAGGATCGAGCTCGGCAGCCACCGTGGCGGATAGCTCGACCAGCGGAGAGACATCCGCGCCGCCGCGTACAGCGTCGCGGAGCTCAGTGAGGCGCGTGATCGCGTCGGCGAGGCGCGGGTCCGCGGGTGCGGGGCGCTGCGCTCGACGCGACGCGAGCTCCGCCAGTTGCTGACCTAGAGACGCGCGACGTTGGAGGAGCTGGACGACCGCGAGCTTGAGCCCGGGATCCGGGCCGCTCCGGCCTCGAGGATCCGCGGGGGAGCAGACGACGTCCTGGACGGTCGTCCCGTAGCGGCGCCCCCAGGACGCTCCGGAGTCGATCCCGAGTGCCGCCAGGGACTCACTGAGCAGCTCGAGGAGCGCATGCGCCTTGCCCCAGGCGCGCAGGTTGGCGAGCGACATCGTCGTCGAGAGCACGACGCGGCCGTCCACGACCGCCGGCGCCTCGCGGGCGTTCGACTCCGGATGGACCTCGAGGCGCTCGGCCGTCGTGAAGCGCGCGGCAATGGCGTAGAGCGCGGCCGCCACGTGCTTGCAGTCCCCGCCCAGCGGGCAGGTGCAGTCGGAGGTCAACGACTGGCTCCCGAGGCGCCGCACGAGCACCGTGTACGGCGTCTTGACGCTGCCCTGGACGACCGCGGTCATCAGCTCGGCCGAGAGTTGGGTGCTCTTCACCATGCCGCTGCGGTAGTACTCCCGACCACGCAGCGCGGACGACGAGCCCGTCAGCATGGCCGGCTGCTCGGCGGCACGCGCGAGCGCGACGAGAAAGGGGCTGGCCATCGCAGGCGGCATGGGGCGGGGCATCGCATGACAGGGCGAAGTTCGCAAGCGCGTCCGAGTGGTTGAACTCACCTGCAAGCTGGTCTACATAGGGTCACTCACCGGAGGAGCCGCTCATGACCCATAAGAACCGATTGCTGTTTGTTTACGGGACATTGGCCTTGGGCCTGCTCTCGGGCTGCAAGGCCTTCTTCACGAAGTTCGCTGCCGACTCCACGGTCAACGTCCTGGCCAAGGCCACGACCAGCTTTGACGAGGAGAGCGATCCCTGGCTCGCGCGCGCCGCCGCGACGAGCAACCTCAAGTTCTTCGATGGCGTCCAAAAGGCCACGCCGGACAACGGTCAGCTCATGGTCATGACCGCCAAGAACTATGCGCTCTACGCGTTTGCATTCTTGGAGGACGACCTGGAGCAAGAGACGATTGGCTCGCCGCGCCACGAGGAGCTCAAGGAGCGCGCCTCGGACTTCTATCGCCGCGCTCTGGGGCTCACCAAGCGCCGTCTCGCGCAGGACTTCGAGGACATCGAGGCGATCCTGTCCGCCGGTGGCGACCGCCTGGAGCAGTTTCTGCAAGAGGCAGACGACGACCACCTCCCGGCCATCTACTGGCTCGCCTATGCATGGGGCTCGCTGACCAACCTGCAGCAGGATCCGGAGCTCTTGACCGACATGCCCAAGTTCAAGCGGCTCATGGCCTGGGTGCGCGACCGCAACCCGGGCTTCGAGAACGGCGCTCCGTGGCTCTTCTTTGGCGCCCTCGAGGTCGCGCTGCCCAAGGCGCTCGGTGGCAATCCGGACGCGTCCAAGGCCGCCTTCGAAAAGGGGCTCGCCATGACCGATGGCAAATTCCTCATGGGCAAGGCGTTCTACGCCCGCTTTTACATGACGAACGCGAACGACAAGAAGGGCTATGTGCGCCTGCTGAACGAGGTCATCGAGGCCCCAAACGACATCATGCCCTCGCAGCGGCTGGCCAACGAGCTGGCCAAGGTCCGGGCACGTCGTTGGATTGCGGAAGCCGATCGCGCCTTCAACGACGACATTGGCACGCCTGCACCGACGGAGTCCGACAAGCCCGCCGAACCCGCACCGGTGCCATCGCCCTGAGCGGCTCAGGCGGGGGTCGTTGGAATCACCAGCACGGGGCGACCCGCGATGCGCGCCACGCGCTCGGCGACGGAGCCCATCACCGCGTGGCGAAAGCCGCGACGACCGTGGGTTCCGATCACAATCAGGCTCGCGCCGACCTCTTCAGCGATCTCGGGGATTTCGTCACCCGGGTGCCCGTGGCGGACCAGGATCTGTGTCGGCGTGACTCCGCGCGCCTGCATCTGAGCCGCTAGGCGCTCTCGCAGCGTGTCCGTCTCGTGCGTGATCGCCGCGCGGACGGCTTCGACCGCAGCGGAGTCGGGCAAGAACCAGTTCTTGTGCTCGGCCATGACGTCGATTACGTGCGCGACGACGAGCTCTGAGCCCAGCCGACTGGCCAACGCGATGGCCGTCGAGACCGCGGGGTCGGAAGACTCGGTCAGGTCGGTCGCGATTAGAATAGTCGGGTACATCGAGACTCCTACGGGGCGGGCGGTGCGGTCACTTCGGTGTTCGGCGGCGACCCGGTGTCATCGTCCGTCGTCGCGTCGGGCGCGCTCCCCGCGTCCTCGTCGCTCCCGGCCGGGGCAGAACCGGCGTCCTCGTCGGGAGGCAGCGGGTCGGCCGTGGTCCCGCCTTCGGCCGTGGTCCCGCCTTCCGTCGTGGTCCCACCTTCGGTCGTACCGCCCTCGGTCGTACCGCCTTCGGTCGTGGTCCCGCCATCGCTCTCTGGGGGCGGCTCGAACGGATCCTGACCCTCGCAGACCTTGTCCTTGCACTCCATCTTGTCGAGCTCGTTCTCGAGCGCCTCGCACTTCGGGAAGAGCTTGAACTTGGCAAGGCAGTCCGCCTGATCCAGCGGGTTGGCCTTCATGTCCTCGGTCTGACACATGTCGGGCAGCAGCTCCTTGCCCTCGCACATGATCTTCTCGGCCGAGCCGTCGAGCGACACCGGGGCCTTCTGCGTCTCTGCGGCCGTCGCCTCATCTTTGGCGGAGGCGTCTGCCTTGATGGGTGAGAGCGCCGGCACATACGTGACGAGCAGGAGCGCGACGACCATGATCCCGAGGAACGGCAGGATTGCCCAGTACAGCTCCACCATGGGCTTACGGAAGCGGAAGCTCGAGATGAACAGGTTGAGCCCGACGGGCGGGTGGACGTAGCCGATCTCGAGATTGAGCAAAAAGATGACGCCGAGATGATAGGGATCGATGTCGTAGTGCACCGCGGCTGTGGCGATGAGCGGCACGACGACGAGCAAGGCCGAGAAGATGTCCATGACCGAGCCGACGACGAGCAGGAACACGTTGAGCGCGAGCAAGAACGCCCACTTGGCCTTGATGTGCTCACCAATCCAGTTGAAGAGCTTGTCGGGGATCTCGGCGTTGACGAAGTAGTCCGATAGCGCGGTCGCGGCAAAGACCACCAACAAGATGGCACCCACGAGGCGCAGCGACTCGCTGGCGATGCGGGGCAGGTCCGTGACCTTGAGGTCGCGGAACACGGCGAGCTGCAACACACCGACGTAAAGCGCGCCAAGCGCAGCGGCTTCCTCGGGTTGGATGCCCTTGGCCATCGCGATGATCATGAGCAGGGGCAGCATGAGCTCGGGGATGGCCTTGGGCGTGGAGCGGAGGGCTTCCTGGAGGTTGAAGGGCGTTCGCTTGACGCCGTCCTTAATGGCCCGGTACATCGCGTAGGCCGCGACCAGGAGGCAGAGCACGAGGCCCGGGATGATGCCGGCGATGAGGAACTTCTCGAACCGGAACGACGTGAGCTTCATCGCCTCGCCGCCACCGCCGGTCATCGCCTGCGCCGTGATGGTGTAGACTACGCCGTAGATGATGAGCGGAAGGGCCGGCGGGAACATGAGCCCGATGGAACCGGTGCCGGTCACGAGGCCGAGTGCGAAACGCTCCTTGTAGCCCTCCTTGACCATGGCGGGGAGCAGGAGGCCGCCAACGGCGACGATCGTGACGCCCGAGGCGCCCGTGAACGTGGTGAACAGGGCGCAGATGAAGACCGTGACAATCGCCAGACCGCCAGGCACCCAGCCGAGCCACGCGGAGGCGACACGCACGAGCCGTTCAGCGGCCTTGGACTCCGCGAGCAGGTAGCCCATGAACGTGAACAGCGGGATGGTGGCCAAGGTGGAGCCCGCGTCGCCGGTGACGAGGCCGAAGACCTTGACGATTTGCCCCGCGACGCGGATGTAGATGTCACTGTCGAGGTTGGTCTCGAGCGTCATGGCGCCCATGGCAGCAAACGCCAACAAGCACGCGAACATCGGCGCACCGACGAGCGCAAGAATGACGACGGCGATTATGTAGGCCGTCATGCTTTTGGCACCAGGTCGACGACATCGGGAGAGGGCTTGCCGGTCGCGAGGTAGTAGACGTCGATGAGCGCATGCAGTGCCAAGTGCGTCGCGATGAGGAGCGCGCCATACGGCAGCGGCAGCATCCCCAGCGCCGGCTTGATGGGCTCGCCGGCCTCGTCCGCGATCGAGTCACGGAAGGCCATCGACGCCTTGTAGAGCACCCAGCACATGCCGATCGTGAAGAGGGCCGTGATGATGCGCACCACGAGGCGGCCTCGGGGCGCGAGCAGGCGGCCCACCATGTCGATGTTGAACAGGCGATCGGACTGCGTGGCCAGCGCGCCCGCCACCATGCCGATGAAGAGGACGCCGTACTTGATGGTCTCGCGCATCCAGCCCTCGGGCTTGATGACCTGCCAGGCGCCGATGACGACCATGGCGAGGAGCACGAGCGTGAGCGCGTACTCCTCCACCTTGCCGAGCGCCCGATCCGCCATGCGGAGGTAGACGACGACGCCGTCTTCCGGCGGAGCGTCGACGCCGCCCTCCAGCAGCCCCTTGGCTTGCGAGACGCCCGCCACTTACTTCGGGGCCGCAGCGAGGTGCTTGAGGAACGTGTCGAGGGCAGTCTTGCTGTAGCTCTTGTCCTTGCCCACGAGCGCCGAGCGCGCTGCGGTCGCGGCGTTCCGAAGCTCGGTGACGAACGCGGCCGGCGTCTCGGTGAACGCGATGCCCGACTTCTTCATGGCGGCCTTGGCCCGCTCGTTGTCCTTGCGGACGAGGCCCTTGAGCTGCTCGCCGACCGCGTGACCGCCTTCGATCATGGCCTTCTGATCGGCCGCAGCGAGCTTCTCGAAGACCTTCTTGCTGACAATCAGCGCGCCCGAGGCGTAACCGATGGGCTGCGAGGTCGCGAACTTGACCTTCGTGTACCACTGGAGGGCCACGGCGGCGAGCGGCGAGCCGTAGCAAGCGTCGATCTTGCCGGTCGAGAGGCTGGGGAGCACGTCGGGCACGCCCATGCCGACGCCCTCGATGCCGAGCTGCGAGAACAGGCCCTTGGCGATCGGGTCGTCGGTCCACGTCCACATCTTGGTCTTCTTGAGCGCGTCTTTGCTGTTGACCTCGATGTTGGAGTAGAGGTGGACCCAGCCGACGTCGCCCCAGCCGAGGAGGATGTAGCCCGCTTCCTTGAACTGCCGCTCGAAGTCCGGGGCCATGGCCTTGCGGACGTAGTCGAGCTGCTTGTCGGACGTGAACGCGAACGGGATGTCCAGCACGCGCACGTCCGGGTTGATGAGGCCGAGGCCGATACCCGTGAGCGCCGCGCCGTCGAGCTGGCCGAGTTTGACCTTGCGGACGATGTCCTTCTCGTCGCCCTGGCCCTGGAAGAAGAACTGGACCTTGACGCGGCCCTCGGTCTTCTTCTCGATGTCAGCCGCGCCGCGCGTGAGGATGTTGGCCCACGCCGAGCCCTTGGGGGCCAAGGACGCGACCTTGAAGGTGACAGACTGCGCCGCTGCGCCAAAGGCCAACAGGCCTGTGACGAGCGCGGCGACGAGGACGGACGAGGGAGTTCGCATGGGGACCGCTCCTGGGTGCGTGACGGGTGTGCTATCGCGGGGGCGAGCCTAAGCGAAGCGCGCTCGTGCCGTCAACTGGGCCGCCGGCCAATCCGTCCCATGCGTCTGGAGCCGACGCGCGCTCGCGAGCAGTGGTCTCGAGGAGCGCGCCGAGATGGCGCCGGACTACGGCTCCCAGACGACCGCGACCCACACGAGGGTCGGGCTCGCCGTCGGATCGTTGGACTCGAGCACGCCGCGAAGCTGGAGCTTCTGCCCCTTGGCACCGATGACGTGCCCGTTCTCGATGGGCGTCCAGTACCCGCCATCGAGCCGATAGAACATCGCGACGTGCGTGTCGGGCGGCTCGGTGGCCTTCCACTTGACCTGGAGCCAGTGCGCCTTGGGCGAACCGCCGTCGATGAGATCGGACTTCCAGGTCTTGCCCCCGTTGACGACGCAGCTCGAAATCACGCCGGTCATGTCGCCGGAGTAGCCATACGGCTGGTTGAGGAGCCCTTGCCCGAACGAGGTGGCCTTGCCCGTCAGCGCATCGATTCTGGTACACGAGTTGCTGTACATATTCACAGTATATATATTATTATCGACGTCGAGTGCGAGCCCGTGGTCGTGGTTGTCACCGCCCGCGAGCGGCAGTGAGGCGACCTTGCCATCGGCCGTGATCTTGGCGACCACGTTGCCGTCACCGAGCGCGACGTAGACGTTGCCGTCGAGCCCGGCGGAGAGCCCGTAGCCGTACCATGCGTTAGGAAACGCGATCTCCTGCTCGAGCTGGCCGGTCTTCGTGTCGAGTGAGCGCGCCTTGTCGCTCGCGGCCCAGACCGAGCCGTTGCCATCGACCGCGATGCCGTAGACCTCGACCTTCGTGGTCCACGCGATCTTGAGGTCGTTCTCGCCGCCGAGGGTGACCTTGGTGATGCCGACCCCCGTGAGCGCCACGTAGAGGCCGTCGGCGTCGGCGACGAGGCCGTAGAGGAAGCCACCGCCGAAGGGATCGTTCCCGCCGACGGACACGTTGGCCTTGACGACGCCTGTGACCGGATCGAGCTCGGAGATGGTGGCGTTGTCCGAGCAGCCGGCGAACAGCCGGCCAAAGGTGTCGACGACCACGCCCCGCGAGGCGTTGCAGTTGGGCAGCTTCGTGCTCCAGAGCAGCTCGCCGGTCTTCTTGTGGCGGTTGACCTTGCCGTCCTCGCGGCAGGTGGCCACGATCTCCCCATTGGTGTCCATCATGATGCGGCTCGGGTTCTTGCATGTCTGGAACGGCGAGCCGACGAGCGCCACGGGCGGATTGACCGACACGTCGAAGACCGCGAGCTTCGAGTCGCCGGAGCTCGGGACGACCAGCAGCTTCTCACTCGCGCACTTCTTTCCGGGGTCGCCGGTGAGGTTGACGTCGAAGAAGGCGCAGTCGAATTCCTGCTTGAGCTTGAGGTCGTACTTGCATCCGTGGCTGCACTTGCCCTCGTGGCACAGGCCGCTCGTGCAGACCTCGACGTCCTGCCAGCCGTACTGGCCATCCTTGCCGATCTTGCACTGCTGGACGAGGGTCGGGCCCTTGCAGATGCGCGAGTCGGGAGCGCACGTGAGCGTGACGCACTGGCCGAAGTAGCACGTCTCGCCAGTCGGGCACGGGATCTCCTCCCACGCCAAGCCGGTAGCGCCGCAACGCATGAACGCCTTGGGACCGGCGCAGACCCCTTTGAGCTCGTTCGGAGCGCACATCAGAGTCTCGCCGGCATCGCGGACGTCGGGTCCCGCGTCGGGCTTGCCGAGATCGGGCGCGATGTCCTCGACGCCAACGTCGATGAGACCCAGGTCGTCTTCGACCACGCCGGCATCATCGCAGTCGGTGCATGGAGGAGCGGCCGGCTCCGAGGTCGAGCAGCTCCACGCGCACGCGGAGACGAGGACCGCGGAGCGGAGCAGGGATCGGGACAGCATGTTCTTGCCCACCTCTTCAGGGCCGCCACCGTGAGCCTACCGTACACGCGTGAACAAGGGCAACTGGATTCGCGCGGGCGTCCACTTGATGCCGCGCCCGGGCCGCTGCACCGTGGACGCAAGAGTCCGCCGAGGAGCGGCTGCGCGAGCTCGAGCGGCTTCTGGCGGAGTCGAAGCGCGGCGGGTCGGCCTAGCCCCGCCCTGCTCAGTGACCGCGCCAGCCTTGCATCGCGCGGTTGACGCCGAGCTTGTCGGAGAAGAAGTCCACGAGCCGGTCCGGCAGCAGCACCCGCAGCACCGGCACGCCGCGAATCGTCGCCGGCAGCATGATGGTCCGCGCGTCCTTCTCGACGGCACGGAGGGCGCGATCGACGACCGTCTCCGGCTTGAGCATGGGCACGAGCCGCGGAGGCGAGGCGCCGTCGAACATCCCCGTATCGACAAACGACGGGCAGACTGCCGTGACGTGGATGGGCGCCTTGGGGTAGAGCTGCATCAGCTCGTAGCGCAGCGCCTCGGAGAAGCCGAGCACGGCCCACTTCGAGGCGCAGTACGTCGTCTGGAGCGCCACGCCCGTGAGGCTCGCCGCGGACGCGAGGTTGAGGATGTGCCCGCGCTGTCGTGCGATCATGCCGGGAAGCGCTGCCCGCGTGGTGCGGACGACCCCCATGACGTTGACGTCCATGGTGAGCTGGTGGCGTGCGTCGGACACCTCGGTGAGCGGGCCACCGGTGACGACCCCGGCGTTGTTTACGACGAGATCGAGCCCCCCAAGGGCTGCCTCGGCTTCCGCCACGATCCGGTACGGATCCTCCGCGGTCGCCAGGTTGCCGACATGGGTCGTGAGCATGCCGAGTCCGCGCAGCTCCGCGGCGGCGGCCTCGAGGCCCTCCGCGTCGACGTCCGCCATCGCGACCTGGCCACCGCGCCGCAGCAGACGCTCGGCGAAGAGCTTGCCCATGCCACGCGCGGCCCCGGTCACCAGCGAGCGTGCGCCTCGAAGTTCGCTCATGTGTCCTCCTAGACGATCGTGCCGGGACGCCGCCGCACGAGCGCGGAGATGGCGGCCACGGCAAAGACGACGATACACCCATACGTGAACACGTCGCCGTAGCTGCGGTACGGCGTCGAGGTGCGCAGCATCGGCACGTCCTCGGCGAGCAGCTCGGCGTCGTCGAGCCGCGTCTGCGACTTGATGCGCCCGACCGCATCGACGAACACGCTCACGCCGGTGTTGGTGCTGCGGATGAGCCACAGCCGATTCTCTACGGACCGAAAGACGGCCAGCGCCAGGTGCAGGTACGGCTCGCTGGTCTTGCCGAACCAGGCGTCGTTGGTCACGTTGATGAGGACGTTCGGATCCTTGCCCGCGAGCTTGCGCGTAAAACGCGGGATGATGTCCTCGTAGCAGATCATGATCCCGAGCTGATGACCGCGAAACGCGAAGGTCTCGACCGTGGTCCCGGCCTCGAAGTGGCTCGCCTCCGGGAGCTTCTCGTAGAGCTGCGGGAAGCGGTCCCCGAGCGGGATGTACTCGCCGAACATGAGCAAGTAGTTCTTGTCGTAGCGCCCCAGGACGCGCCCGTCGCCGTCGATCAGCATGGCGCTGTTGTAGGTCTTGCGGGCATCGCGACCCGCGAGCATCGGGACATGGCCTTCCTCTTTGTCGTAAGTGATGAGCCCGAGGAGGATGGGCGTCTTGAAGCCGCGAATGGGCGTGTTCCACTCTTCGCCCGGCGTGTCGGTGTCAGCCAGCATGAGCGCCTTGGGATCGGCGACCGCCGCCATGCGGTCCCCTCCCGCCGCGTGCGGCAGGGGCGTACCGGAGCGCTGCAGGAACTGCGCGTCGCGCGCGTAGGCGTGCGATTCCGTATAGGGCACGCCCGTCACCGCCAGGAGCTGGCCGAAGACCTCCTGCGTCGGCAGCCGTGGGACCACAGTGAACGCCGTGGCGCCGCGCGGTCGCGTGAGGATCACGCCCTCCTTGCCGATGATGACCACGTCACCTCGCCCGTCGATCCCGACGCCCAGCAGATCCACCGCGGTCGGTACGCCGACGCGCTTCCAGCCTTCGCCGATGTGCTCGATCACGGTGCCCGCGTCGCCTACGGCCACGAGCTGCTGCCCCTCCGCCGCGATCGCGCGCAGGTGGTGCTCGCCGACGGTGAGCTTCTTCCACGCGCCCTTCTGGCGAATCAGCAGCGTGCCCTGCTCGCCGACCGCGACGGGCGTGCCGTCGGTGGCCATCGCAATCCCATGCAGCGTGACGCCGGTGTCCGTGGGCTCCTTGCGCCACGCCCCGCTCTGGAAGCGCAGCACCGTCCCGCGATCGCCCACGGCGAACACGACGCCGTCCTCGTCTCCAGTCACCGCGCGGAGCGTCGACTGAACGCGCGTGTCGGTCGCCGTCCACGTCCCCGATTCATCGCGACGGATGGCCACGCCGCGCTCACCGACCGCCATGGCCACCGTCGGCGCCCCATCGGCGCGAAAGCCGCGGTCGAGCTCGAACCCCGCCCATACGCCATACAACGTGCTCGTCGCGGGCGTGGCCTCTGCGGTCCACTCGGAGCCGTCCCAACGCTGCACGACGCCATCGTCGCCGACGGCCAGCAGCACGTCCTCGCGCGCCGCCGAGAGGCTCCGCAGTGACGTGGGCCCCGCCGACGCCGAGCGGCCGCTCTTGGCCAACACGCGCGGGCCGACCCACTTGCGGTCTCGGAGCTCGTAGACGCTGCCATTCGAACCGGCGACCACGGTGAAGAGGTCCGAGCGCTTGAACCGCACGGTCTGAAACCACCAGGGGACCGGGATGAAGCTCGACTCCGGCTCGACAATGAGATCGACTTTGTGAGTCTCCTCGAGCTCTGCGGCTAGCAGGTGATGCTTGAGGATGTTGCCGCGCAGCATCGCGATCTTCTCCTCGGGTCGGGTCAGGTGCTTGGCCTCCTTCTCGAAGATGCCCACGTTGGCCTCGCCGACGCCGATGCGGAGCTTGGGCGCGGCCTCCATCGCCGCGTCCACCTGGACCATTCGGACGACCCCGTAGATGAGATTGAGGACGAAGATCCCGGAGACGAGCGCCGGCTCACGCCATGCGAGCTTCCATTGGCCTTCCACGGCAAGGCGTGCTCCCGCATAGAGCCCCGTGTTGAGCAGGACCAACAAGAACGAGAGGCCGGTGACGCCGATGACCTCGCAGATTTGAATTGCGGCATAGAATTTATATTGGCCATTGCCGAAATACCACGGGAAAATGAAAGGGAGCGTCCACTCGACGACGGCCCAAGTAACGGGCGCGACCCACAGGATGTTGGCGCGCGTGCGCTGGACGATCGCGGAGGTCAGTCCGGCCCAGAGCGCGAACACGAGCCCCTGATAGGCGCACAGCAATGTGCAGATCGGGATGGCGGCCGCGAGCGAGAAGTGGCCAAAATCCATGAGCATTCCGGTGACCCACCAGAAGCCGCCCCAGTTCGTCACCAGGCCCGCCCAGAAGCCCCAACCGAACGCTTGCCACGGCCGCTTTTCGTGGACGACGAACAACAGCGGGACGAGCGAGACCCAGAGCAGAGGCCAGAGGTCGTAGGCCGGAAACGACAAGAATACGAGGCAGCCCGACAACGTGGACAGCGCAAGGTCGGTCAGTCGGCGCTTGTCGGTCGCGATCCGGATGGCGGCCGCGCGCAGCTCCGCGGTGCGGCTGCGACGCGGGCGAATGATGGGCTGCTGTCGACCAGTGGTGGGGCTCAACGGCTAGACCTTGACGCGAAAGGCGCTCGGCACGATGTCGAACCGCGCCGGCAGCTGACCGAAGACCTCGCCGTCGGCCTCGATGCGACAGGGCGTCGGATCGGCGTCGAGCAGCTCCGCGGTGACCGAGGCCCCATGCCACAGGGAGACCTTGGGATCGGTGAGGTGCCGACCCGAATACACGCTCGTAAACCGCAGCAGGTCGAGCTTGGTCATGCGCTCGACCGTGACGATGTCGAACATCCCGTCCCCAGGATCGGCGTCGGGCGCGATGCGCATGCCGCCGCCAAAGACGCGACCGATGGCCAGCGCGCCGAACGTGATGAGGCCCTCGTGCGGGTGATCGAGGTCGGTGACCAGCTTGACGCGCCGGTTGCGCCACGACATGAGCGCGCCGGCAGAGGCCAGAAAGAACGACGCGCGGCCGCCCAGGCGCTTCGACGACGCGTTCACCCGCGCGGAGACCTCACCGCCGAGTCCGAACGACGCGATGTTGGCGAAGTGACGCGAGCGCTCGACGCCTCCCTCCGTCCAGGTCACCCGCCCGGCGTCCGCGGTGCGCGCGTCGAGCCCACGGAGCCGCTCCGTCGCACGAATCGGGTCGTCGTCGACGCCCCAGGTCTTGCGGTAGTCGCCGCCGGTGCCCGACGGGATGAGGCCCAGGACGGGCAGCCGCTCGGGATCGCGCTTGGCCGGGTCCACCGCGAGGAAGCCATTGACGACCTCGTTCACTGTGCCATCGCCGCCGACCGCCACAATCATCTCGAAGCCTGCCTCGACCGCCTCGCGCGCCAGGCGGATGGCGTCACCGGGAGCCGTCGTGGCCGCGTGCTCGACAGTTCCGACCGCCGAGGAGATCGCCTCGGCCAGCGTGGCCCAGCGGCGGCTGGTTGCGCCTCCGGACGAGCGCGGGTTCATGATCACGAACGTGCGGTAGCTGGACTTCGCGGCAGGCACGGGCAAAGACCTTAGCACCCTTGGGGCGAGGCTGCCATTCGACGCCGGGCGCGTTGACAGGCGCGGCCGAGCACCCCATCGTCCGGCCGTGCCGCAGCCGCTCGACCGACTCGCCCAGACCGTGCTTCGCAACCGCTGGCGGACGCTGCCGCGCTGGTTGCGCCGCGCCTCCCTGCCGCTGAGCACGCTGGCCGCCTTCGGGCTCACGCGGCTCGGTGCGGCGCTGCTGGGCCACGACGCCGCGACGCGCACGCTCGACCTGGCGTTCACGCTCTCCATCACGCTCGCGTTCTTGGTCGGCTTTCCGAGCTTCGACCTCCTGGCCCGCAACCGCACGGCGGCGCGCCTGGACCGCTGGCCGATCCCACCCGCGGAGCGCTTCACGTTCCTGGCCGGCGGCATGGCTCGGGCGCTCCTCCCGCTCGTCGGCCTGACGACCATGCTGGCCTTGCCGGCCCTGCTCAGCGGCGACCGGCGCGCGTTCCTCATCCTGGCGCTGGAGCCGGCGGCCACGCTCGTCGTGACGCTTGCCTTCGCTCTGCGGCTCCACCTGGGTGCGCTCGCCGCGCTCTGTGCGCCCGCGAGCGATCGCTTTCGCCAGCTGGCAGGGGGCCTCGGACCACCCGAGACGGCGTTACTCTATTACAGTCCGGCGCTCACGTTCGGAGGAGGACTCGCGGCCGCGATTGGCTTCGACGTGGGTCTCCGCGTCTGGCTCGACAAGGGCGACTCGTCCCTACTGCTGGGGGCCACCGTAATCGTCGGGTGGCTCGCGGTGAGCGCGGTCACCGCGGCGCGCCGCACCTTTCTGCGCACCTTCCACGTCGCGATCGCCCGGTTTCACGAGGCCGAGACGACGCCACCGTGGCGCGAAGGCGAGCTCCCCCCCACGCCGCGCGTCGCGGCACTCGGCGCCGTGCTCTCACCGCACGCGCGACCGCTGTTCACTGCGCTGCTGCGCGAGTATCGCCGGCGCTTCCGGGTCGTGCCGCCGCTCGTGACGCTCGCGTGCCTCGGCCTCGTCCTGCAGGCGCAGTCCGTCGCGGCGACCCCGCTCGGCCTGGCGCTCGTGGCCAGCGCGCTGGTCCTCATCGTGTTTTCACCGGCCTTCAAGCTCGTCGGCCGGGAGCTGCGCCCCAGCGGCCCCAACCCGCGGGCACTCCCGCTCACGGCCGGTGCCTGGGTCCAGTCTCTGGGGCTCCTCGGAGCGCTCGAATCCGCGCCGGTCGTGGGCGCCGCCGCGGTCGGTGGAGCGCGGCTCGCGGGCGCCTCGGGTGCGCTCGTCGCCGGCGGCGTGACCCTGGCGTTCGCGGCCGTCACCCAGGCGCTGTCGGTGCGGCTTGCGCTGCGGGTCGCGCCAGAGACGGGCCTGGTCGCCAGCGTCTTTCGGGCCGCGGGGCTCGTGGTGTTGGGAGCGGTCGCCTGGACCGCGCAGGAGTTGACATGAGCGACAGTCCCCCACCAGTCCTGGATCTGCAGTCCATCGAGAAGGCCTTTCACGGCAGACCGGTGCTTCGGGGGCTGACCTTGACTGTCGGTGCCGGTGAGCTCGTCGGGCTCATCGGCCCCAATGGCGTCGGCAAGTCCACAGCGCTCAAGATCCTCACCGGAGAGCTGATCGCCGACGCCGGGACGGCCCGCATCGCTGGACACGGTCTCGTGGATGCGCCGACCGAGGCGCGACGCGCGCTCGGGTTCGTGCCTCAGGACGGCGGGCTCGAGCCGTTCCTCACGGGCGAGGAGGTGCTGCGCCTTGTGGCCGAGCTGCGCGCCGTCGCCGCCGAGCCCGTCGTGCCGTCGCTGCTCTCGCGCTTTGGCCTGACCGAGGCCAAGAACCGGCTCGTCCGCGAGTACAGCGAGGGGATGACCAAGCGCCTGGCCATCGCCGCGGCGTTGATTGGCGAGCCCGCGGCCCTCGTCTTGGACGAGAGCCTCAACGGGCTGGATCCCCGTGGCGCGCGGCTCGTCCGGGAGGTGCTGACCGAGCGCCGCAGCCAGGGCGCCGCGATCCTCATCACGGGGCACGTGCTCGAGACCCTGGAGCGCCTCTGTACGCGCGTCGTCCTGCTGCACGCGGGCCGTGTGGCCGTGGATCTCGGTCGGCCGCAGATGGACGCGCTGGCCGCGCGCGGCGAGTCGCTCGAGGACGTGTTCCTGCGGGCTACGGAGTGACCCACACGCGCGCCTCGCTGACGCGCCACCAGCGATCGGAGTAGGCCGTCGACTTGAGCCGTATGTAATGGGCGCGCACGGGCGGAAATCGATAGACACGAGTAAGCGATCGGCCCTCGTCGGCGAGCTCGGGCAGGCCGAACTCCATGGGGACGTCGAACGCGGTCGTCCAGCGTGAGCCATCGAGCGAGGTCTCGATACGCAAGCCACGGGCGAAGTCGCCGACGGGGCGGACCAGCAGCGACACGGCGGCGACCTCGAGGCCGTCTGGCGAGTCGGGCAGCGTCAGCTCCAACCAGTCGCCGTAGAGCTGGGCGCGGCCGGAGGAAAACGACGTGAAGGGCAGCCCATCGATGGCCACCTCGGCCCCATCGCCGACGAGAGCGCGGGCCCGAACTGGCCGCACGGCGACCAGGTCGTCCGTATTCGAGGGAGGCTCCGGCGGCATGGACGAGATCGCGTAGATGGACGAGTTGCCGATCGACTGGACGAGGCTCACTCCGGGCGGAGGCTCCGTCAGACCGTGCACGAGCACGGCGCGCTGTGCGGGCCCGATGGGGTCGAAGTGCACGACGACGTAGCGGACTCCGATCGCGCGAAGGAACGCCAGCGATCGCTCCGAGGGGAAGTAGTCGAGCTCCTTGGTGCCGATGCGGTAGATGGGCGCCTCGTAGCCGGAGTGTCCGTTGAAGATGCGGCGATGGTGGATGAGCGTCCGAAGCACGACCTCCATCTCGCCGGCCTCGCTCCCGCCCGCGTTGCCCTTCGACGGGAGCTCCACGACGGCCCCGGGCTCCGGCAGGTCCCGCACGGCCTCGGCGATGTCGCGCCGCGCGTCCAACGGGACGGGCTTGGTCTTGGGATTGAGCGGCCGAAGATCCACACAGTGCAGCCCCATCAGCAACAGCGCGCCCCCGAGGCGCCAGCGCACTGGGAGGCCGCTCACGGCGACCGCGGCCGTGGCCATCCAGGTGACGACCGCCAGCATGAAGAAGCGGTTGGTGAGCCGCAGCGCGCCAAAGCCTGGGAGGCGAAAATAGAGCGCCGAGTAAAGGCTGTCCCAGTTGGGGCCGCGGTCGGTGTAGCCAATCTGAGGCCCCAGCGTGAGCGCGACCAGCGCGACCGTGAGCCCGAGCCAGCCAAAGGCCGGGGACAAGCGCGTCCCGCGCCAGCGCTCGACCAGCGCGAGCACGGGCCAGCCCGCCAGCAACACGAGCGTGCTGCGGCTGAGGACCCCGGCCGCGACCAGCACGCCGAAGAGGAGCACCTGGTGGCGGCCTTCCTCGTGGCGCGCCTCCCGGGCGAGCCAGACGAGCACCCCGACGACGCCGATGACCAGCAGCAGGACCGGCACAAGGCCCGGCCACAGCGTATAGTGCTGATAAGCATTGGGTCCCGGGGGGCAGGCGAGCGAACCCTCGAAGAAGCGCACGTCGCGGGCGCACCAGAGGTTCTCGACGCGGGGCGCCCACCAGTCGCGGACCTCGTGCAGCGGGCGGTCCAGTGCCAGGCTCGCATGCACCTGAAGATACGTGCGAATGAGGCCGGCGAATGGCAGGAGCCCAAGCACGACAGCGCCGCCGGCCAGCGCCACGTCGCGCGTGGTCTGTCGCGTGGGCGAGCGGAGCCACACGTAGCCGCCGACGAGCCCGACGACGGTGAGCAGCATCATTCCAAAGTACATTGAAAAGAGCCACTGGAGCGCGACGTGCGCAGCCACGGAGACAAGGCGACGGTGCCGGCCGGGCGGCTCGGCCTGGTGCCAGCGGAGCAGCGCAAACAAGCAGAGCAGCGTGGGGCCGAAAGCGACCGCCTGGACCCGAACGACGTCGCACCAGACGACGGGGGTGGCCATCGCGAGGACCCCGGCGAGCAGGCCGACCACACGCGAGCGGCCGACCTCGGCCACGAGCAGGAACGCGCCGAGGCCGTCGAGCGCGAGCATGAGGAACAGGTTGGCGTCGTGCCATGCGACCGGGCTCATGGAGAACGGGCGCACGGCCAGGGCTACGAGCGCCTCGCCCAGCAGGTGCTCGGTGTAGGTCCCGACGCCGTGGGACGGGTGAAACATCGGCGCGTCCAGCAGCGCACCGGAGCGCGCGCCGGTGAGCCAGTCGACGTCCCAAGCGATGGTCGCGACGTTGAGCCAGGCATCGTGGGTCCACACGCCGTCGATGACATCGGTCCCCATGAACTTGACGAGCGGCCACGTGAAGACCAGGGCGACGCCCAGAAATCCAACGAGCCCGAGCGCAGCGGGCCAGAGACCGCGTAGGGGACGGCGATCCCAGGCCTCGAGCTGCGCTTCGATTGTCGGGAGGTCCGGCACGCGCGGACTCTTGCCACCGTGACGCGCGGTGTCAACCGGCCAATGCCTGCGTCATTTCGCCCCATTCTCTGGCGCGACGTCCCCCGCCGCATTGCGTCGGTACGCGAGGAGCGCTAGAAGCCGCGGCATGTTCGCAACACGCAAGCTCGGCGTCATCGGAGCCGGAAATATGGGCGAGGCCCTGATTCGGGGCGCTCTCAAGGCCGGGGTCGTCCAACGCAACCGGGTCGTGGCCTCGCGCCGCACCGAGGACGCGCTGCTGCGACTCCAAGAGGAGCTCGGCATCGCCACGACGACCGACAACGCCGCGCTCCTGCGCGACTGCGAGGTCGTCGTGCTGGGCGTCAAGCCCCAGGGCCTCGTGGCGCTGGTCGAGAGCCAGCGGGGTCACTTCCGCGCCGATCACGTGGTGCTGAGCATCGCCGCGGGCGTCACCACACGCACGCTGGAGGACGCCATCGGCCTGCCGGTCGCGGTGGTGCGCGCCATGCCCAACACGCCCGCCCTCGTCGGGGAGGGCATGTCGCCCTATTGCCGGGGACGGCACGCCGACGAGTCGCATGCGCTGCTGGCCGCCGAGCTCCTCTCGTCGGTCGGCAAGGCGATTCACGTCCCGGAGTCGCTCATGGACCCCATCACGGCGACCTCGGGCTCTGGCCCGGCGTACGTGTTCTACCTGGTCGAGTGCCTCAACCGCGCCGCCGAGGAGATCGGGCTCCCGGAGCACCTCGGTCGGGCCTTGATTCGCCAGACGATCCTGGGCGCGGCGAAGCTGCTCGTGGAAGCGCACGAGAGCCCCGCTGAGCTCCGGCGGCGCGTCACCTCGCCCGGAGGCACGACGGCCGCGGCCATCGCGGAGCTCGAGGCAGGACACTTCCCCGAGCTCGTCACCGCCGCGCTCGTGGCCGCTTGCCGGCGCGCCTCGGAGCTTGGAAGGAGTAGCACATGAGCGAGTCACGCCTGAAGTTGACGCTGGACGGCGACGCAGTGGACCTCTCAGTCGCCGAGGACGTGCGGCGCGCGCTAGCGCTCGGCGGCTACGTGACCACCGCGCAGTGCGACCTCTCGCCGCGCCTGGAGGAGGGCACGTACCTCCAGTGCGTTGGAGGCACCTGGGCGCGTAGCGCGTCGCAGGTCCTCTTCCCCAACGTGGCGCCGGCGGAGAGCGCGACGACGTTGGGCGTCGTCCTGGATGCCACGGTCTCCGAGACGAACGCGGCCTGCGACCTGGCGGAGCTGGCGTTCGACGCGTGGCGCGCGACGAGCGGGGACTTCCGTACCAAGGCCATGCTGCGCGTCGGCGAGCTCCTGCGCGACCACACCGAGACCCTGTGCGCGCTCGTGACCCGCGAGATGGGCAAGACGCTGTACGATGCCCGCCTGGACGTGCTCGAGGCCATCGGCGTCGTGGAGGCCGTCGCGCCTCAGGGGCTCTCGATGACCGGGGACACGTACCCGCAGCACTTGCGCGGTGTGCAGATGGAGTGCCGCGTCGCGCCGCGGGGACCCGCGGGCATCATCACGCCGTTCAACTTCCCGATTGCCATCCCAGTGGCCCAGCTTCTGGCGGCCCTGGTCTCCGGCAACCCGGTCGTGTGGAAGCCCTCGCACCTCGTGCCGGAGTCGAGCCAGGCGATCGCCACTCTGGTCCTGCACGCGCTCGACGAGACGGCTACGCGCATGGGCGTCACGGTGCCACGCGGCGTCTTCTCCCTGCTGCTCGGCGACGCCACCGCTGGCGACGCCCTGGTGCGCCATCCAGCGATTCGCACCGTCAGCTTCACAGGCAGCAAGGCCGTGGGCGACGCCGTCGGCGCGCTGGGCGAGAGCCTCGGCAAGCGCGTGATGAAGGAGTGCGGCGGCATCAACCTGTTCTACGTCCATGCCTCCGCCGACCTCGACCGCGCCGCGCGCAACTTCGTCTACGGCAAGACGATCACCGCAGGCCAACGCTGCACGGCGATCCAGGAGGTGCTGTGCGACGCGGAGGTCCTCGGCGCCTTCGTCGAGCGCGCTCGTCACTACGCCGCTGAGATCGTCATGGCGCCCGGCGCGAGCCCGGTGCTCGTCGGCCGCCCGTTCACGCTCCCGCCGTTGGTCTCCGCGGAACAGCTCGACCGCTACGAGCAGCTCGTCGCGCAGAGCGTCGCGCAAGGAGCGACGGTGCTCTACAGCGGGGCCATCCCAGAGGCGCTCCGCGGCCGCGGCTTTTACGCGCCGTTCCTCATGTTGGGTGACGTGCATCCGCACAATGTCTTGTATGGGACCGAGGTCTTCGGGCCCTGCGGAGTCATCACGCGCGTCTCCGGCCTCCCAGAAGCGATTCGGCTCATCAACGCCAAGATCGGCATCGTCGGCTGCATCGACGCCCGCGACAAGGACGCGAGCGAGACGTTCCTCGACCGCGTGCTGCGAACGCGGATGGACGACGGACGCCACGGCACCGGCGCGCTTTGGGCTACGAAGTTCGGTGGCGATCGCGGCGCCGGCTCGGGTAATCCGGCCCTCGACGAGGGCATGGTCTATGGCTACTGCGTACGCAAGACGATCTACCGGGCGTACGAGCCGCTGGCATAGGCGCGTAAGTTGTTGCCCACCGGCCCCGTGTAGCCTAAACTTACGGGTCACGCAGGGCCCATTGGAAGCACGCGCCACCACCTCCACCGACCCGCTCATCGGCAAGATCGTCAGCGAACGCTATCGCGTCCTCGAGCGCATCGGGCGCGGCGGGTTTGGTACGGTGTATCGAGTACAACACGTCCGCCTCGACCGAATCCTTGCCCTCAAGGTGCTGTTCGAACACTCGCTCCAGAACCCGCGGACCATCAAGCGGTTCGAGCGCGAGGCACGGGCCACGTGCCGCATCGGGCACGAGAACATCGTTGAGATTACGGACTTCGCTCGCGACGCCAAGATTGGCTACTACTACGTCATGGAGTTCCTCGAGGGCGAGACGCTGGCGCAGCGTCTCAAGGCGCTCGGCCCCATGTCCATGCGGCCGCTCCTGCACATCGCGCTCCAGATGTGCGACGCGCTCGCCACGACGCACGTCAAGGGCATCGTCCACCGCGATCTCAAGCCGGACAATGTCTTCCTCGTGCGTCGCCCGCGGGATCCTGACTTCGTGAAGATCCTGGACTTCGGCATCGCGGCCATCGGCGATCAGGAGGAGGACGTGCCGCGCCTCACGCGCCACGGCATCATGCTCGGGACGCCCGCCTACATGGCGCCGGAGCAGGCCGAAGGTCAGGCCGTGGACCATCGCGCCGACATCTACTCGTTCGGGATCCTGCTCTACGAGATGGCCACGGGCCAGCTGCCCTTCAAGTCCGGCTCCGTCGTCGACCTGCACCGTCCGGCCTCGGCGGACCCGCCGTCCAGTGTGCGACCGGACCTCGCGATACCGGCCGCGCTCGATCGCATCGTCGTACGCGCGCTGCGCCGCAATCAGAGCGAGCGCTACCAGCACATTCGCGAGACGTTCGAGGACCTCCGTGCGCTCCAGCAAGAGCTGGGGCTCGCGCCCGGCGTGCCGGCGGTGGTCGTCGACTCGCCCCCGCCGCTCCCACGAGAGACCAGCGCGGCGACGGACCCCGAGTGGCTCGACGACGAGGCCGTCATCCTCGAGGACGAGCCCACGCGCACCGAGCTCGATGATCCGCCGCCCACGCTGGAGCTCTCCCAGGAGCAGCGGCAGCGGTTGGCCAAGAAGCCCAGCGCCATGCCGCCGCCTCCTCGCGCCGGGAGCGACTCCGAGGACGCGGTCCGGACCGTCGAGCGCAGCGGCGTCCACGTCACGCCCCCCGCCACAGCGACGCCATCCGACCGACCGCTGGACCGGACCTTGCCATCGCTCACGCCACCGGCGCTCGCGCTGGGCCAGCCGGCGCCGGTGGAGCGCAAGGACGAGCGCGCTTCCAGCAAGAACGAGCCGACCGAGCGGGTCCCACGGACGTCGGATGCGCCGCGCACGTCGCTGTGGGATCGTCCGTGGCTACTCATGGTGGTCGGCTTTGCGATACCGGTGGCCATCTATGCCTCGGTCCAGCGGTCGGGACGCGCCGCGCCCACACCACCCGAGACCGCGCCGGTCAGTGAGCCCGCACCGCCACCGCCCGGCGAGCGCGCGCACGTGCCTGCGGCGCCCGCCGCCGTCACGCTGCCCAAAGGCGGTCGGAGACAGGCGGAGGACGAGACCACGCGGCGCAGCGACACAGGGGCCGTCCTCGCGCACGCGGCGCCGGCGCCCGTGGCCCCGGTGAGCGCCCCGACCACCGCTCGCCGCGACGAGCCGAGCCTCGAGGACGCACGTCGCACCCGCCGTGACGAGGACGCGCACGCGGCGATGATCGTCCTTGAGCTCAAGACCGAGCCACCGGGGGCGACCATCGAGGTCACGGGCTCGCCCAAGACGACCTCTCCGGCCACGCTGCGGCTGCCGCGTGGGCCCGATGGCGTCGACGCGCTCGTGACGTTGCCAGGCTACGCCCCGCTCAAGCGCCGTCTCGCCACGGACCGGGATGCGACCATCACGCTCAAGCTCGTCAAGAAGGGCAAGGGCGGCGGCGGCACGGGCAACACGTACGATCTTTACTGATGATCTTTGCTGAGGATCTCACCTGAGGAGCAGCCTCGTTGACCCGGGCAGGGGGAGGCCCCAAACTACGCGCGTGCCGACGCTCCTCGCCCGCTGCCTCTCCTGCGTGATTGCCCTCAGCGCCGCCATGTCCCTCGCGATTCCGGAGGCGCACGCGCAGGACAAGCTCGTGCTGGCCCGCGAGCACTTCGAGCGCGGTACGGCGTATTTCAAGGAGCGGAAGTATGACCTCGCGCTCAAGGAGCTGATGCAGGCGTACGTCCTCGATCCCAACCCGTCGCTCGTCTACAACATCGCGCGCGTCCACGAGGACATGGGCGATCTCGACAACGCCGTGAAGTTCTTCGCGAACTTCCTCACCATCGCGCCCAAGGCGAAGAACGCGCCCGCCGTCAAGAAGAAGCTCGCGGAGCTGCGGCTCAAGATCGAGCGGCGACCCAAGTCTGGGACCATCAACGTCGAGACGGAGCCCTCGGGCGCCACCGTACGCGTCGACGGGCGGGAGATTGGCAAGTCGCCGATCCAGGGGCTTGCCCTCTCTCTGGGTGCCCATGGCATCGACGTGGTGCTCGAGAAGTACGAGGCCCAGCACTCCGACATCATCGTCGCGCCCGGCGCGCCGCAACAGGTGCGCCTCGTCCTGCGCGACAGCCCGACGCCCGTGCTGCTGACCACGGAGCCCGATGACGCGACCGCGCTCCTGCTCGGCTCCACGCCGCGCCCGCTGGGGCGGTGCCCGTGCGTCATCGAGCTCTCGTCGGGCCGCTACAAGGTCGAGGTCAGCAAGCCGGGCTTTGCGTCTCGCACGTTGGACTTCGCCAAGCTGCCGGGCGAGACACTCAAGCTCGAGGCCAAGCTCGAGGCCGTGGGCATGATGGGCGAGCTGGTAGTAGCGACCGCGGTCTCCGGCGCCGAGGTGCGTGTCGATGGCACGGCCGTCGGTCGCACGCCACTGGCCGCACCTCTCAAGCTCCGCCCTGGGCCCGTCACCATCGAGATCGTCGCCCCCGGCAAGCGGCCGTGGCGCGGAACGACGACGGTCATCGCCAACAGCGTCGTGACGGTCGATGCCGTGCTGGATGGCGTCGTCCAGCCGCCGCGCCCCACGGGCCGTGCCATGACCACCCAGCGCGCGTTCGGGATCACGACCCTGACGCTCGGCAGCGTCGCCGCGGCCACCGGGATCGCGCTCACCATCGTCGCGGCGCTCGACAAGCGCTCGTTTCAGAACGCGCGCTTGTTCAAGGCCAAGTCGGGCGACCAGGAGGTCCTCATTCGCGAGGACCTGCACCGCACCGACGCGCTGGCGCTCGAAGACAAGTCCAAGAAGCTCATGTACGCCTCCTACGGGCTCTATGGTGCAGCAGGCGCGCTCCTCATCACCGGCATCGTGCTCATGGCCACCGATGGAGGCGGCGCGCCCGGTGTCGCCTCCGGGGTCTCGATCCTGCCTGGAGTGGTTCCGGGTGGGGCGCTGTTCGAGCTCTCGATTGATTTTCGCTAGCACGGCTAGCACGGCTAACGCTCCACGCGCTGAAAGTGGACCGATGACGACCACATCCTCTCCTCCTGCGGGCACGCCCAGCGCCGCACGCCGTCGTGTCCTGGTCACGCTGGCCAAGGCGGTCGGCGCGACGCTCACGGCCGCCATCGCGGCGCCCGTCGCGTTGTTCCTGGGGCACCCGCTCCGCCGCTCCTCCGTGCGCTTTGCGACGGGGCTGACCCGCGTCGGACCGGTGGAGCACTTCGAGCTCGGCAAGCCGATGAAGGTCGCCGTGACCGCACCCCGCCAGGATGCCTGGCTCACGACGCCCGCGGTGACCGTCGGAAGCGTGTGGGTCATTCGCACGGCGGAGAAGCCACCGGCGTTCACGGTCCTGTCCACCACGTGCCCGCACCTCGGCTGCTCGGTCAACGCGACCGGCGAGGCTGAGACCCCGTTCCGCTGCCCGTGCCACAACGCGCGCTTCGGCCTCGACGGCACCAAAGTGGTCCTCGGCGGGACCAACCCGGCACCGCGCCCGATGGACGCGCTCGAGCACGCGGTCAAAGACGACGCGCTCTGGGTCCGCTACGAGCGATTCAAGACGGGCACGGCCGAGCGCATCCCGGTCGGCAGCGGCGCCGCATGAGCTCGCCACGCGGCTCTACCGGCCTGCTCGGCTGGCTCGACGCCCGCTCCGGCTGGGTCACCGGACTGCGCCGCTTCTTTGCGATGACGGTTCCTGGCGGTCCCAGCATCTCCTACGTCTTTGGCTTCACGCTCGCCATGGCGTTCCTCCTCCAGACGCTCACCGGGGTGCTGCTGGCGTTTCACTTCGTCCCGTCCTCGACCGATGCCTGGGGCTCGGTCTACTTCATCCAGAACGAGGTCACGCTCGGCTGGCTGATTCGTGGCGCGCACCACTTCGGAGCCAGCGCAGTCGTCGTGCTCCTGGTCCTCCACATGACGCAGACCTTCCTCGCTGGCGCCTACCGCGCGCCGCGCGAACTCAACTGGCTCTCCGGCGTCATGCTGCTCGCCGTCGTGCTTGGCTTCTCGCTCACGGGCTATCTCCTCCCGTGGGATCAGAAGGGTTACTGGGCCACGCGGGTCGCGACCGGGATCATGGGCACGCTCCCCGGCGTCGGCGGCGCGGTACAGCAGCTCGCGATGGGCGGTACGGACTACGGCAACGCGACGCTGTCGCGCTTTTACGCCACTCATGTCTTCGTGCTCCCGGCGCTACTGTTCGGGCTCTTGGCCATTCACGTCGGGCTTCATCGCCGGCACGGCTACACGCCCTTGCCGTGGCGGCCCGCGGGTGAGGCGGGCTCCGCGCCCTTCTGGCCCGGGCAGGCGTTGCTCAACCTGTTCGCGGTGGCGCTCGTCGTCGTGACCCTCGTCGTGCTCTCGCTGACCCTTGGCGCCTCGCTGGAGGCCCCCGCCGATCAGAGCGCCGACTATGAGGCGCGACCCGAGTGGTACTACCTGTTCCTGTTTCAGCTCCTCAAGATCTTCGAGGGGCCGCTCACGCTCGTGGGCACCGTCGTTCTGCCCGGGGCGGTCGGAGCGTTCTTGATGCTGCTGCCGTTTCTCGACCGCAAGGGCGATCGCCACCCGCGGGCGCGGCTCGCGTTCGTCGTGCCGTTTCTCGGCGGCCTCGTCGGCGTCGGTGGCCTTACGGCGCAGGCTCTCCTCGAGGACGCGCGGGATCCGGCCGTCCAGGACAAGCAGGCGCTCGCGCGCATCGAGGCCGCCGAGGCCGCGCGCTACGCGGGCGTCTTCAACGTCGGCATCGACGCGGAGGGCAAGGTCGTCCTCTTCGAGGGCAAGCGCGTGTTTCGACGCGAAAAATGTGGCGAGTGCCACCAGGTCGGGTCACCGGATCCGGGGCGCACCGACCGCATCCCGAAGTCCCCACGGCTCGACGGCTATCTCTCTCGCGCCTGGATTCGCGGCTTCTTGGAGAACCCGAGCGCGGACGAGCGCTACGGTCGCACGAAGCTCCGCCGGGACGAGGACGCCGGGACCGGAATGCCGGCCTTCGCGCACCTCGGACCAGACGCGCTCGATGCGCTCACCGAGCTCATCGCCAGCCAGTCGGGCCTGGTCCACGAGCCCCCCATCAACCCAGAGCGCGTCGCCGCCGCCGCGGCACCCTTCGACGCGGAGTGCTCGACGTGTCACACGCTCGACGGCACCGCGGCTGCCGGTCCGTCGCTCCAGGGCTACGGCAGCGCCGAGTGGCTCCGTGGGCTGCTGAAGGACCCGACGCACGAGCGCTTCTATGGCCCGCTGGGCTCCGGGATGCCGCGCTTCGATCATCTGAGTGCGCCAGACACGGGCTACCTCATCGCCTGGCTTCAGCACCTGCGACTCGAGCCGCAGTGACGCGCGCGTCATGCGTCGCGCTGATCGTCTGCGGCCTCGCCTCCCAGGCGGCCGGTGACGACTGGTCGCGTCTCGCCGACGCCGTGGACCGCCTGCGAGCGCTCGACGGGGGGAGCGACGCCGTACTGGCCACCTTGGAGTCGCTCGAGCGATCACGTGAAAGCGACGTGCGCAGCCTGGCGGCGTTCCATCGGGCGCGCGTCACTGCGCGGCGTGGCGACGCGAATCGGGCGCGCGCCGCGTGGCGAGGCGCTGCCGCCCTGCGGGAGGTCCACGCCGCCGCGTGGCGCCTGGCCGAGGCAGAGCACCGCATCGTCATCGGCGATGCGAAGGCGGCCTACCGAGACCTTGTGGCCATGGCCAAGAGCGACTTTCGACCTGGCGCGCGCGACGCGCTGCTCGCCACTGCCGCCGAACAGGCGCTCGCGCCAAAGGCGGCCGCCGCGGTGCTCGACCGGCTGGCCGCCAAGAGCACGCTCGCCGTTCCCGCCGACGAGCTCCTCTATCGCGCCGCAGTGCTGCTCGAAGCGCCCGGCGGCTCCGCGAACGAGGCGCGTACCCGCTTTCGCCGATTGCTCCTCCACCACCCGGAGAGCGCGTACGCGACGCTGGCCCTGAGCCGCGTGCCGCTCGAGTCGCTCTCGACCGCCGAGCGCAAGGCGCGCATGGACCTTCTCTTCAAGCGCCGCGCCTACGAGCCGTGCCGGACGGAGGCGGTCACGCTCCTGACCGCGGGGAAGTTCGTGCACGAGGCGGCGTTCTTCCTCGGCAAGATCGGCTCCGAGCGGCTGCGCGACGACTACGCCGGCGCCGCGAAGTACCTCGCCGTGGCAGCCGCCGCGCCTGACGCGACGCTGGCCCGGAGCGCGCTGCACTCCTTGGCGATCGTTCTGGGCAAGCTTGGCCGGACCGCCGAGTCGGTAGGCGCCTTCGACCAATGGCTGTCGCGCCACGGGAGCACCGCGGAGGCCAAGGAGCTCGCCGAGGTGCACTACGATCGCGGCCGAGCGCTGCGCCTCGGGGGGCGTCCCGCCGAAGCAGCAAAGTCGCTGGCGGCGTTTCTGGCGACGGCGCGTGGGAGCTTCGACCGTCCGCGGTTTCTGTGGTTCGTCGCCTTCTGGCGCTTTCTCGCCGGTGACTTCGCCGCAGCGCTGCGCGACCTGGGACCGATGCGCTCGCATGGGAACTCGCTCGTCGGCGGCAAGGCGCGGTACTGGTCGGGCCGCGCGCAGTGGGCGCTCGGAAAGAAGGACGACGCGCTCACCACCTGGGCCACCCTCGCGCGGGAGCAGCCCCTCACGTGGTATGGCGCGCTCGCCGAGCAGCGCCTGCGCGACCATGGCGCTTTGGAACGAGTCCCCGCCGCGGTCTCGGTGCCCGCGCCACCAAAGCCACGCGACCCGTTCCGGAGGCTCCCGGCGTCTCCGGCGCTCCGGCGCCTGAGACTTGCGGCCCTCTTGGGCGACCCCGATGCGCTGCGCGACGTCCTGCGCGAGGTGCGCCCTGCCCTGTCCAAGGCGCTCGGACACGCGCGCCTGGAGACGCTCGAGGCCGGCCTCCGCGATCGCCTCGAACAGGAGCACGAGCCGCGTCGCGAGGCCCGCCGGAAGCTCGGTGCCCGCCTCGGTCCGCGGCCGACCCCCCACACCGTTGCGGCGTGGCGCGCCATCTACCCGCGGGCCTATCGCACACACGTGCTCGCCGCCGCGACGTCCTTCGGGGTACCCGAGGCGATGGTCTACGCCCACATGCTCCAGGAGTCGCGCTACGACCCGAGGATGATCTCGGGCGCTCCCGCCTTCGGGCTCTTGGAGCTGCTCGACCGCACCGCGCGCCGGCTGGCCAAGGAGCTCGGCGATAACTACGGCCTCTGGAAGCTCATGGTCCCCGCCTGGAACGTCCGGTGGGGGACCGCGTACCTCGGAGGGCTCGTCAAGCGGTATCGGGGTCAGCTTGTCTTCGCGATGGCCGCCTACAACGGCGGTCCCGCCCTGCTCGACACGGAGCTGACCCGCTCGGCCACCCCCGCCGCGTCGCGACCACCGCTCGATGTGTTGATTGACGACATCGGCCCGCACGAGACGCGTAACTATGTCCGACGCGTGGCCGAACACTTGCTGCGCACGCTGGCGGCCTGGGAGAGCCCCGAGCGCGCCGCGGAGGTGCGGCGGGCGCTCTTCCCTACGCGTTGGGAGCCCCACGATCCCGCGCTCGGACCGAGTTACTAGTCAAAGGAGTCCGTCATGAACGTTTTACTTTTCGGCGCCACGGGCATGATCGGCCAGGGCGTGTTGCGCGAGTGTCTGAAGGACCCTGGCGTCACGCGCGTCGTCTCGGTCGCGCGCCGCACGACGGGAACGTCCCACCCCAAGCTCCGCGAGGTCCTCCACGCTGACTTTCGCGATTTCGGCGCCATCGCCGCCGACCTGAGCGGCCACGACGTGTGCTTCTTCTGCCTCGGGACGTCGTCGGCCGGTATGAACGAGGCCGACTACCGCCGCGTCACCTACGACGTCGCGCTCGCGGCCGCCAACGCGCTGCTCGCCGGAAGCCCCGAGGTGCGCTTCATCTTCGTGTCCGGCGCGGGGACCGACAGCACGGGCCGTGGCCGGACGATGTGGGCCCGAGTCAAGGGCCAGACCGAGAACGCGCTGCTGAAGCTGCCATTCACGTCGGCGTTCATGGTGCGACCGGCTTACATCCAACCGCGCCACGGCATCCTTGCGAGCGGCCGCCTGACGCGGGTCATGTACCGCGTCCTCGGAGTCTTCTACCCGGTGCTCAAAGCGCTCGCGCCCGGCTTCGCGACCACGACCGAGGACCTCGGGCGCGCGATGCTCCACCTCGCGCGTCATGGCGGACCAAAGGCGGTACTCGAGAGCCGCGATCTCGTCCAATACGCGACGGCAGCGCGCGCGGTGGATTGACCGGCGGTTTGACAAGCGCCGCGTGGACGCCCGATGCTCGCCGGATGCCTGCTGCCACCGCGCTCATGACCGCCATCACGCCCGTGCCGGACCTCGGCGCGGCACGCGACTGGTACGCCGGCGTCTTCGACGTCCGGCCGTACTTTGATCAGCCCTTCTACGTGGGCTTCGACGTCGCCGGCTTCGAGCTCGGCCTCGTCCCAGAGGAGCCTCCGGTGAACGTCGCCGGCAACCGAGGCGTCACGGCCTACTGGGGCGTCGCCGACCTCGACGCGGCGCATGCTCGCTTCCTGGCGCATGGCGCAACCGAGCTGCATGCGGTGACCGACGTCGGCGGCGACATTCGCACGTCGGTCGTGACCGACCCCTACGGGAACGCGATCGGGCTCATTCAGAACCCGCACTTTCGCCGATAGTGGCCGGCAATGACTGAGGCCACCGAGCCGAGTGATCCTCGGGCCATTCGGCGCATCGTCGTGGCGGCGTCGTTGGGGACGCTGTTCGAGTGGTATGACTTCTACCTCTACGGCAGCCTTGCAGTCTTCTTTGGCGGGCTGTTCTTCCCGACCGAGAGCCCGACGGCGCAGCTCCTGGCCAGCCTCGCGACCTTCGGCGCCGGCTTTGGCGTACGTCCCCTCGGCGCCATCGTCTTTGGTCACCTCGGCGATCGCATCGGGCGCAAGTACACGTTCCTCGTCACGATGGCGACGATGGGCATCTCGACGGCGCTCATCGGGCTGCTCCCCACGTACGCCAATGCAGGGCTGCTCGCGACCGTGCTGCTCGTGCTCCTGCGGCTGCTCCAAGGGCTCGCGCTCGGGGGTGAATACGGCGGAGCCGCGACCTACGTCGCCGAGCACGTCCCCGACCACCGCCGCGGCTATTACACGAGCTACATTCAAACGACGGCCACGCTCGGCTTCTTCTTGAGTCTCGGCGTCATCGGCACGACGCGCCTCGTTGGCGGCGAGGAGGCCTTTCGGTCGTGGGGCTGGCGGCTGCCGTTCCTGCTGAGCTTCGCGCTGCTGGCCGTCTCGCTCTACATCCGCGTCCGCATGCAGGAGTCGCCGCTATTCGCCAAGCTCAAGTCCGAGGGTCGGGTGTCGAAGAACCCCATCCGCGAGAGCTTCCAGAACCCCGTCAATCGCCGCTACGTCATCCTGGCCCTCTTCGGCGCCACGGCGGGCCCGGGCGGGGTCTGGTACACGGGCCAGTTCT
>SXOX01000275.1 GCA_005776585.1 Pseudomonadota bacterium | reverse complement strand
TTTCCAGATCTACGAGGGAACGAGCCAAATCCAGAGAATCATTATCGCTCGGGAGACGTTTGGCACGACGTAAGTGTCGAACCGCCAGCCGACGACGCGAGCGGTCCCGCTCTCGGCGGTCCATCTCCGCTTGGCGAGCTGCCTGGCGCTCCATGATGGAGCGTAGGCTCTCACGGTCGGGATCGGCCCGGCGGGTCCCGTGTCGCTGGTCCCGTACCGGAGCCGCTCCTTGACCTCGGCGAGCGCTCGGAGCGCGTCCTCCTTCGTGGCGTTCGGCTTCCTGACCGTGAGCTTGCCCCACAGGAGCTTCCCCCTGCCGGTCTTCGGGTCGATGATCTTCTCGCTGACCGCGCTGGTCTTCACGACGTACTGCCCTCGGGGGTTCGTGAAGAGCCCGTCCACGCCCTTCACCTCTTCGAGCTTCTCGTTCGCCACGGTCAACCTCCGTCAGCATCACTTCCACGTCCGACCGCCGGACCCGCCAGGCACCCGTCGGCAGCTTCCTGCCCGGCAGGCTCCCTTGGGAGAGCCAGTAGCCCACCGTCGCAGGTGGGACGGCGAGGACCGCCGCCACTTCGTCGCGGGTGAGCCACTCGGCTTCAGGCGGAGGCATGTTGGCTCGGCGGTTCCGGTCCCGGTTGGACACGCCCTTCGGGCTCTCAAACGTGAACGCCTGGAACCCGCCGGTGGGCTGCTGCAACCCGTAGAGGATGTCGCTGAGGTCGTCGCTCACGGTGGGCTCCGGCAGTTGTGATCCGTGCCCTCCGGTGGCTCCGGGGGAATCCTGGTTCCTACTACTCGCCGCGAGGTCGCGATGAATCCCCCGGCACCGGACCTACCCGTGAGGAGGACAGCCTGAGCAGGCGTCGCCGGAACGCGGTATGGGCGGGCACCGTTGGACAAGATCAGTGCCTTTTATCGTGCAAGTTGAATGCGCTGGATCTGGCTCTCGGGCGGTGCCGATCAGGTTTTCCAATCGGTTCGACGGGATCGCCCGGGTCATGCTCTCCCGATCTCCTCCTCCTACAGGACGGCGGCGATCACGAGGTCGTCAGCGTCCTGGAGGACCCGGTATCGGCGTCGCCGTCGTGACGGTCGGCGTCCGTGGTCACCCAGATCGAACATCAGTGTTCGATGGCGGACCGCGTGCCGTGCAAAGGTCGCCGTCCGGCATGTCGGCGGCGGTGCTAGCGTCGAGTGTAGATGTGCACGAGGAAGCGCGGGAATGGAGCGACGCCGCGTTCGAGGGCGGCGACGATGCGGTCCGTGACGACCTGGTACACGGAGCGGCGGTCGGGGACGGGTGCGGTCGTGGACATCGAGGGCTCCTTCATCTTGAAGGAGCTACTCGTCAGCCGCCGAGGGTGAGCCCTGAAGGAACTACTTGGCTTGTCGCTGGATCGCCCTCTGCTCGTTCAGGGCACCGCCGCCGTCACCATCGGTTCGCGACCCACTATCCGGTCGTACAGCGGCTCGGGTGCGAGGTCGAGATCGCCGGGCCAGCAGACCGTGCCCCAGGTCTCGTCCACGCGGACCTGCTCGAAGAATCCGGGCGTCTTGAACGCCGCAAAGACGCCGTCGAAGGGGATCAGCTCGGCGACATCGACCTCGCCCTCCACGCCGTCGGCAAATCGCAGATGGAGGCGGTAGCGGGGGGCGGCACGGGCTTCGACGATCTCGGCGTACATGCTCACTTCATCTACTCCAGCGGGGCGACCGGCAGCAAAGGCTGCTGCGCTCGTGCTCGATCCCAGTCTGCCAGCAACTCGTCCCGGTGCAAGGTCGCCCACTCGATGACCAACCCGAGTGCGCGAGGCGGCAGGTGCCCTGCCAGCAGACTCGGGGGCTCGATTGCGATGGATGCCTTGTGCTCACCGTACCGAACGTGGAAGTGGGGCGGCGCGTGGTCGTTGTAGAGCATCGCCACGATGATGCCGAGGAAGCGGGAGATCTCTGGCATGGCTCGCGCCCTCCCTCAATACCCGAGCCCCATCTCTTGGGCTTCCCGGGTCAGCTCGTCGAGGATCGCCCTTCGCCGCTCATCGTCCTTGTGCCGGTACTCCAGCACGTCGGCGAGGAGGACGCGACGGTGCGTCCCGACCTTGCGAAACGGGATGTTCCCCTGCTCCAGCAGCTTCACGACATGAGGGCGGGACACGTTGAGGAAGTCGGCGACCTCTTGCGTGGACAGCTCGGCATGGACGGGCAGCACCGTGACGGCGTCGCCGTTCGCCATGTGGGCCAGGACCCGAACCAGCACCCGGATGGCTTCCGGGGGGAGCGTGACCTCCACGTCTTCGCCGCGTCCGACGGGGCGAAGGTGAACGACGGTGCCCTCGCCGGTCTGGACGCCTCTCAACACCCCGACGGCAGCTTTGGCAGCCTCGGCGTCGTTGTCGGTCGGGAGCGTGATGTCGGTGGCGTTCATGTCGTCCTCCACGGACACGCTAGACTGCGGTCGAAACAAACGCAACGGCGGGTGTCAACCGTGCAGGTGGCAGTTGCCAACCGACGTGTTAGCCGCTAACATCCGTCTTCGGAGCAGCCGGAGCGATGCCGAACGATCATGAGGTTGCGTGAGAACACCCAAGCTGCCCGACGACGCGCTGCTGCGGAAGGTCCGGGACGCCGTCGCCTCCGGCGAGTACCGAATCTTGCCGCACGCCCGGCAGCGGTGCTCCGAGCGGGATGTAGCCGTGCCGGACATCGAGAACGCCCTGGTGTCTGGGCGGCATGTCCCGAGACGCGACCGCTACGACGAGCCGTATTCGGCGTGGAGCTACTGCTTCGAGGGGGCGTCCGTGGACGGTGAGCCGCTCCGCGTGGTCGTGTCGTTCGACGGCTGGATGGTCGTCGTGACCGTCGTGCGGCTCGGCAACGAGGAGGACTAGGCGATGGCAGACGTGGTCTACAAAGAACTCGGCTTCCCCATCCTGCTCGTGGATCCGCCGATGGTGGAGGTCCGGGGCGAGCAGGTGCCGGACGTGAACCTGAAGGCGCTCCAAGAGGTCGCCTTCCGCCTCCTCGTCGTCAAGACCGCCCGGCTCACCGGCGCGGAGGTGCGGTTCATCAGGAAGTACCTTCGGCTCCGACAGGCGGATCTCGCTCGGGTGCTCAACATGGCGAACCACTCGGTCGTCTCCCAGTGGGAGAGCCGCGAGGACGAGTTCAACGGGATGGAGTACAACACGGAGGTTCTCCTCCGGGTCTGGATGGCGGCGAAGGCGGGGCTCGGCGACCAGCTCATGGACCTCGTGGAGGACAAGCTGAAGAACCTGACCCCGGCGAAGGGCGAGCCGCTGACGGTGGACCTGCCGAGGGCGGCGTGACGGCGGAGCGAGGGTCCTCAGTAGGGTCCTCAGTCGAACCGAGGACCCGCCGCGATCCTCAGCGAGCAGTCAAGAGCGAAGAGGTTGAGATGAAAGGCTTTTCCTTGGGTGGGATGGGTCGAAGAATGATCTTCCAGATTTACGAGGGAACGTCGCAAATTCAACGGATCATCATCGCGCGAGAGACATTCGGTCGGTAGCGTCGCCAGCGGAATGGCACACGCCATGTCGACCAGCGGCGGGTGAGGGTGCCGAGCCGGCTCCATTGATGCCAAGTGGGCTTCATTGGCCTACACACTTCGTGTCGAACCGGCTCTGATCACATCAGGCCGTCTTTGGGCTCCTGTGGCGACCACTTCACCCCACGCCGTAGCACCGGCGCCAGGCGGCGAGCTCGGCGTGCAGTGCGTCGGGGACTTCCGCATGTGGGACCACCGAGAGCCGCTCGAGATGCTCAAAGCGCGGCGTATCGACGACCTGACGTAGCCAGCCGGCCCCGACGTCTTCGCCAAGGTCCAGCTCCTCGAGGTGGTCGAACGCGTCGGTCTCGCGGAACGACGCGAACGCGCCCTCGTTGTTTGCCCACAGCGGCAGGCCGCAGAACACGGCGCGCCGCGCCAGAGGCATGCGCCAATCGAGCCGCGACCCCGAGAGAAAGCCGTCGAAGTACGTAGTCGCGGCGCCGACGCCGCCGACGCCAGCCTCCCACTCACCGTCGCTCACGAAGCGCTGCCACCAAGTGTCCGCTGCGACGCATTCCGCGGCCGGCCAGCGCGAAATGCGACCGGCAACGACGCCGAGCACCGCCTCGTAGGTCGTCGACGTCATTTCCTGGCGGTGCCGAAGTCGCAGCTCTTCGAGCAGATCGCAGAGCGCAGTCCAGCGGTTCGGACCCGTCGCTGCACCACCGGTCGCGAAAAACGCGTCCAGCGCCATCGCCCACTCCGCGGGGAGCAGCAGTCGCTCAGCGAGCTCGGCTCGCAGCACCTCGACGCGACCGCGGTAGCCCGCGAGCCAATCGGCTGCAATCCGCAGCGTCTGGTTCCCAGGCGAGCGCAACACGACCAAGCTGACGGGCGGACGGATGCTGATGTACGTCTCGACGCTCGCGACGTCTGACCGCCGCAGGCGCGAGAGGCCCTCGTCGAGGTCGCGGTGGATGACATCGGTCGGTGTGAGCCACAGCCCGAGACGAAGCTCTCCGCGCTCGATCTGAGCCTCGAGATCCCGCATACGCCACCGATAGCGGAGGGCCACGGCCCAGAGCGCGAGTGGCAACAGCGTCGCCAGCCCAATGATCGCCGGCCCCTCTGACGCGAAGCCGCCGCCGGTGGCGAACGTGACCGTCGCGCGAGCAAGCACCGCGCAGAACACCGAGAACGCCACCCACAGGAGGACGCGCATCCCGCGCTCGATCGTGTCCGCGAAGTGCCGCGGGCGCTGGTCGCTCGGGATGAACCACTGCGCATGCGCAAGCTCCGCCTTGGACATTGCCACGTCCCGCACTGCAGCGAAGGGCGCGGGGCGCTCGCGTGGGCCACTCATCCCGCGAAGCCTAGTCGATCACCTCACAGGGTCAAGGTTCTGAGGCGGTCCCCGGCGGCTCCGACGACATGAAACCGCCCCGCATTGAGCGTAGTCTCTGGGGACATGCCCCTCGCCCTGACGGCCATCGTCCTGTGGAGCACGCTCGCGCTCCTGTCGACCCGCCTCGGGCACGTACCGCCGTTCCTCGTGGTCGGGCTCGCGCTGAGCGTCGGCGGCCTCTGTGGCATCTCGCGTTGGCGCGACTGGCGCGTGCCGTGGACGACCGCGCTACTCGGCTGCTACGGGCTCTTCGGCTATCACTTCTGCCTGCTCCTTGCGCTTCGCTTTGCTCCGGCGCTCGAGGCGAACCTCGTCAACTACTTGTGGCCGGTGCTCATCGTACTGCTCTCGCCGGTCGTCTTGCCGGGGAAGCGGCTCCGGTGGGGTCACGTGGTCGGCGGGCTGATGGGCCTGCTGGGCACCGTCGTCCTCGTGCTCGGGCGCGGCGTAGTGCAGCTCGACACACGACACCTCTTCGGCTACGCGCTTGCCGCGCTGGCCGCTGTGATGTGGTCGACCTATTCGTTGCTCACGCGCAAGGTGGCGCCGTTTCCGACCGGCGCCGTCGGCGGCTTCTGCCTTCTGTCGGGCGTGCTGGCGCTGCTCGCGCACGCGGTCCTCGAGCCGCCCATTGCGCTCACGGCGAGCGACTGGAGCCTACTCCTTCTCCTGGGCCTCGGGCCCATGGGCGCGGCGTTCTACCTCTGGGACGCCGCGCTCAAGGCCGGCGACCCGCGCGCGATCGGGACCCTCGCCTATCTCACTCCACTGCTCTCGACGGCGCTGCTCGCGACGTTTGGGGACGGGCGCTTCGGCTGGAACGCCGGCGTCGCGTTGGGGCTCATCCTCTGCGGCGCGTGGCTCGGCAATCGAGCGAGTGTCGGTTTACCGCTTCGCGAGCCGCCGGCCCAGGCGGACGAATAGGGCAGCAGCGCCGAGCTGTGTCAGGACGACGAGCACGACGAGGGTGAGCCGCCCATGATCGTAGAGCCAGCCCATCAGGGTGCTGCCGAGCCACCACGCGACGCCGTAGGCGGCGTAGAACCGGCCATAGGCGCTGGCTCGCTCAGCGTTGGGGACGAGCGTCGCGACGGCCGCCTTGCAGACCGAGTCCTGGGCGCCCATGGCCACGCCCCACAGCACGACGCCGAATAGCACGGCGCCGGTCGTGTCGACGAGGAACACCAGCGGCGTCGCGACGGCGAGCACGAGCGCGGCGAGGCTCAACACCGCGAGCCCATGGCGGTCGAAGGCGGTGCCGAAGCGCAGCGCGGCGAGCGCATCGACTCCCATCGCGAGCGCGTAGACGAGCGGGATGGCGCCGACGTCGAGCAGCCGGGTCTTACCGGCGTGAAACGAGACCAACGCCCAGTCTGCAAAGCCGAAGGCCATGAGCGACGCGGCGAGCATGTAGGCCGCGAAGACGCCGCTGTGATGGGGGGTGGTGGACGGCCTCGCGGGCTCGAAGCTCTCGGGCGACGGGAAGCGACGGTAGGCCAGACGCAGCACGGCGAGGTTGGCGAGAACCGGCACGAGCAGGACCGCGAAGGCAAGCTGGAGTGGAATGGGCGGCGGCTTGTCGCGGGCGAGCCACAGGACGAGCGCAGTGATCAGCGGACCCGACACGGCGCCCACCTGGTCGAGCGCCTCGTCGATGCCGAAGCTCTTGCCGACGCCGACCTGATGCGCGGCGTACGAGACGAGCGTGCTTCGGGCGGGGCTGCGTATGGCCTTGCCGATGCGCTCGAGCAGCAGAAACGTGATCGCGGCGTGCCAAGTCGACGAGAGCGAGAGTCCAACGACGACGACGGCGTTGAGCGCGTAACCGACGGTCACCAGGGTCCAGTAGCGGCCGGTGCGATCGGCGAGGCGCCCGCTCACGACGCGCAGCGCGTAGCCCAACAGCTCGCCGAGGCCTGCGATGAACCCGACCGCGGTGGCGCTTGCGCCGAGCGTCGCCAGGAAGGGGCCCGAGAGGCCGCGTACCCCCTCGTAGGTCATGTCCCCGAACATGGCGACGAGCCCCATCAAGAGGATGAACGACAGCGCGGGACGCGGCGCGCTCACGGGCGACGCAGCCTCGCCGAACGGGCCTCGAAGAGCACGCTACGGCCCGCATGGGCGACGACGTCGTACTGCGTCTCGAGTCGCGCTCGGTCCGCCGTGGACGGGGCGTATGCCAGGACGTAACGCACGGCCGCATGCCACCGGGCGGGGTCGAAGCTCTCTGGGTTGCCGAGGAGCCGGGTCGCCTGAGGCATCGTCGCGCCGCGCGCAAGGCGGAGGTGGAAGTGATCGGTCTGGGCTTCGTGGCTCGTGACCAGGACCCCCCCGCGGTCGGCGGCGACGTAGCCCGCGAGGTGAAGGAAGGGGCGGAACCGCGCCGGAGGCTCGCCCTGGGAGAAGTCCAGGGCCGCGAGCGTAGCGCCCGGCTCGACGTGACCGCCCAGCGCGAGCTGCGCCGCAAGCTCAGGCTGAAGTCTCACGGCTTGGAATCCGCTCGCGGTGAGGAGGACGGCGCAGGCCAAGCCCGCCAGCGGAGCCGCGCCACGCCATCGCAGGGCGCCGACGACGGGCAGGAGCGCGAGCCACGGGATCAGGCCGAGACGGTCACTGAGGTAGGCGAAGCCGGAACCGTGCTCCGGCACCACCAGGAGGAGTCCGACGGAGACGGTGGCGAGCCCGAGCCACGCGCGCTGCCCCGGCTCGCGGTCACGCCACAGGGCCCGCGCGGTGGCAAGCCCGAGGAGGACGGCGAGGACCTGCGCGACGTGTTCGATGGGGCCGACCCAGGCGGTGAGCGCCCGCAGTCCGATGAGCCCCTCGACGAGCGTCTCGAGCGGCAGGCGCGTCGCTTCGACCAGGGACGGCCGAGAGTCGCTCAGCAGCCACCCGAGGATGAGCGCTCCCGTCGGGGCAAGCGCGAGCGCCGGGGCCCGGAGGCGAGACAGGTCGCGGGCACGAGCGACTCGGTCGAGCACGACGCATGCGACGCCGAGCGCACCGAGGGCGGCGGCCAAGAGGTGGCAGAGCCAGGCGAGGATCCCGACCACCACAAGCCAACGCCAGGCGCGCGGATGGTCGTTGGTGGCGAGCGACCAGGCCCACGGCACGAGCGCGAGTCCCAGGCCATACGAGTGAAAGCCAAGGTACAGCGTGGCGTTGCAGGCGAACGCAGGCGCGAGGAGGGCGACGCCGCGGGTCGCGCCGTCGGGGCCACGTGTCAGACGGCGGACGCCCAACGTGAAGACGACGAGGCTCAGCGACAGGACGAGGCGCTCGGCGACCCGAAGCGGCAGCGCTACGCCCAGGAGGGCGAGGAGCGCGCCGCCCATCCAGTTCGGGCTGGGCAGGAGCGTGACGTCATACCGACTGACGTAGGGCTCGGAGCCCGTCAGGACGCCCAACAGCGCGTGCGCGTTGTACACGTGGCTCGGGCCGTCCTGAGTTGTAAACACGTCTAGCGTCCATATTGGCAATAGTGCAAATCCGGAGAGCATAATGACACCCCAGTCGATGGGAGCCAATCGGCGCAGGTAGTTGCCTTGCAGCGACATCAAAACACATCCATGAACGACACTCGACCAGCGGCGATATCGACCTCGAGTCGGCGCCCGGCGGGCCCCTCGGGGAGCGAGACCAGGACGCGTTGTCGGTCGGCGAGGCGCACGACGCGCGTATCGAGCCGAATCCCGTCCAGGCTGACGGCGACGTCGGTCGGGGCGCCGCGAAAGAGGCCATCGTCGGTTACGTCGATGGCGAGCTCGAAGGCACCTGGTTCGAGCGCGAGAGACAGGGGCCCGCGCCGCAGACACGGGTGCACGTCGGCGCCATGACCGCCGGCAAAGCCGAGGTGATGCAGCAGCTCGGTCGTCTGCTGCGACCAGACGTACGGCAGGACGCGGCCGCAGGGCTCGCCGCCTGCGGCGGTCGATTCGAGCGCCACGCCGGGCCGAAAGCGGGTGAGCACGACGCGTCGGCCAGCGGGGGCGATGGCCAGCGACTCCAGGACTCGCCCCGTGAGCGTGGGAACCGGCACGCCCTCGGGCGCGACGAGCCAGGCACCGGAGGCGGGCACCTGGGCCGCCCGCTGTTCGCGCGCGAGGCGCTCGAGGTAGCGCGGCCCGGTGAACGCGCCAAGCAGGCTGCCATGAACGCGTCCCGACAGATCGGTCCAGGTCAGCCCGCGCTCGCCCACGAGCAGCCCGACGACGGCCTGCTGCTCGACCAACGTGAGCGCGCTGCCCTCGGGCGGCGTGCAGGTCAGGCGTCCCATCGGCGGAAAAACGAGCGCCAGACCCGCGAGTGCAGCCGTGACGGCTGGAGGTGCCAGGCGCGACGGAAGAAGGCGGTGCAGGCCGAGCCCGACCAAGGCGACGACCGCCGGCACGACGGGCATCCAGTAGCGCGCCGAGGTCTCGAAGCCGAGCGCGATGGCGACCGTCAGCAGGCCGAGACCGAGCTGCAATCCCAAGTACCGCCGCGGTCCAGCGGGAGCGCCAGGCCGAACCAGCGCGACGATCGCGGCGACGATGACGAGCCAGGCCGTCGGTGAGGCTGCCAACAGCCAATGCGGCCGGACGCCCTCGACCGCGCCGACGAGCGCCATCCAGGGCTCGAAGCCGGCGCCGCCGCCGTGTCGAGCACCGCCGAGGTCGCCCTGGATGAGGCTGGGCACCGCGTAGAAGGGCATGGGCAAGACCAGGAGGCTAAACAGCAACGCGGCGCGACGGCGTGCGGCAATGGGGACGTCCCGACGCCGCGACCACAGCAGCCAGGCCAACGGCGGAACGAAGACTGCGCCGAAGGGATGTACTTGCAGCAGTGCCGCGAGCGCCGCGACGGCGAACAGGAGCCAGCCCTGCCGTGAGGTGGACTCGAACGCGAGCGCGGCGCCGACGACCGCGGCCGCGAGCCCGGCGGAGGCGCCCACGTGATACGGCGTCATCAGCAGCGCAGCCGTGCCCTCCGACAGGCCGAGCAGGAGCGCCGTGAGCACGCCGATGCCGACGCGCGTCTGGCGAGCCACGCCCAGGCCGAAGGTCACGAGCCCGCCGAGCAGGAGCAGGACGTTGACGGCGTGTACGGACAACGGCGACGGCCACAGCGCATTGGCGGGGGCGAGCAGCAGGAAGTAGAGGGGCCCGAGGTCCAGGCCCAGCGGCGTGTTGAGCACACCGCGCGCGATGGGACGACCGTGGTGCGCAAAGGCGTAGACCTCGAGGAGGTCGCGTTCGGCGTCGGCGTTGAAGCGCAGCTCTGAGATGAACGAGACGAAGTACAGCCCCGCGAGGACGCCGACGAGGGCAAGCCATGGGAGCGCTGGAAGGAGACGTCGCGTCACGCTCGAGGCCGGTCGCGCATTGCACGCGAGGCTACCGTTGCCCCGAAGTGCGAGCAACCATAGAGTGCGCCGGTGCCCGCCCTGCCCCTCCCATCGCCTGAGGCTCGCCCCTGAATATCGGAGCGCCAGACGCGTCACGGCCGGTGCTGGTCACCGGTGCGCCGGGCTGGCTCGGGAGCCGACTCGCGCGGCGCCTGCTCGACTCGGGGCGGCGCGTCCGATGTCTGGTCTACCGCGACGACTGGTCGAAGACCGCGGCGCTCGAGGTCCTCGCCGGGGCGGAGCTGGTCTTTGGCGACGTACGACATCCGGGCGCGGTCGCTGCGGCGCTACGGGATGTGGGGACCGTGTTTCACCTGGCGGCCGCGCGGCATCCGCGCACGGTGCGGGACTACACGTCCGTCAATGTCGATGGCACGCGCCAGCTCGCCTCGGCGGCCGAGCGGCTCGGCGTGGAGCACGTCGTCTTCGTCTCGAGCTTGAGCGTCCACGGGCACAACTCGGACCCCAACGTCGCGTTCGACGAGGCCTCGCCGCTGGCGCCAAAAACTGCGTACGCCGAGAGCAAGCGCGACGCCGAGCAGGTCCTGCTCTCGACGATCGTTCCGACCACGATCCTGCGGCCCGGTCCATTCTATGGCCCCGGTCAGACCGAGGGCATGGCGCGCCTCATGCGGCTCGTCGCGCGCGGTGCGGTGCCCGTCTTCCGCGGCGCTCTCGACCGGCGTCGGAGCTACGTCCACGTCGACAACGTCGTGGAGGCCCTGCTCCTCGCCGAGCGGCGTGAACCGCTCGGCGGCGCGCTGCTCATTGGCGATGCGCGACCGCACTCGACCTCGGAGCTCATCGAGGCGATGGCCGCCGCGCTCGGCGTGACTCTGAGGCTCGTCTCCATCCCGCTCGGGCTCTCCCGCATCGCAGAGCTCGGGGCGCGCCTGAGTCACCGGGCCTGGGGTCGCCATCTTGGCTTCCTCGACATGGCGGGCGAACTCGGCCGCGACGCCTTCGGACGGATCGACGCCGCACGTCGCGTGCTGGGCTACGCGCCAATGCTCACGTTGGCCGACGGCATGACTCAGGCCGCGCGCGGAGTCTAACCTCCGGAAAGTGCGTAGGCCTCGAGGCGCGGCTCGGGTGGCAGGTTCATCACCTCGCGCGGGAAGAAGTCGGCGACGTAGCAGAGGATGTCCCGCAGCGCGACGATGGCGGTCGGCAGGCCGTCGGCGTCGACGATCGGGAGGTGCCGGAAGTCGCGCGCCTGCATGAGGAAGAGCGCCTTCCGGATCGAGTCGGTGGCACGCAGCGAGATGACGTCGCGCGCCATGAGCGTGCCCACAGCCCGGGCGCCGAGCACGGGAGCCGCGTGACCGAGGCGCATCAGCGCGTCGCGCTCCGAGAAAAGGCCCATGAGCCGACCGAAGCCGTCGACGACTCCGACCGCGCTCTTGTGCTCGTCGCGCATGCGCGCCACGACGACCGCGATGCTGGTCTCCGGCGAGACGAGCATCATCGGTGAGCGGACGACCTGCGAGATGGGGGTAAAAGCGAGAGATTCGAGCATGGGGTCCTCCTCAGCCGGCCCCGCCGACGTCCGTCCACTCCGGGATGTCGGAGTCGAGGCGCTCCGGCGTGTCCAGCGCGCCGAACACGTGCCCGAGGTGGCGAATCACCTCACGCACGCTCACGAGGCCGACGACGTCTCCGAAGTCATCGGTGACCGGCACGTTGCGGTAGCCGCCGATAACCATTTTGTTGATGGCATACGTCACGCAGTCGTTGAGCCCGAGCGTTTCCGGGTTCGGGGTCATGACCGTGCCGACGGGCGTCGTCTCCGGATCCCGTCCCTCGGCCGCGACGCGACACAGAAAGTCACGCTCGGTGAAGATGCCGACCATCCTCTGGTCCTCCTCCGCGAGGACGACGACACAGCCGGAGTGGGCCTCCAACATGCGGTCCACGGCGAGTGCGGCCATGTCGTTCAGTGCAACACTGGGCGGAGGTGTGGGTGTCATCACACCGCCGAGGGTCATCTCGATTCGCTTCATTGGACCTCCCGCCACCATGGTGGCGCGGCTCCGCGGAGCCGGACAAAAAAACGAGCGATAGTTCGATGCTAGCGCCTCCTCTTGGGCCGCGCAACCTGATTCGCTTGCCGGGCTGCTTCGGCTCCCCTAACCTCGCGGGCGCCATGGGCACGTCCGCAGCAACCAAACGCCTCAGGTCGACCTCCTCCACCGCACCGCGGCTCGTCTACGCCGACGCCAAGGGTCGCATCTTCGATCACCCGCACCTGCACATGCTGGTCGATCCCGGTGGTGGCCCGGAGCCGGTCGCGTCGCGCCCGTTGGTGAGCGTGCCCCGGGGGAGCGATCTCTTCGTGCTTCCGGGTCGCCGGCCGGTCGGACTCGATCCCACGACGGGCCGAATCGAGGTGCTCGACGGGCCCCACGTAGCGGTCAGCACGTTCCTGGCGCCCGCCTGGCTGCGGCTGGCGCACCCCGCCTATGAGCGCGCGGCGCCTGGCGCACCCATCCTGCCGCTGTACGCCTACAGCGCGATGGGGTTTCAGAACGGCCAGTTCGTGACGACGGCGATGCGGGTCGATCCGGAGCCACGGCAGGATCCGTGGCGGTTCGACCGCAAGAAGATCGAGCGCAACGTTCACGAAGAACGCGCGACGTGGCCCGAGAATAGACTATTGCAGCAGATCGAGAAGTGCGCGCTCACCTACGGCTGTCGGGCGGCGCAGAACTACTTCCTTCGCCGCTTCGAGGCGCCGCTGCCGCTCTCAGAGGGTTGCAACGCGGCGTGCCTCGGCTGCATCTCGCTGCAGCCCGCGGGCTCCTGCCAGGCCGCGCACGAGCGCATCGTGAAGGCGCCCGACGCCGAGGAGATCGCCGACGTCGCGCTCCGGCACATCGCGCGGGTCGACCGCGCCGTCGTCTCGTTCGGCCAGGGCTGTGAGGGCGAGCCGCTGCTGCGGGGCGACGTCATCGAGGAGACCATCCGGCGCATCCGCGCTCAGACCGCGCGCGGTACCGTGCACCTGAACAGCAACGCGTCGCTGCCCGGGACCGTCGACCGGCTCATGGACGCGGGACTCGGGTCGATTCGCATCAGCCTCAACTCGGCCGACCCGGAGACCTACGCGCGGTATTACCGGCCGCGCAACTACGCGTTCGACGACGTGCGCGCCTCGGGAATGGCGGTCAAGCGCAAGGGCGGCTTCGTCTCGCTCAACCTGCTCGTCTTCCCAGGGGTCAACGATCGCGAGCCCGAGATCGCGGCACTGGAGGCCTTCATCGCGGACGTCGGCGTCGATCTCATCCAGATGCGCAACCTGAACGTGGACCCGGAGAGCTACACGCGGGCGCTCGGCGAAGGTCGCCACGGGCGCGGCGTGGGACTCGACACCGTAATGGCTCGGCTGCGCGCACGCTTTCCCAAGCTGCGGTATGGCTACTTCAATCCGCCGAAGGAGACGTTTGGCGACGCCCCCGGACCGGTGGACGCGTCGACCGACCCCAGCCTCGGCACGTGGCCGTGGCCCGGGATGGGCGCGTAACTACACGAGCTTCTTGAGACGGCGCGCGAGGCCGCGGCGGACCCCGATGGCCGCGGCGGCGGGGAGTGCGGCGAGCATCGGCGCGGCGGCGACGGCGAAGCGCGTGCCGTAGGTGTCCTTGGCCGCTTTGAGCCACCGCGATTGCACGGCGATGGCGGCCCCGCTCAAAGCCAACGCCACGGGCACGGCGGGGCTCGAGACCATTGCGAGGCCCATGAGCCCGGTCGCGACCAGGAGCTCCGGCCGGTGGTGCGTGCGCGTGGGGAGCACCGCGGCGTCCTCCGCGGTCTGCACACGATCCTCGGCCATGCGAACCATGCGCAAGAGCAGCGAAGGGACCGTTGGCCGGGCGTGGTGCCGGACCTCGATGTCCCGGGCGATCACGATGCGCCGCCCCTGCGCGGCGAGGGCGAGCCCGAGGTTGTCATCCTCGATCGTGGGCCGGTCGAAGCGCTCGTCGAAGCCACCGACGGACTCGAAGGCCTCCCTCCGGAGCGCCACACAAAACGACGACAGGCCGGCAAACAACGTATCCCCGACCGCCAGCAGGTTCTCGCGCTGCAGCACGTTCTGGAGCCGCGCGGCGAACGTGGGGACGGGGCAATCGGCGGCGTAGATGGCCTGCACGGCGGCGATCGCTGGCTCTCTGTGGAGCAGCGCTTCGAATCGGGCCAGCGTGTCGGTCCGGACCTCGACGTCGGCGTCGACAAAAATCAAGATCTCGGCGGTAGTGAGCCGCACGCCCGCGTTGCGCGCCACGGCGGGCCCGCGGTGCGGCTGGCGCAGGAGCTGCACGTCCGAGGGTACCCACGGCGCGGTCCGGGAGCCGTCATCGACGACGATGAGCTCGTCGGGGCGCCGCGACCCGGTCCGCAGCGCGCGCAGGCACAACTCGAGCTGGGGCGCGTCGCGGCAGGGAACGACGACGGCGAGCCGCGCCAAGCGCTAGTGTCCCCGGGCCTCGTACCACCGCTCGGCATCGAGCAGCGCCGCGCAGCCCATGCCGGCGGCGGTGATGGCCTGCTTGTACTTCTTGTCCGCGCAGTCCCCCGCCGCGAAGACGCCGGGCACGCTGGTCGCGGTGCCGTCCACCACGATGTAGCCCTGCTCGTCGAGCGCCACGTGGCCGCGGAGGAAGCCCGTGTTGGGCTCATGACCGATGGCGAGAAAGAGACCGTCGGTGCGGAACTTGCGCTTCTCGCCCGACCGCAGGTCCTCGAGGACCACGCCGGTGACCTCCTTGCCCGACTCGGTGAGCACCTCCGTCACGCCGGTGTTCCAGATCACCTCGACCTTGGGGTTCTTGAGCAGCCGATCCTGCATGATCTTGGACGCACGGAACGCATCCCGCCGGTGGACCACGGTGACCTTGGTCGCGAACTTGGTCAGGAAGTTGGCCTCCTCCATCGCGGAGTCTCCGCCGCCGACGACCACGAGCTCCTTGTCGCGGAAGAAGAACCCGTCACACGTGGCGCAGGCGCTCACGCCGTAGCCGATGAGCGCTTGCTCGCTCGGAAGGCCGAGGTACTTCGCCGAGGCGCCGGTCGACACGATGATGGTGCCCGCGAGGACCTCTTGCTCCTCGTCGACGGTGAGCTTGAAGGGCCACTGCGACAGGTCGACCGCCGTAACGGTGCCGTAGACGTGCTCGGAGCCGAAGCGCTGCGCCTGGCGACGCAGGACGTCCATCATGTCCGGACCGAGGATGCCGTGCTCGAAGCCGGGGAAGTTCTCGACTTCGGTCGTCGTCGTGAGCTGACCGCCCGGCGCGGGGCCCTCCAGCACAAGCGGCTGCATGTTGGCGCGGGCGCCGTAGATCGCGGCGGTGAGGCCCGCGGGGCCGGAGCCGATGATGACGGTCTTGCGTACGGTGTTCTCAGCCATGGAGGTGCTCCTCGACTCGGGCGGATGGGGCCGCGAGGTCGGGCGAATATAGGCGCGCTCAGGCTGCGGTCAACGCTACTTGTCCGCGTACTTGCACACGTAGGTCACGCTCACGTCGGCGCCGGCCGCGGTCGCCTGTGCGCACGCAGAGCCGTAGAGCTGGAGGACGTGGCCTGGCAACAGGTCCCAGCCGTCCTGATGGGTGGGGTCCTTCGTGACCTTTTTGCCGTCGATTTCGAGGACGAGGGACACGAAGCCCGCGGTTGGCGTGAGCTTCTGGCTGCAGCTCGCCACCTGACCCGCGATGTCCGCGAATGCCTGGGTGAGCTCGTCGGCCGTCGCTGGCGCGTAGTACTTCGTGGTCCCCGGCAGCGCCGTGCCTCCGGCGACCGCCATCGCGTTCAGCGTCGTCGCCGCGCTGCCAGAGCCGGCGATCCCGATGACATACGTGCTCACGTCGTCGCTCTTGAGCGCGGCGACGGCGGAGGCCATGATGGACTGCGTACACGTGGTCTTGTTGGTGCAAAGCGAGCACGAGCCTCCGACGCAACCGCCCGCGGCCACGGCCGTGCAGCTCGTGCAGTCGGTGATACACGTGGGCTTGCCGTCCGTCGCGAGGATGACGATGCGCTTGCCCGAGATGACGTTCAGAACCGCGTGGGCCGCGTTGATGGCCGCGCCCGTGGGCGTACCGCCCTTGAGCGCCGCGGCGGCCATGGCGCTCGCGATCTTGTCCCCGTTGGACAGCGCAAAGTCTACGTCGGGGCTACCAAAGACGGCGCACTCGCCGGTCTCTTGAGGATACAGCAGCAGGCCAAACCGAATGGCGCTGGCGTACGCGTCGAGCGTGCCCTTGACCGCGGCCTGTGCGTCGAGCCACTTCTGGCCCTTCATGCTGGCGGACCGGTCCATGACCAGCAGCACGGTGGCCTGCTCGAGCGTTCCGGACAGCACGACCTTCTCGTCACCGCACGGCGGGAGCAGGTAGTCCCAAGGCTTGGCATCGACCGGTGGCGCGGTGAGATCGACGGGGGCGGCCACGTCGGTCGGCAGTTGGCCGGGATCGGTCGTGGCGACGCTCGTGTCGGTCATGGCCGAGGCGACATCGACGGGTTGGGCGAGATCGCCGGACGGAGAGAGCACGCCTCCGCCGTCGGTGGCGTCCGCGACCCAAAAGCCCCCCGGACCCGTGATGGCGCTGCCATCGGCCCCGAAGCGCTGGCTGCCCGCGCCGCCACCGGCGTTGGAGCAGGCGACGAGGCCCACGACGAGGACATGAACACCGGGTCGCAGCATGGGCCAGAGTCTAGCCAGCGCGAGCCAAAGCGCGAAGCGAAAAACGCGACAGGGTCACGGCGCGACGCGGACGACGCGCAGGCCGATGTCCGACGAGCGGTTGGCGGCCTCCATCCGGTAACGGGCCGCCGCGCGCGCGTAGCCGGACTCGAAGAGCCACGAGCCGCCACGGACGAGGCGTCGGGCCGCGGCGCCGCCCAAGACCGGATCGGTCACATGCTCCGTCGCGTAGGCGGCCTCGCCGTCTTGGACCCACTCCCAGACGTTGCCCAGCACGTCGTGCAGGCCGTACGCGTTGGCGCGCTTCTGACGCACCGGCTGCGGTCGCGCCCCCGCGTCCTCCTTGGTCCAGGCGGTCTTCGCGAGATCGCCATAGCGGGGCCCCCCGACCTTGCCACGCGCGAGGTACTCCCACTCGGCCTCGGTCGGCAGTCGATAGCCCGAACAGCCGACACCGCCAAAGTCGACTCGCGCGCAGTGGTAATCACCCGTGCACGTGGACTGCGTCCCGGAGCATCCACCGCCAGGCCGACCCACGCAGCCAAGCAGCGCATAGCAGGGCTCGACGCCGTCGCGGCGCGACAGCGCGTTGGCGTAGGCGACCGCGTCGTACCAAGAGACGCGCTCGACCGGGCAATCGTCGCAGTCCTTCTGCAGCGCCGGGCTCGTGCCCATGAGCGTGCGCCACTCCGCCTGAGTCACCTCGGTCGTTGCGACCCACACCGGCCGCGTGAGCGTGACGAGGTGCGTCATCTCGTCGCGCGCCCGGCCCTCCTCGTCGGCCATGGAGCCCATGACGAACTCGCCGGCGTCGACGCGCACGAAGCCGGCGGGGAGCGTCGGAGGCGCGGGCGGCCCGGCATCCAACTCGCCTGGGGGCGTCTCCACGACAGGCTCGGGCGCCTTGGCAGTCACCGGAGGGGGAGGCGCCTTGCCGGCATCGATCGGCGCAGGCGTGGGCTGAGGGGGCGTCGGCTGCTGTGTCGTGGGCTGAGGGGGCGTCGGCCCCGAGGTCTCGGGCTCGGCTACCGCGGACTCGGGTACCGCCAGGGCCACCGGTGCCTGCGGTGCACGCCGAGACCGCTTCCACGCGCGGGCGCCAAGCAACACCGCCACGAGCAAGACGACCGCTACCGCTGCGAGCGCCCATGGACGCCATGCGGGTGGCGGGTCGGGCTCGCGTGTGAAGCGCGGCGCAGCCCGAACGGCTTCGGCGGTCGGAGCCGCCCGCGGAGGACTACGGCTGGCCTCGACCGTGGAAGGCGCGCGCGACGGCCCACGCGCCAGGGAGGTCACCGCCGGTGGCATGGACGCCGCTCGCGGCGGTGGCTCGACCGTCGCCGCGGGCGGCAGGGGCCGCGCACCGCTCGCGTGCGGCGCCGGCTCGAACAGCACGGCCATGGCCCTCATGTACTCGTCCGCGCTGCCAAAGCGATCGAAGGGGTCCGTGGCGAGCGCCTTCCGCATGAAACGCCGCGCCGCGTCAGTAAGGGCCCCTTCACCGGCCACCGAGAGCGGGTCGAAGTCGGGCGCAAGCTTCTTGCGAATGATCTCGTGGGTGGTTTCGGACTCGAAGGGGTGCTTGCCGGCCAGCAGCTCGAACGTAATGACGGCGAGGGCGTACAGGTCGGTGTAGGGGCCCACCGCGGTTCCAGCGAGCTGTTCGGGCGCCATGTAGAGCGGCGTGCCCATGACGGCGCTCGTCATGTTGCTATCGGCGACGAACTTGGCGAGGCCGAAGTCGACGAGCTTCACGTGGTGCGTATCGCCCACTACCGACTGCAAGAGCACGTTCTCCGGCTTGACGTCGCGGTGGATGATGCCCTGCTGATGCGCGGCAGCGAGGCCATTGAGCATCTGGCTGAGGATGTGGCGCGCGACGGTCGGCTCCATGCGCTTGGGCCCGTGGACCGGGTCGCGCATCTCGCGATCGAGTGTGTGCGAACCCGCGACGTACTCCATGACGAGGAACGGCTCGGCGACGCCGACATCGTGCTCCAAGATGCCGTACTGGAGCTGCCTGACGATATTGGGGTGTTGGAGCACCGCCAGCGCGGCGGCCTCGTTCTCGAACTTCTCGAGCATGGCCCGCGCCGTATTCTTGTCGCGCGACTCGATCTCCAGCAGCTTGACCGCCGTCTTGAGCCTGTAGAGGGGCCGCTGGAGCGCGAGGAGCACCTTGCCGAATCCGCCCTTTCCGACGCGCTCGACGATGAGGTGGTCGCCCACGAAGCGCCCGACGAGCGGCTCGGCCTGGCTGGGAGTGAGCTTGGCGTTGCGCAGGACGTGCTCGACCGGGATGAAGTGGATCAGCCGGTTGGCGCAGGCGCGCTCTGGGCACGCATCGCCGATGCGGCCGTCACCCGAGCACGACGGGCAGATTCCGGTGGACTCAGAGCGCACCACCAGATTCCTGTAACGTGAACTGCCCTGTCGAGCAACCCTAGGGACCTGTACGGCCCAGAGCCAGAGCGGGGCGGGCGGCGCGACGGGTCCATGGCCAGACCGGTCCGCCATGGTCGCACCGCTCGTGACCGTCGGAGCACAGGACGCGCACATGCAGGTGGTTGCGGTGTAGATTCGCGTAGCGCGGGAGCGTCAGCAGGCGCTCGGCGCGCGCCAGCAGCGCCACCGGGGCGCGCGCGACGCGACCCGCGTCCAAGACGCGTCGGGCGAGCGCCGGGTTGAGGATGAACCACTGCACCTCGACCTGTGGGCTCTCGAGGAAGGCGCGCAGGAGGTCCCAGGTGTGCACCGCGTCGAAGCGGTAGCGACCGCGGGCCTCGATGGAGCGACCATCGGGGAGAAAACGGTAGTAGCGCGAGGCCACCGAGCGGCCCGTCGCGTCGCGCATGGGGAGGCCCAGATCGACGTCGCGGCCCGTGCGGTGCGAGCGGGAGTAGCGAATGTCGCCACCGTGGCGCGCGCTGAGATTGCCGACCACGAGCGGCGCGCGGTCGTCGCGGCGCGTCACCCGTGCGACGTGCTGAACGGCGGCGACCAACTCAACCGTCGCCCAGCGCAGGCCACGGTGGCGCGTGAGGTCGAAGAGCACGAAGCCGGGTCCCGCGTTTGGAAGCCGGACGGCGCCCGCGAGCCGGCCGCTGAACGGGTGGCCAATGGACTCCGAGCGCGCGACAGGCTCGACCGTGGCGTGGCCCAGCACGACGAGGAGCCCCATGAGCGCGGTGATGGACCCAGCGAGCACCGGCCGACTGTCGGAGCGGAGGCGCGCGGGGGCAAGAAAATCGCGGCTACCAGCGCACGACCAGAGCGTAGTCGCCGGGCGCGCCGTCCCAGCAGTTGATTGAGACGTAGTACGGCGTTTTGGCCACGAGCGCGGCCGTGCCCCCCTCCGCCACGCCGATGCCGCTCTTGAAGGTGACGAGCAGCGAGCCCTTGTCGAAGTCCGACGACACGAGCAGGTCGAAGTCCGAGCTCGTCTTCCAGCTCAGCGCGAGCGTGGCGTTGGCCGGAGCCGCCAGCTGAAACACGACGTGGTCGCCCTTGTTCGCGTAGCCGTCCTTGCCGTCGTTGCCGCAGAGCACGGTGCCCTGCACGCAGAAGCCCGGTGCACTCGGCAGGCCGAGGTCGTTGGACTTCGACCAGTGGTCGTTGGGCTCCGTCTCGGCGAACACGGCCAGGTCCGCCGGACAGGGCACAGAAAACGTGGACGGAGCCTTCGGCAGCTCGACGACCGCGCCTGAATCTGCGGACGCAACGGCGCCCGCGTCAGGGACGTCCGCAACGGCAGCGCCATGATCGACCGTCGTGTAGACAATGACGCGCTCTTCGGTGCACGCCGCGAGGACGGCGCTGAGCGCGACCGCGACGCGATCCATGGGCTACTTCACCTGCCCGACGTTGCCGCCCCAGGGACACACCTTGAGCTGCGCCTTGTCCCACTTGGCGCGCTCCTTGGGCGTGGCCCGCTCGAGGGTCGTGAGAAACACCTTCGGGTCGGGGAGGCCGCGCCGCACGAGGAACTTGTTGGCCTCGTCCTCGCTCTTGCCCTTCCAGCATTGATAGCGGGGCGCGATGTGGTTCATGAACGCGCGCGAGGGCGCCTTGCCAGCCAGGAGTTGAAGGCGAGCGCGCGCGGGCGAGGCGGCATGGCCGAAGGACGCTGCCTCCACGAGTGACATCTGCGCGAAGTCGGGCTTGCCTTGAACCAGATGGCCGGCAGCCTGCAGAAGCAGGACCCGACCATAATAGACCTCGTTGTACGGAATCACGGAGACCGCGTTGTTGAACGCCTTCATGTCCCCGGTCTCGAGCTGCACCCAGGCCATGCTGAGCTTGGCCTGGACGTTGCCCGGATCGAGCTCGAGGGCCTTGGCGCAACGAGCCTTGGCGCGGTCGACCTGCATCCGATCGAACTCACGATCGCACTGCCGTACCAATGCGATCGCCCGAGCGGCCTTCTGGTCGGGAGTGACGGTCTCGACCGATTTGGTCGCGACGCCCCCACCCGACTTGCGTGCCGCCTTGCGTGCGTGTTTCGCGCTCAAAATGTCCTCCGGACTGATCCCGGCCAGCTTGGCCATGTGAGCGAATTCGTAGGCCGCCTCGTTCGGCAGCCGCGGATCCTTCAACACCGCGCGCAGCGACGACAGCGCCAACGGTCGATCGGCCGTCTGATTGATGAGGACGTTGATAGCACTCCAGCGGACCGCGATATCCGCGCTCGAGAGGTCCTTCCGCATCGCCTCGAGGCCGCCCTTGCGCCACTGCTCGTACGTCTCTTGACCGTGGGCCGCGTACCACCGGAGCCAAGCATCCGCGGTACTCCGGCGGTACTGCTGCGTGACAGGGTCCACCCATGGCGCAGGCGCGGTCGCGTTCCAGCCCGTGACGAAGGCCAGGAGCCGCTCCGTCGGCAGGAAGTCCGCCGGGTAGGCCTTGCTCGCCGCGGCCTTGTTCAAGTAGCGCAGGCCATAGATGACGACCGCGGACTGCCGGCTGCGCTTCAGGGCCTTGTGAATCGACGACTCCGACTCACTATCGGGCAGCGCCTTGCCCGTCTCGACGTAGAATTGACCATAGGCGTGGACTGTGGCCTCGCCGAGTTGCACGAGCCGAGCTGCGAGCTTGGGGCAGAGCTCGTCGTCGTAAGGCTCCGGGTTCCGACCGCCTCCGCCCCGACACTCCTTCTGCATGGTCTTGAAGACCCCGAGCGCGACTTTGACCTTCTTCTCGAGGCCGTCGGGGACCTTGGGCGCGTCGGGCACCGCCGGTGCGGCCGCGCGCGCGCCCGTGCTGGCGAGAGCGATTGCGGCAGTGCCGAGTGCGGCCGTGATGAGCCGCGTGGCAGCTCGAAGCGTGGGGTTCAGGTTCACTCGAAGCTCCTCGGTGTTGGACTCGCTGGGACGGCTGGCGTGGCGATCGGGACCACTCCCGATTGCAGCGCATGCGTTCGAACAGGCGCCTCGTCGTGCTGCGAGGCCGCGGTCATCGGCGTGGGCATGATGTGATAATCGAGCGCCCAATGCACGTCGGTGATCGCGGCAGCGACGGCAGTGAGCCGCAGCGTGCGCGCGATCGCCGGCTCACCCGATGGCGGCGCCACGCGCGTATCCCGGACCTGCCGGCGCTCGATGACGACGCCGACGCCGGGCCGCAGCACGCGGTGGTCCTCGAACTGGCGATCGAGACGCAGCACGCTGCTCTGGCCGCCGGCGGCGACCCGAAGCTCGGCACGTCGAAAGAGATCTCCGGTCGGAAACGCATGACCGATGGCCCGCGGCTCGATGGTGGCCACCACGACGACGTCCTCGCCCTCGCGGGTCGCGGTGACGTGCGCGAAGACCGCGGAGCGAACGAAGTCAGCGTCCCATCCCCCGGGAAACGCATGGCTGCGGTGGCGCCGACCGTTCGGGCTGGTGACCCACGGCATATGGCAGTGCTGGCAGGTCACGCCGTCCTCGGCGGCCGAGCTGCGCGCCCACTCGCCAAAGGTGTCCTGCTGCACCTCCGCGGTCTCCGTGAAGCGACCATGGCGATCGGGGCTCACGAAGTTGAACTGGTGGCACGCAGCACAGAAACGGGCGGACTCGAGCCCTCCTGGAGCCACCGCGTGGGGCGAATCAGGTCGCGGCGTCGCGCCCGTCAGCACGGTGCCGTTGCGCACGTGGCAGGCGGCGCATGCGACGCCCAGAGCCGCCGCGGCGCCAGTCGGATCGCGGCCCGAGTTCTCCGGCGCATGACAGTTGCGGCAGAACACGAGCGGCTCGAGGGCGTAGGCGGCCTGAAAGACAGGGTCGGTGAAGGCCCGCGCGTGCTGTGACCCACGCCACTCGGCGGCGATCTCCGCGTGACACGACGCGCACGTCTCGGGCGCGGTATCGACGAGACCTCGGGGCGTCGGACCGATGACCACGGGTGCCGCGCCGCCGTGCGAAAACCACGACGGCGGCAGCCGCGAGCCCGCCGTCGCCGTCCAGAGCGAGACCGTCGCCGCCGCGCCGAACACCCCGGCCCCCGCTACTGCTCTCACGCCCATGACAGGCCCCAGCAAAGCGGCCGCTGACGGGAAGGTCAAGCGCGCCCAGACCGCGCCGACGCTTGACGCGCGCGCCGCCCTGCCCTACTTCGGCGCCCCATGAGCACCCTCGCCGATCGCGTTCTGTCCGACCTCGCCACGCGCTACGCCAAGAAGATCATGACGGCAACTGACGCCGTCCGGCTTATCCGGCCGCAGACCCGGCTGCTGATCGGCTCTGGCGCCGCGGAGCCCAGCACGCTCGTCGAGGCCCTGTGCAGTCACGGTAGCCACCTACGTGGCAACGACATCGTCCATCTGCTCACGTTGGGTCCCGCGCCCTACGTCAAGCCCGAGCACTGCGATCGCTTTCGCCACACTGCGTTCTTCATCGGCGCGAACGTCCGCGAGGCCGTCCAGGCCGGGCGTGCCGACTTCATGCCGGTCTTCCTGTCCGAGATCCCGTCGCTCATCCACTCCGGTCGCGTGAGGGTCGACGTCGCGCTCGTCCAGGTCTCCCCGCCCGACCATCACGGCTACGTGTCGCTCGGAGTCTCGGTCGACATCGTCCGCGCGGCCGTGGACTCGGCGGACCTGGTGCTTGCCGAGGTCAACCCGAACATGCCGCGCACGCACGGCGATTCGTTCCTGTCGCTCGACGACATCGACGCGCTGGTGCCGGTGGAGACGCCGCTCTTCGAGCTCAACGCCGAGCCGCTGGATGCAGTGTCTTTGGCCATTGGACGGAACGTCGCGTCGCTCATTCCGAACGGCGCGACGCTGCAGCTCGGCATCGGCACCATCCCGAACGCGGTGCTCGCTGCGCTCTCCGGACACGAAGAGCTCGGCGTCCACACGGAGATGTTCTCCGACGGCGTGATGCGCCTCGCGACCGCGGGCGTCATCACCGGGCGCAAGAAGACGCTCCTGCCGGGCAAGATCGTCACCTCCTTCATCATGGGGTCGCGCGCGCTCTACGACTGGGTGGACGACAACCCGATCGTAGAGATGCGACCAAGCCAATTCGCCAACGATCCCGCGGTCATCGCACGCAACGAGAGCATGGTCGCCGTCAACTCGGCGCTCGCCATCGATCTGACGGGCCAGGTCGCGGCGGACACCGTCGGTGGCCGGTTCTTCTCTGGCATCGGCGGCCAGGTCGACTTCATCCGCGGCGCAGCACGTGCACCTGGCGGCCGGCCCATCATCGCGCTCCCGTCGATGGCCAAGGGCGGGACCATCAGCCGCATCACGGCGAGCTTCGAGGCGGGCGCGGGGGTCGTCACGAGCCGCGGCGACGTGCACTGGGTCGTCACCGAGCACGGCGTCGCAGACCTCTGGGGCCGCTCCGTGCGCCAGCGCGCCGAGGCGCTGATCGCGGTGGCACACCCGGACGTCCGCGCCGAGCTGCGCGCGCAGGCGGCCGGCAGGCGGTTTCTGTAGCGTGAGGCCGTTGCCGTCGCGCTCTGGCTCAGCTACAAGTGCGGCCCATGTTTCGCAAACTCCTCATCGCGAATCGGGGTGAAATCGCCTGTCGCGTCATTCGCGCCTGCAACGAGCTCGGGATTCGCACCGTCGCGGTCGCCTCGGAGGCCGATGCGCACGGGAAGCATGCGCGCCTCGCCGATGAGCTGCGTTTGATAGGGCCGGCGCCTTCGCGCGAATCCTATCTCGTCGTCGAGCGGATCCTCGACGCAGCGCGCGCCACCGGGGCGGAGGCCATTCATCCGGGCTACGGGTTCCTCTCGGAGTCCCAGGTGCTGCGGGATGCGTGTGACGCCGCGGGGATCGTCTTCGTCGGGCCGCCGTCGCGCGCGATGGCCGTCATGGGAGAGAAGACCGCCGCGCGTCGGGCGATGCAGGCCGCGGGCGTGCCCGTCGTGCCCGGCACCGTCGAGCCGCTGCGCGACGCCGCCGAGGCGCACGCGGTCGCCGAGCGCATCGGCTACCCGATCATGCTCAAGGCCGCGTCGGGCGGCGGTGGCAAGGGCATGCGCCTCGTCACCGATCGGGCACAGCTGACCGAGGCCTTCGAGTCGTGCGTGCGCGAGGCCACCTCCGCCTTCAGTGACGGCAGCGTGTATCTGGAGAAGGCCATCCTGCGACCGCGTCACATCGAGGTGCAAGTCATGGCCGACCGCGTCGAGCACGGCCACGTGATTCACCTCGGCCAGCGCGAGTGCTCCGTACAGCGTCGCCACCAGAAAGTCATCGAGGAGGCGCTGCCGGCCAACCTGTCGGTCGAGACCCGGCGCGCCATGGGCGAGGTCGCCGTCACCGGCGCACGGGCCATCGGCTACGAAGGCGCGGGCACCTTCGAGTTCCTGTGCGACGCGCAGGAGAACTTCTACTTCCTCGAGATGAACACGCG
>SXOX01000274.1 GCA_005776585.1 Pseudomonadota bacterium | reverse complement strand
GTCGTCGAACGGCGCGTGGCGGAATCGACAGCAGCCGGAAAAATTCCTCTGTGCCGATCGCGGCACGTGCCACGCCAGGCGCACACGCTGAATCGCACGTTGCCCGCCTGAGGCGAATCTAGTGGCGAGGCGTCGACGCAAGCCAGTGCCCCGCGCTGACGGTTCCCGCCGGCTGGCTGCACCCTGGGCCGGCAGCGCCGGGGGTTCCGCTCGGCCCGTCGGTGCCGTCGCTTCCGGACATCGACAGGTTGCTCTCCGGAATGAGACAGGAGCCGCACCCGGCACCATCGGAGCAGGCGCCAGCGCCGAAGAAGGGCGCCATCATGCCATCATATCCGCGGCCGCCACCGCCTCCACCACCGTTGTTGCCAGCCACACCGCTCTCCGCGGCGTTCTGCGAGCTCGGGACATAGATGGGGCAGTAGCCATCGCCGCCCTTGCCGCCTCCCACGTTGTTCCCTCCGCACAGCTTGCTCCCCGCGCCACCCCCATTGGTCAGCTTGGCGGCCTGTGCGCACGAACCGACGTCCTGGGCGTTCGTCCCCGACTTGCCGTCCGCGCCGTTGTCGCCCTTGACGCCATTGTCGCCCGGCACGCCCGGACCGCCGTCTCCTGAGAACACGCGATTGCCGATAACGAGGAGCCGCGCGTCGACGTTCTTGAGGTAGAGGGCGTAGCTCGACATGCCCGGCTGCTGCTCGTCGTAGCCGAAGACGATGAAGCCGTCGAAGCGCGTGACGGTCCCGGTGCCGTTGATGTCCAGCGCCGTCACCGCGCCCAGCCGATCTTGTGCAGCGTTGGGCGCCTGTCCGAGGATCGCGGACTCATAGAGGAGGCTGTCCCGGATGAGGAAGCTCGAGCTATAGCCGCCGTAAACACTGACACCCGCGGCGAGCAGGACGTTCTCGGAGTAGACGCCCGTCGCGACGTAGACGTCGCGCTTGCCCTTCTGCTTGGCGGCGTCGATGCCGGCCTGAATGGTGAGCTTGGGTTGAAAGATGGTCCCGGGGTTCGCGTCGGCGCCGTTCTTGGCCACGAACATGGCGTTGTTGACCTCGCCATCGATGCCATCGCAGTTCTCGTCGAGCCCGTTCGGGTGGTCCGTCTGCGACAGGAGCTGGCACTCGCAGCCGTCGGTCGGGTTCACGTTGGTGTCGAAGAAGCCGACGTTGCAGACCATGGCGCAGTCCGGCTCGTCGAGCGTCGCGTTGCAGAGGCCGCCCGCATTCGGGAAGTTCAGCGTGGTGCAGTTGCGATTGCACTTCCCGCAGTGCGCATCCGACGTGTACTTCCCGGCCTGATTCTTGAAGTTCTCGTCGATTAGCCCGTCGCAGTCGTCGTCGACCAGGTTGCAGGCCTCGCCCGGCATCGTGCAGCCTGACCACCCGCTCGCGGTGCAGTAGTCGGTGCCGTAGCACGTCTGGGTCGGACCACCGCCGGTCGGAGTGAACGACTCGGTGCACTGCCGCTGCAGCGCGAGGTTCGTGCCATCGCAGTCACACGAGCCGGTCGCGGGCACGCACTGCTTCTCGTCGACGCCGAGGCCCACGTCGATGCAGAGAAACGCCGACGGGCAGTCGGACGCCTTGTCGCACGCCGAGGCGCACGCGAAGCCGTCATTGAGCGGGACGCAGTGCGACCCTTCGACGATGCAGTTCTCATCCGTCGAGCACGGCTCGCAGAGATTCGACTTCTGAGGCACGCACAGGAAGTCGTTGTACTTCTCCCAGCCGATGCCGCACGAGTGCACGACGCACTGGGGGACCTGTTTGGAGCCATCGCACTTCGCGATACCGTTGATGATGGCGCCGTCGCACGTTTGGCCGCAGCCACCGCAATGAGCCTGTTGCGTGTAGCGGCCGTCGGCGTCCTTGAAGTCCTCGTCGGTCTGCCCGTCGCAGTCGTTGTCCTTGTAGTCGCAAAGCTCCTTCTCGGGCTTCTGAGCCTGGCAGAACCAACCGACGGAGCCAAAGCACGCGGCCTTGCCCGCGCAGGTGCCGTACTGGTTCTGGAAGCTGCAGTCCTGCGACGAGGGGAGGCCGTCGTCGATGAAGCCGTTACAGTCGTCGTCCTGGCCGTTGCAGACCTCGCCAAAGGCGGGATGCGCGTCGCACGTGCCCCACCCGATGGCGACGTCACACGTCTGGAAGCCGTAGCAGGTGCCGAGGCCGTTGGTCTCGAAACAGGAGCGCTTGGTCGCCGCCGTCGCGTCGGTGCAGTCGCAGGTCCCGTTCTTCGGCCGGCACAGGCCCGAGACGCAGTCGTAGCCGAGCGCGCAGTCGAGGTCGGAGCCGCAGGGATGCAGGCAGAACTTGCCTGTGTCGACCTGCGAGCAGACGTCCCCGAAGCAATTTCCGTCGGTGGCGCACGGCGCGCACGTGACGTCCGGGATCTCCAGGCACTGGAAGTCGTTCAGCTTGAGGTAGCCGGTCTCGCACGTCTCGATGATGCACTGGGGCACGGTCGTCGACGCGTCGCAGAGCTCGGTCGCGGAGAACGGGTACTGGTCTCCGCAGGCGTTGCCACAGGTGCCGCAGTGGAGGGCCGTCGTGTACCGGCCGGAGCCGTCCTTGAACGGCTCGTCGGTGCCGCCATCGCAGTTGTTGTCCTTGAAGTCGCACTCCTCCGGTCCGGGCTCTTGTGCCAGGCACACGTAGCCCTTGGAGCCAAAGCACTGCGCGAGGCCCGAGCACTGGCCATAGACGTTCTTCTTGAAGCAGGTCTGCGTAAACGGGAGCCCGTCGTCGATCTGGCCGTTGCAGTCGTTGTCGTTGCCGTCGCACGACTCGACGTCGGGCTTCTTGGCCGTGCAGCCATTCCAGCCCAGGGCGGGATCGCACGTCTCGATGCCCAGGCAGGTGCCGAGCGCGTTCGTCTGCGTGCAGGTGCGCTTCTGCCCCGCGGAGGACGCGGTGCAGTCGCACGACGCGTTGGACGGATTGCAGAGGCCGCCCTGACAGGAGTAGCCCGTCTTGCACGGCTTCTGCGCGTCACACGTCTCGAGGCAAAACTTGGAGGGCCCGAGCGCGACGCACTTGCCGCCGAAGCACGTGTCGTCGCCGACGCAGGGGCTGCACCCCACGTTGGGCGCGTTCACGCACTGGAACTCGTTGACGAGGAAGAAGCCGTCTTTGCACGCGGTGGCCACGCACTGAGGGATGGCCTTCGTGATGTCGCACTTCTCCGTGGCGCTGTTGGCGATGGCGCCGCCGCAAGTCGCGTTGCACGTGCCGCAGTGCTCCTGCGCCGCGTACTTGCCGAGCGCGTTCTTGAAGACCTCGTCGGTCCCGCCGTCGCAGTCGTTGTCCTTGAAGTCACAGGCCTCCGCGGCGGGCTCCGCGGCCTGACAGACCCAGCCCAGAGGCCCGAGGCACACCGATTCGCCCGTGCACTTGCCGTTCGCGTTCACCTTCTCGCAGGGCTTGGAGACGGGCAGATCGTCATCGGGGACGCCGTTGCAGTCGTCGTCTTGGCCGTTACAGGTCTCCGCTGCCGGCGTGAACGCGTCACAGGCGCTCCAGCCGGTCTTGGGATCGCAGGTGGAGAAGCCCGGGCAGGAACCGGCCGCGTTGCTGACCGAGCAGAACTTCTTGAGCCCCTTGGTGGCCTCCGTGCAGTCGCAGGTCCCTGACAGCGGCAGGCAGTTCTTGCCGTCGCAGGCAAAGCCGGACACGCAGTCCGAGTCCTTGCTACACAGCTCGGCGCACGCCTTGCCGCTCCCGATAGCGACGCAGTTGCCGCCATAGCACTGGGTGTCGTCCTGGCACGGCACGCACGAGACGCTCGGCTTCTCGATGCACTGGAAGTCGTTGATCTTGAAGTAGTTGGGCTTGCACTCCCCGACGACGCAGAGCGGCTTGGCCTTCTTGGCGTCGCAGGTCTCCGATAGCGCGTTGACGATATTGCCGCCGCAGGGGGCGCCGCACTGGCCGCAGTTCTCGTTGGAGCCGTACTTGCCGTCCGCCGTCTTGAAGTCCTCGTCGGTCGTGCCGTCGCAGTCGTTGTCGAGGTAGTCGCACGCCTCTTGCGCTGCGGTCCCGGCCTTGCACACCCAGCCGTCCTTTCCGAGGCAGAGCGCCTTCCCGGTGCAGGTCCCAAAGCCGTTGGTGTTCTCGCACGGCTTCGAGTCGGGGAGCCCGTCGTCGACGATGCCGTTGCAGTCGTTGTCCTCGCCGTCGCAGACCTCGAGCGATGCCGCCTTGGCCGAGCAGGTCGACCAACCGACGGCCGGATCGCAGATGGCGTAGCCCGCGCACGTCCCCAGGTCGTTCTTGATGGAGCAGGGTTTGTGGGCGCCCGCGGTGTCCGCGTTGCAGTCACACGAGCCATTCTGTGGGATGCAGAAGCTGCCGTTGGCCTTCGTGTCGGGGTCGAGAGCGGTGCCGCACGTGTAACCCGTCGGGCAGTCGGAGGCGTCCTCGCACGGCGGCGAGCAGTAGTTGCCGCCATCGATGACCACGCACTGCCGGCCCTCGCACTGGGCGTCGGTGATGCAGGCGCGGCACTCGGGGGCGCCCTGCTTGAGGCAGATGTACGGGTTAGGCGCGTAGTAGCCGGTCTGGCAGCTCTCGACGACGCAGAGCGGGGTCGTCGCAGAGACGTCGCAGTTGATCTCCGACGCATTCGGGATCGCCACCGTGCAGACGTTTCCGCAGACGCCGCAGTGCTTCGTCGTGGCGTACTTGCCGTCCTTGTCCTTGAACTTCTCGTCGACCTCGCCGTTGCAGTTGTTGTCCTTGTAGTCGCACACCTCGGCCGTCGGCGTGGCCGCGTTGCAGACCCAGCCGGCCGGTCCGAGGCACAGCGCCTCGCCGACGCAGGTGCCGACGCCTGGCCAGGTGTTCTGGCAGGGCTGCGACGCGGGCAGGGCGTCATCGACGAGGCCGTTACAGTCGTCGTCCTGGCCGTTGCAGTCCTCGAGACCTGCGAGTGGCGCATCGCAGGTCGACCAGCCAAAGACGGGGTCGCACACCTCGAAGCCGAAACACTTGCCGACGTTATTCGAGCTCGTGCAAGGGCGCTTCTGGCCGGCCTGGGCGGGTCCGCAGTCGCACACGCCGGTCTGGGGCAGGCACGCCTGGCCGATGGATTTGCCCGCTTTGTCGGTCGCCGGAAGACAGAGGAAGCCCTGCGGGCAGCCCTCGCCCTTGGCGCACGACTTCACGCAGTGGCCCGCGTCGTCGACCTTGGCGCAAACACCGCCGCCGCACTGGAAGTCGACGAGGCATGGCTGGCAGGTCGCGTTCAGCTCCGGCAGGCACTGAAAGTCGTTCTCTTTGTAGTAGCCGGGGCCGCACGCCGTGATCTTGCACTGCGCGGTGATCTCGTTGCCGTCGCATTTGGCCGCGGCGTTCGGAAAGAGCCCCTCGCAGTCGAAGCCGCACTTGCCGCAGTGGTGGTCGTCGATGTACGTCCCGTTGAGGTTCTTGAAGGCCTCGTCGGTCTCTCCGTCGCAGTCGTTGTCGAGGTAGTCGCACAGGTCGGCGGCGGGCACGGCGGCGTTGCAGACCCAGCCGGCCACGCCTTGGCACGTCGCGACCCCTTGGCAGACGCCGAGGTCGTTCGTGTTGTTGCAGGGCTTGCTCTGATCGAGCAGGCCGTCGTCGGCGATGCCGTCGCAGTCGTCGTCGAGGCCGTTGCAGACCTCCGCGGCCGGCGTCGGCGAGTCGCACTGGCTCCAGCCGCTCGCCCCGCCGCAGGTCTCGAAGCCGGGACAGACACCGAACTGGTTCTTCTTGGCGCACGGCCGCTTGGTCCCCGTCGTCGTGGCGTCGCAGTCGCAGCTCCCGTTCTTGGGGAGGCAGCGCTTCTGGCCGTTGATGGTCTGGCACTCGTAGGTGTCGGGGCAGGGCTCGGTGGCGCAGTCGTAGGAGCAGTGCTTGCCGACGCCAATGATGAGGCACTCACCGCCGTTGCACTGGAGATCCTTCTCGCAGGGCTGGCAGAGCTTACTCAGGTTGGGGATGCAGATGCGGGCGGCGTCAGAGCCCATCCCGGAGACCGTCTTGCACTGAAACCCGTCAGGGCAGCTGTCGATGCATTCTTTCGTACACTGAAATCCGTCGTGGGTCTCGACGCAGTAGCCGGAGCAGCAGTCAGCGTTCGCCGAGCAGGGAGCGGAGAACGTGCCGCACTCCTCGGACTCGCCGCTCCCGAACGGAACACCATCGACGAGGGTCAGGCCGTCCGCGCCTGCGCCGGGTGTCCCGATGTCGGGCTTCTTCGGGACATCGGCCTCAGCATCCGCCGCCGGTAGCACGCCGCCTTCATCCGCGACGGAGCTCGTCGAGGCCACATCACCGTCGGCGCATCGGGCCAGGACGGCGGTCAAGGAGACGAGCGCGAGAGCGCGTGAGATTTGGCGCATCAATTACCTCAGTAAGCCGATTCAACCACGCGCGCCGATACGCGCCCCACGATCAGGGTACGCAACTCGGGATCGTCGAACAAGAGCGGAAAGGGGCTGGGGACCTCGCGCCGTCGGGGCGACATGAAACCGAGGCGGCTTGACACTCACGATTCGAACGTGGAATTCGGAGTGCGGAGCCTGCCAAGCGGGTCGAGGAGGCGAGCATGGTGCGACGGTGCGTGGCGGTGTGGTCATTGGCGGTCGGATTCGGCTGCGCGTCGGAGAGCAGCCCGTCGGGCTCGGGCGCATTGGACGCGTCCGCGGAGGTCGGCATCTCGAGCAGCGACGTCGCGGCAGATTCCGGCGGGGCACCCGACCTCGCGCCACAGGATGCGGCCGAGGCCGGCGCCGACGTGGCGGCCGAGGTAGTGCCCGGAATTGGCGAGAACTTCGGCGTGGTCGAGACCGAGGGAGACGCCGACTGCGAGAACGTTGGGACGGCGCACTGCCTCCTGCCGTTTCCGTCCGATCGCTTCCTGGTGCTCGGCGTCGATGGCCTGCGACGCGTCCAGTTCCAGCCGAACAGCCTCCCCGTGGCCGCGGCAGCGGGCAGCCTCGACCCGGGCGGCTTCGCCGAGCACGATGGCTTCTCGACGGCGACGCCGATCCTCTTGGCGCTGCCCGGAGCGACGCTCGCCGCCGCGACGGCGCTCGCCACGGTCGACGACCTCGGGCCGTCGCTCTTGGCCGACCACGCGACCGCGCTCATCGACGCGACCACCGGCGAACGAGTCGCGCACTCCGTCGAGCTCGACCACTTCGCACGCCAGGGGAGCCTGCCGGTGGTCACGCTGCGCCCGGGGCGCCGCCTGGCGTTTGGACGTCGCTTCGTCGTGGCGGTGCGCGGGCTTCGGAGCGGCGACGGGGTGACGCTCCCCGCCGACCCGGGCTTCCTGGCTTTGCGCGATGGGACCGCGAGCCGCTGGAAGGGCGTCCACGCCCGTCGCGATCACTTCGAGACGCAGGTCTTTCCGGTACTCAAGGCCGCAGGCGTGGCCCGCGCCGAGCTCCAGCTGGCCTTCGACTTCACGACCGCGACGGAGGCCAACGCCACCGGCTTGCTGCTGACGATGCGCGACGCGATGCTCACCGCCATCGGCACCGAGGGCCCGGAGTACACCATCGACTCGGTCGAGGAGCTCGGCGGCGACTCGCCCACGGCCAAGATCGTCCATGGCACGGCCAAGATCCCCAGCTTCCTCGACGGCCCGAAGGACGGGCTGCGCCGCATCCGCCGAGACGCGCAGGGCAAGCCGGTCCTCGACGGCTTCGAGTCGATCGCGTTCGATATACAGTTCCCAAAAACGGCGCTGGACCCGACCCAGCCCAAGGCCTCCGTGCTGCAGTACGGGCACGGGCTGTTCGGCTCACGCGCCGAGGCCAAGAACGGCTGGATGAAGGCGATGGCCAACGAGCGCAACGCGATCGTCGTCAGCATCGACATGCAGGGCATGTCCGAGTCCGACGTGAACGTGTGGGCCGTCGTGCTGGGCACAGACATCGGCAAGTTCCCGCAGCTCCACGAGAAGACCCTCCAAGGCATCGTCAACCATCACGCGATCGCGCAGATGATGATCGGCCGCTTCGCCAAGGACACCGATCCGCGGTTCACCCGGAGCGGGGCGCCCGCCTACGACCCGGCCCGCGTCTACTACTACGGCAACTCGCAGGGCGGGACGTTCGGGAGCCTCATCATGGCGACGCACCCGACCGTCACGCGCGGCGTGCTCGGCGTACCCGGCTGCGCGTTCAGCATGCTGCTCAACCGCAGCGTGGACTTCACGACGTTTCAATTGGTGCTCGAGGCCGTCTTTCCGGACTGGGCGGACTTCGCGACGATCTTCGCGCTGATGCAGACGGCCTTCGATCGGCTGGAGCCGCTGTCGTACGCGGGCCGGATGACCGAGCCGCCGTTCCCGAACACGCCGCCGCACCGGGTGCTTCTGCATGTGGCCAAGGAGGACGCGCAGGTGGAGAATCACGTGTCGTTCCTGCTCGGGCGGACGATCGGGGCCCAGCTGCTGACGCCCGCCGTGCGGCCCGTGTGGGGTATGGCCGAGGTGCCCTATCCGCTCGCGGGCAACGGGCTCGTGGAATTCGACTTCGGTAAGCCCACGAATCCAGACCCCACGGCGCCGCCGCCCAAGGCCAACGACACCCACGGGCTGCTGCGACAGCTCCCAGTGGGCCAGAAGCAGCTCTGGCAGTTTCTGGAGACGGGCGAGATCCAGGCCGTTTGCGATGGAGCCTGCGATCCGAGCTAGCGCCGAAAGAGCAGTACCGGCCACTTGGCGCGGTAGGCGTGCAGGCGCAGGCGCGGATCGGGGTTGACGACCCGGCGGTGCCCGACGGCCTCGAGCATCGGCAGATCGCTGTAGGAGTCCGTATAAAAATAGCTCGCGGCCAGGTCGATGCCGTGCTGGTCGGCGTAGCGCTTCGCCCACGTGACCTTGCCCTCGCCGAAGCAGAGCGGCTGCTGGCATGCGCCGGTGAAGTGCCCCTCGGAGACCTCGAGGCGCGTGCACAGGTAGTCGCTGATGCCGAGGCACTCCGACAGCTGCCGCGTCATGTACTGCGTGGAGGCCGTCAGCAGCGCGATCCGGTGACCTGAGCGCCGGTGGCTCTCGATGGCCTCGACGGCCGCGCTGGAGATGGCGGGCCGGACGTCTCGGTCGAAGATTTCCGCACAGCGGCTGACCATGTCCGCCTCGGGCCAGCCCTTCACCGACAGCGCGGCCTCATTCATGACGCGGTTCATATCGACCAGCGACAGCTTGTAGCGCAGCAGTACGACGCCGACCCGCAGGCTCGCGGCCAGGCCGATCTCACCGCGGCGGCGCAGGTCGCGCGCGTAGAGGCGGCCCGTGTTGGCGAGCACGACGGTGCGGTCCATGTCGAAGAACGCCGCCACGCGGCCCGAAGTCGAAGGGGAGGCAGCACTCACAGGGCGAGCATAGCGTGTCGCGGTCTGGCCGTCATGGCACCAGCACGCGGGGGAGGCGCTCGTGGATGCGGCTGACGACCTCGTAGGGGATCGTTCCTAAGCGCTCGGAGAGCTCCTCGACCGGCAGGTTGGCGCCGGTGTCCGGGTCGCGTCCGATCAGGGTCACGACGTCTCCCGCAGCCGCCTTGGCGACGTCTGTCACATCGACCATGGTGAGGTTCATGCAGACCCGCCCCAAGACGCGGCAGCGCCGACCGTGGACGAGCACGTCCGCCACGTTGGACAGGCCACGGTCGTATCCATCGTAGTAGCCGACGGGCAGGAGCCCGACGCGCGTTGGGCGCGACAGGCGAATGGAGCGCCCATAGCCCACCCACTCGCCGGCGGCCGCCGACTCGACCGACGCGAGACGCGCGCGCCACGCCATGGCGGGTTGAAGCACGACGGCTCCCGGGCCGTGGACCAAGTCCGTCGCGATACGCGTCGCGGCGCTGGGCCAGAGGCCGTAGGTGGCGATCCCGACGCGGACGAGGTCGTAGCGCGCTCCCGGGAGCACGAGGTGACCGGCGCTTGCGGCGACGTGGCGGAGCACGCTCGGCGGCACGGACGGCATGGCCGCGTGGAAGCGGTCGAGCTGGACGCGGGCAAACGAGTGCTCTGTCTCGTCCTCGACGTCCGCGAGGTGCGTCGAGACGCCCGCCCAGCGCAGGCCCGGTGTGGCCTGGAGCGCTGCGGCCAGTGTGGTCGCCGCGGCGGGGGCGGCACCCTGCCGGTGGGTCCCAGTCTCGATCTTGACGTGCACGCCGATATCGCGACCGACACGCACCGCTTCGGCGCTGAGCCACGCGAGCGGCTCGGTCTGCGCCACGACGACCTCCAGGCCACGCTTTGCGATGGTCTCCGCCTCCCACGGCCAGATGGGACCGAGCACCAGGACCCGACACCCCAGATCAGCGACGGCGACCGCCTCGGCGACGTCGTGGACGCACAGCACCGCGGCGCCGGACGCAGCGAGGACCTCGGCGACGAGGCGCGCTCCGTGGCCGTAGGCGTTAGCCTTGACGACCGGCGCGACCAAGACGCTGGCCGGTGCGAGCGACGCAAGCGTCCGAAAATTGTGCTCGAGCGCGGTCTGGGAGATCTCGATCCAGGCTGGCGCGAAAGCGTGCACGGCGGGCGTATCGAGCACCGGGCCGGCCATGTCAAGCCACGCGTTGGCGGCGCCGGCCGCATCGCTGTGGAGTCACGCGTTGAGCGCCACTTGCGCCGCGGCCACAAGCCTCATAAGCTCTCGGGTTGCGCCGGGTCGGGGTCGCTTCCTGGCGCAAGTACCTCAGGCTTTCGATGGAGGCAGTCATGCGTCGCGCGAACTCTTGGCGTCCGGCACCGGTTCCCCGGCCCCGGCCAACGCCCCCGGCCTAGCGTCGGTGTGAGGGGCAACCCTCGCAGTGTCTCGATCTGAACGCGCCGTCGGCACGTTCGGATCACCAAACGACAACGGCGCCCCAGGAGCTTCCTGGTGGCGCCGTTGCCGTTTGGTGTGCTTGGAGAGCTTACGGGTGCGCCGGAGCGGCGCCTCCGCCCGGAGCCGCCGGCGAGGGGCCGTCGTTTGCGGGCTTGTCCTCACGCTTGCGCATCGTCATCTCGGCCACGGTCTTTCCGGCCTTCACGAGCGCATCGAGTGACGCGTCCATGCCGAACTTGAGGGTGTTGCCCTCGCCACCGCAGTAGAAGCCGACGGCCAGGCCAGCCGGGAGCTCACCGAGCACCTTGCCCACGGGCCCGCCCTCCTTCTCGAACGCGGGGAGGAGCGGCTTGGCGGCATTGGCCATCTTGTTGAAGTCGAACCAGCCGACCATGCCCATGCCCTTCGCGAGCCGCGAGGCGATGAGGCCTGGAGCGCTGGCCGGGCCGGGCGTGGGCTCGCCCGCGAAGCGCTTGGCGTCCGCGACGCCCTTGGGACCGATGCCGAAGCCCATGTGCTTCGGGCCATAGGCGATGGCGAACTCGAGCTTGGTGCCGAGCAGCTTGGTCCACTTGGCGCCTTCGGCCCCGAGCTTCTCGATGAGCGAGGACTCGAGCGCCATGGTGAGGCTCTGGACCGTCACGCCGGCGTCCGTCGTGCTGCCCGCCTCGAGCTTGAGGCCCTGGGTCGAGGTGATGGCGTTGAGCGCCGCGATGAGCGCCTTGAAGTCCGAGGTCGGGAGCGCTTGGAGCTGCGGCGGGAGCTTGTCCTTGGCGAGGCCCATGAGCTTGCCGAACATGAAGCTCATGTACTGATCCGCCAGCTCGCGGTACTTGGCGCCATCGAGTACGCCGTACGAGCCTCCCATGGCGAGGGGATAGGCACCGTCCGGATAGAGGCCGAACCAGCCCTGGCCGTCCGTCAGCTCCATCATCTTCTTCATGGAGTCGGCGAACTTGGTCTTCTCCTCGTCGCTGAACTTGAGGAAGCCCGCCATGAGATCCATGGCCTTGGCCATGAGGCCGTCGGCCGACTTGGGATCGACGTGGCTCACGCTCACGAACCAGGCCTCCGCCGGGATGTTCTTGGCGAAGCTCAGATCCGAGCTCCCGAGCTTGCTCGAGAAGCCAGCGATCTTGCCTCCGGCCTTGGCGTCCAGCGTGACGGGCAGAGTGATATTGCCCTTGTCGTCGAGCTCGACAGCGAACGAGAGCCCATCCGACTCGTCGACCACCGTATTGATGAGGTCGAAGGCGAAGTCGGCGAACTTCTCGAGGCCGGCCAGGGGGCTCCCCGCCTCACCCAGCTTGGAGGCCGCGGACTTGGCCATCTCCAGGCCCGCCCGAATCTCCGCACCGAAGATCGTCCGAAGGTTGACACCCGCGAGCTTGAACTCCGCGATGCCCTTGGGGGTCCACTTGGACGCGAGCGCCGTCGTGAACGCCTTGGACTGGGCGAAGACGTCCTTGTTCATCGTGAGCACGGCGTGCCCGTCGATGAAGTTGACGAACCACGTCCCGAAGAGGTGCTCGAACGAGAACTCGTTGCCGTCGACAGCGGCCTTCTTCTCGGCCGGCAGCGCCGCGATGAGCGCGTCCTTGCCCTTGATGGGGAGGACGACGACCGCGTTGTTCTGCGCCTTCTTGGGGTTCCAGCCGAACGCGCGAATGGGCTTGTCCGTGGCCAGCCAGTCGAGCGAGCTGAGCTTCATCGCGCCCTTGAGCGCCTCGAGGATGAAGTCCTTCTTGAGCTTGTCCTGCGGCAGGCCATACGCGGTCGCCTTGGCGGTCGCGAGGTCGAGCAGCTTGTCGAGACCCTGCGTTCCGACGATGCCGATGACGTCGGCGGGCAGGTCCAGACCCCACATGGGACCGGCTGCGGCCGTAGGGGCCTTGGCCTCCTCGGGCTTCTTCTCCTCAGGCTTCGCAGTAGCCGGCTTCGCCTCTTCGGGCTTCTTCTCTTCCGGCTTCTTCTCCTCGGCCTTGGGGTCGGCGGGCTTCGCCTCCTCAGGCTTCTTCTCTTCCTTCTTTGCTGCCGGGGGAGCCTCCTTCTTGGGCTCCTCTTTCTTCTTGCAGCCGACACCGAGCACGAGCGTCGCGGTTGACAACGCGATGATCCAATTACGCATTTTTGATTCCTCCAGAGGTCAAGGGTCCTGGGTACGCCCTTCGGAACGCGGAACGCTAGGGGACGGTTCAGGGGCTGTCAACGAGAAAAGCGCGATGGGGGTGCCTTTGGGGCTGCGACGTATCACGATCGCATGACGCAGCGCGGCACGTCGCGGAGGCAAAGTGCGCTTGCCATGACGCACCGCGTCGTGTATGAAATCGTCCCCATGAAAAAGGTCGAGGCCATCATCCGTCCCTTCAAGCTCGACGAGGTGAAAGAGGCTCTCAGCGAGATCGGCATACAGGGTATGACGGTAAGCGAGGTCAAGGGCTTCGGCCGCACGGGCGGCAAGACCGAGACCTACCGCGGGGCAGAGTACCTCATCGACTTCGTCCCCAAGGTCAAGCTGGAGATCGCCATCAGCGACGACCGCGTTCACGACGTCATCGACTGCATCGTCCGCGCCGCGCGCACGGGCAAGATCGGTGAC
>SXOX01000273.1 GCA_005776585.1 Pseudomonadota bacterium | reverse complement strand
GTCGGTCGCCATGAACCCGGTCATCAAGTTCACCACGCTCTTCGGGCTCCTCGCCGTCGAGCTCGCCATCAAGATGCAGTCGACCACCCGCCTTGCGCTCGCCGCTGGCTTCCTCGCGGTGGCCATGTACTTCGTTTGGAAGAGCTTCTACGGCATGCGGATCAAGTCCGAGATCTAGCGCCCCGCTCGCCCTGAATGGCACGCGCCTGCTGCCGTGCGGCGTGGAGCAATGACCACGCCCCGGGCAGCGGGTCGTCCCATGCCCACTCACACCGCACATCGACAGGCCTCAAGGCCGCCGGCCCCGCTCGCACGAGATCGCGCACCAGGTAGCTCCAGGTGCGACCGGGGGCCACCGGCTCGGCCGCAGGTCGGGCGCGCTCAGCCACGTCACAGTAGGCATCCCACACGACCGGCTCAGCGACCCCGATCCACAGTACGGGCCGCGGATTCAACTCGATGAACCAGAGGCGTCCGTTTGAGTCCCGCTTCCACTCCACTCCCGCCGTGCCACGGTAGTCGAGCCGCCGCAGCACCTCGAGACTCGCGTGGACGACGTCGGGCGCACGCGTTGTGACCAGCGCGCAGGCGCTCCCGTAGTGCGCTGGATACTGTCGCAGCTTGCGCGCGGTGACCCAGGGGCCGTGACTCCCGTCGCGTCCGATGTGCGTCGCGAAGACCTCGAGCCGAGACTCGGGCCCCGCAACCTCTTCCTGGAGCACGAACGCCTCCGGTGGAAAGGCCGCGGTCGCCGTCGCTGCCTCCGAGGCGCTGTGTGCGACCAGGAGCTTCTTTGCCCCGAGCCGCTCTCGCCAGCCGTGCCCCTCCGCCGGCTTGATCAACAGCGGGTAGCGGGCCTCGCGCAGCGCGGCGCGCACGTCCGCGTCCGTGTCGGGGACCCAGGTGCGCGGCAGGGACACCTGCCCGGCGAGCGCCCGGTAGAGGAGCCGCTTGTCCGACCACTCGGCCCCTCCCAGCGGGAAGCGTAACCGCGGGCTCAGCGTCGCCCGGTGCGGCTCCAGCGCGCGGAGCTCCGGGTCGCCGCAGGCGAACAGCACGGCGCCGTCGTACCCCGCCATGGGGAGACTCCGGTGCCGCTCGGTGACGTAGCGGGAGCGGGCGCCCAGCGACCACCGATCGGCGTCGACGCCGACAACCCGTACGCCGCGCCGGCCGAGCGCGCGCGCAACGGCGAGCCCCGTACCGGAGAGGCAGCACACGATGGCGGCGGGGAGCGGGTCCATGCGCGCAGCATCCGCTGGTGGCGTCGTGTGAACAAGTGCGTTGACAGCGCCGACCAACGGCTGAACCATCGCCCGATGATTCGTGCCGTCGCGTCCATCGTGTGTTTGTCGCTGCCACTCGTGGCGTGCAAGGAGGAGGCGAGCACCCCGACTCAGGTCGTGCCCCTCGACGCGACCGCGGAGCTGCCACCGGCGTCGGGCGCGCTGCGCTTCGACGTCGTGTTTCCCGAGTCCCACGCCGGCCTCGCCGCGGCTGCTGCTGACCTCCTCGCGGTCGTCGAGCGCGCCACGGGCCGCGCACCGGGCGCTGTCCTCCCCGTCGGAGCGACCGCGACCGGCAAGGCCATCACGGTGACGCTCGGGGCCGCAGACGCGCCCGACGACCAGTCCTATGCCCTCACTTCCGACGCGCGCGGCGTGACCGTGAAGGCCAAGGGCCCGGTCGCGGCCATGTACGGCCTCTATCGGATCGCCGCGGACCTCGGCGCGCTGTGGCCACACCCGGAGGAGGACTTCGTCCCACTCGCGCCGAACCTCACGCTCCCGACGTACTCAGGGACCTGGGACACGCCGCGGTTTGCGCTGCGCGGCTTCCATGAGCACACGCAGCACCCCATCCCCATGAGCGACTACCTCCTGCGGCCCGGCAACGCCGACTTTCGGGCCCGCGCCGGGCGCTACCTCCGTTGGATGGCCCGCAACCGCCAGAATGTCCTGTTCTTCCACGCGCTCAAGACGCTCGATCTCCCCACCTGGACGCCTTATATGCAGGAGCTCGCCGCCGAGGCGCGGGGCTACGGCATTCACCTCGGCGCCGTCGTCGGATTCGCAGACGAGCAACAGCACGCCTTCAAGCTCATCGCGACGGCGTCGCCCGATCCCGACGCGGACATCCGCAAGGGCCTGGACGCCCTGCTGGCCTCGGGGCTCGACTTCGTCGGCTTCCAGATCGGCACGAGCGAGTTCACCAAGCCCAAAGACGCCGACGTGCTCCACTGGCTCGATGTGGCGACGACCCACGTCACCGAGAAGCACCCCTCGGTGACGCCCTTTGCCTGGATTCATATCACCTGCTCGGTCAAGGCCGACGCCGGCGGGTACTTCTTTCACCTGCCGCTCCAGGCCTCGACCGCGCTGGGCGCCTTCGTGCACACGACGATGTTCTACACGCTCGACGCGCCTGCCCCCGTCTACGACTGCACGAACTTCACGCACCAGAAGGCCTTCATCGACCAGGCCGAGGGCAAGCGCACGCTGGTGTTCTTCCCGGAGACGGCGTGGTGGCTCGGCTTCGACAACAACGTCCCGCTGGTGTTGCCGGTGACCGGGCTCTCGCGGGAGCGTGACATCGCGACGCTGAAAGGCCGCAAGGTCGCCGGGCACGTGACGTTTACGACCGGCCGCGAGTGGACCTATTGGCAGTACGACCACCACCTCACGCGCGCGACCTGGGACGGGACGTCCTGGAGCGCCTATCTCAAGGCCATAGCACCGCTCTACGGCTCCGCGGGCGCGGTCGTGAGCGACGTCATCGCGAAGGTCACGGCGATTCAAGAGCGCGTGCTCTACCACGACAACCCCGAGGTCTTCTTCTACCTCAGCGGCGAGCTGCCCCAGGACGAGGCGGGTGCGGCGGCCGGGATCCTCGCGCGGCGCCCGAAGATCGCGTTCAAGACGGTCGTTGGATACGACGCCGCGACGTTCGCGACCTGGAAGACCCGCGACTATGACGTGCTGGTCGCGCTCGCGAGCGAGCTCGAGGCGGCCACTGCGCCGCTCGACGCCATCGCCAGTCCGGCCGCACCGACCGACGCCGAGGGCCGACGTCGGCTCGAGGTCCAGGCCGCCTATCGCCTGCTGCATCGCCGCGTTCGGCACGCGGTCGCGCTCTACGGAGGGGCCATCGCCATTCGCGACAAGAAGCGCTCGGACGCCGACGCCCGGCTCGTCGAGGCCCAGGCCCTCTCCGCCGAGGTCAAGGCGCTGGTCGCCCGCGTCGAGGGCACCTATCGCGAGCCGTTGCCCATCCTCGCGGAGCCCAAGCCGGAGACGCTGACCGCCTATCCCATCGGCTACCTGTCGGAGACGCGCTCGGCGTTCTTCTGGACTCGGCGCGACGCGCAGCTCGCCGAGCTCATCACCGATGTCTTCGACGCCAAGCCCGACGCGTGGACCACCGTCCCGGCCAAGGTCTTCGCCACGACGCCCAAGGACCTCACGCTGCTCGAGCCTGCCAGCCCTGTGGCGGCCGGCGTGTTGACCGGGTTTTTGCCCGGCCTGTTGTTTGGGGTCACGATGAACGGCACGAGCGCCGACGTGCGCTTCGCCGAGGACGCCAATGCCAACGGTCTGCCCGATGCGGGGACCGAGGTGCCGTTGAACGATGACGTCGCCGATGGTCGGCTCACCGCCCACGTCGCGCGCGTCGATCTCGTCGTGCACGACTCCGCGGGCGCGACGGTGGGCACGATTGGCCTGCTTTCGGCGGACTTCGACTTCGCGCTAGCTACAGACGGCCTTCTCGGCGTCGGGACGCTGGCCGGGGGGCTCGAGAGCAAGCCGTTGATCGACGCGGTGCTTGCCATCGCGGGAATCGACCGCGCGGGCATCGAGTCGCTCGTCAAGAGCGTGTTCGGTGGTCCCGCCGACCAGCCGCTGCCTGCGACGCTGCCGGTCAAGCTCGAAGTCCACCCGAAGCCACTGTGATTTAAGTCCTCGCGCGCGGTCCCGATGTCCCTGGTGACGGGCCGCGAGGCCGGGAGGACTGATGCAGCCGCACGCTCAGTATCGCAGGAACCGCATTCTGACCGCGACGCCCGGCGAGCTCATCGTCATGATGTACGACGGGGTGCTTCAGCGGGTCGCGCAGGCCAAAGGGCACTGCGACGAGAAGCGCTGGGGGCCGATGGGCGAGCAGCTCGGGCGCGCGCAGGACATCCTGTTCGAGCTCATCGCGACGCTCAACCCCGAACACGCGCCGGAGCTGTGTGACCGCCTCCAGTGGCTGTATGGTTATTGCAGCCGCACGTTGCTCGAGGCCATGCGCACCCAGGACACGGCCCGACTCGACGAGGTGACGAGCCTGCTGCGGCCGCTGCGCGACGCGTGGGCCGAGGCCGCGCGCTCCGCACGGACCGCGCTACCGATGGCGGTGAACGGATGACGTTGTTCTTGACTGAACACATGGAGACCTTGATGCGCCGGCTGGACGCCTCGCAGACCGCGATCGCCGCGTGCATCGACGGCAACGACCCCGAGGCCGTGCCCGGCGTGCTGGCCGAGCGCGAGAGCGACGTCATGGCCCTCTTTGGTCACCTCGTGCAGCCGACCGTTCGGGCGTGGGCCTGTGGGTTCCTCGCACGCGATCGGGCTCTGCTGGCGCGAGTCGAGGGTGCCCGGCAGGCCGTGGGCGCCGAGCTCGAGACCCTGGGTCGCCGTCGCGCGGCCGGCATCGCCTACCGACACGCGTGATTATTGTGATGGAACCGCGTGCGCCTTGCGCTCCGCGCGGCGCTCCAGCGGATGATCCGCATGCCCGACGCTCAGCAGCCGATCGACCCATTCGCGGGTATACGCCACGCCTCGGCGCCGCGCCTGGCTCGCGTGCCAGAGCGCACGCAGCAGTGGCTGCCGGAGCGTTGCGAGCTTCGACGCGGCCAGGTCCGGATCGAGGAGCACGATGGCGTTCGCGCTCCAGGCGACCGTGCTCGGCTTGGATGGCGCGCGTCCGAAGAAGGCCAGCAGGCCATCGAACATCGCGACCAGCTTGCCACCGCGCGCGGTGGCGGAGACTCGGAGCGTCGAAAGCTTAGCGCGAAAGGCCGAGGCTGCAGCGCGCGTCACGGCGAGCACGGCCTCGTCTCGGCTGCGATCGGTGCCCGGCGCGGCGAGGGCGACGCGGCGGTGGCGCTCGATCTCGCGGACGAGGACGTCGTGTACCGGCGGAGGCGGGTGCCGCGTGCCAAACGCGACCGCGTAGACACCCGACTCCGTGATCGCGACGTACAGAGCCCGGTGATTGGGTCGCTTGGCGTCGAAGTTCACCAGGAGGCGTGCCGGCACCTCGCGCCACTCGTCGCCCTTCGTGTTCAGCAAGACGCGAACGTGCCCAGGCCGCGCCGCGGGCGGACGCTTGCGATCGTCGTAGACGAGGCGCAGCCAGTACCCCTCGGGGATGGGGTCGTCGTCGATGACGACCTCGACCGGCTCGACCACCGAGTCTGGCGGCTTGAGCTCCGGGATGGGGTAGAGCGTGGCGTGGCCATCCACGGGGCCGTAGATCGCCGCGTCGTTGAACGAGAACACTACAGCGTACGGTCGCTCTGCTGCGGCACTGACGGCGAGCATGAGCGCGGTGACCGCCAGCGACCGACGCAGAGCGCTCAGGGCGGCCCTCGGAGCGGGGTCGTGCGCGAAGCGATGTCGGCGGCGTGGGCGCGCATCGGGACGACACGAAAGTGCGTCTGCAACGCATCCAGAGCACGCTCGACGACCGCGACCTTCTTCTGCCACGGCATGCTCATCGCTGGGAAGAACGAGAGCGACGGCGCGTCCTGGCCATCGAGGAAGTCGAGCGGGTGGAGCAGCACGGACGGCTCCGTGCGCGCGGCACGGCAGGCGAGCACCGCAGACCGGAAGTACGTGTCTCCAAGCATGGGCGCGACCGCCGCGAGGTAGAGGATGTAGCTCGGATGAAAGGGCAGTCGGAGGCCCGGCAGCGTCGTAACCGGGATCTCGACGATTGACCGGCCCGAGCCCAGGTCCCAGCGATACGGATCGATGCTGCGGAGCCCATCGCTCACCGAGCCAAAGAGGGCGTCGCGCTGGTTGCGCGCCTCGCGGTCAAGGCCGCTCGTCATGAAGTAGTAGGCCCGCGCCATGGGCCCGATGAACGTGGGCAGCGTGGACGCGTCGTAGTCGTAGCCACGCGCGTGCAGCACCTCGAGGGTACGCCGCGTGAAGCTGTAGCCCGGACCTCGAAAGCCGCGCGGTCTGCGCCCGGTGGCCGTCTCGATCGCGGCCTCGGCGCGGGCGATCTCGTCGGCCATCTCGTCGTCGGTGTACCGATGCAGCCACGGCTCGTGGCGGAAGCTGTGATTGCCGATCTCGTGGCCCGCGTCCGCGATGGCGCGCAGGGCGCCGGCGTTGCGCTCCAGCGCCGCGTCCTGGCCCACGACCATGACCGTGATGTGCAGACCCCGCCGCTCCAGCACCTCCAGGAAGCGCGGCACAACGACGTCGAGATAGGAGGGCAGCGCCTCCCACGCCGGGTCGCCGCGCGTCTTCTGATAGGACCAGAGGTTGTCGAGATCGAGAGACAGGCTGGCGATGGGCTGGTGCATGTTCGGCACGAGTATCGGTCGTGGCACCGAAAGCAGCAAGGAACGGGCCGCACTTCACGGGGCGCCCACGGGCCGCACACTCCTGGTCCGGTGTTCTTTTTCGTTGCCACGCGCGAGGCGGTCAGGTAGAAGCCGCGCGCTTCACGCGAGGTGACCCATGCGACGTACGACCTGGATGACGATGGTAACGGTGGCGTTCGGTGCCGCGGCCCTGGGCTGTGTGACCGGAGGCGGTGGCAAGGGCGTCAGTGACGCTGCTACGGGCGGCTCCGGGGCGACCGGCAGCGGCACGGAGGGCACCACCGGCGGCGCGGACGCGCTCTCGGGCAGCAACGGCAGCGATGCGCTGGTCCCGTTCACCAACGACGCGCCCACGGGCACCGGCTCGGGCACCACGGGCGTGTCGAGCGATGCCGGGACGGGCTCCGGCTCGGGCTCCGGTTCGGGCTCGGGCTCCGGGACCGCGACCGACGCCGGCACCGGCTCTGGCTCCGGCTCGGGCTCGGGCTCCGGTACGGCCACCGATGCGGGCACGGGCTCCGGCTCGACCACCGGAGGGACGGACGTCCCCATTCCGCCGCCCGACGGGACGGTCGGCTCCTCGTGCGCCAAGGACGGCGACTGCGCGGGCGGCGCCAACGCGGCGTGCATCCCGGCCACCTTCAGCGACGGCTCGGAGGGCTGGCCCAACGGCTACTGCACGATCATGAAGTGCCAGGGCGAAGACTGTCCCACGGGAAGCTCCTGCTACGAGCTGTCGGACGCCTCCACGCTCTGCCTCAAGACCTGCGACACCAAGAGCGACTGCGCCCCCGGCTACGCGTGCCCCGATCACGGCGCGTGCGTGCCCGCGTGCGTCCCGGCCGACTGCGAGACCGGCGAGGTCTGCAGCACGAAGACCGGGCTCTGCGAGATCGCACCCTGCAAGACCTCGGCGGAGTGCACCGGGGGCCTCGTTTGCAAGGACGGCGCGTGCATGCCCGATGTCGGTGACGGACCCACGGGCCCCGTGCCGAGCTGCACGGACCTGCCGGCCAAAGACTGCACGGGCGGAGAGGCCTACTGCGGCGAGGTCATCGCGTTCGAGCCCAACACCGGTTCGGGCTGGGACGACTACCCGCTGAACGGCGAGTGCAACCCGTGCGCAGCGGGCAAGAAGTGCGACGGCAACGGCCTCTGTGCGGCGACCGGCAAGCTCGAGAGCGAGTGGCGGAGCTGGGCGCGCCGCGAGCTCGTCATGCTCATGCAGTACGCGACGGCTTATACGGCGTGTATGTCCAAGGCCTGGAACACCGGTAACGGCCTCCCGCTCGGGATGGGCGACATGAGCGAGCAGAACGGCGCCACGCCGGGCACCGCCATCGGCGATCCGGGGCACCCGAAGGGCACGCACGAGGACGGCTTCGACATCGACGTCGCGTACTACCAGGTCACCTCCAAGGACAACAAGCTACGCTCCATTTGCCCCCACGCCGAGGGCGGCAAGGAGGCCTATCACTGCACCGGAGCGCCCGACAACTTCGACCTCTGGCGCAACGCCATCTACCTGGGCGCGCTCATGACCTCGAGCCGGCTGCGCGTCATCGGCGTGGATGGCAAGGTGGGTTCGCTCATCGAGCAGGCCATGCCGACGCTGTGCAACGGCGGCTGGCTGCCGAAGTCGGTGTGCACGAAGATGAAGGGGTATCTGGCGTATGAGACGGTGGACAAGGGCTATGGCTGGTACCTGTTCCATCACCATCACAACCACGTCAGCCTGCTGCCTCCGGGTGGTCAGAAGCCGGGCGTCCAGCTGCCCAAGACCTTGCGCCACGACGGCCTGCCGTCCTCGGGTGACGGGCCCATGAGCCTTCAGCCGGTGATGCGGGCGCCGATCGCGCTCACGCCCAAGGCGATGCCGCGCTGGCAGCCCAAGCCGTAGCAGGAACTTGACGCGGTGCGGCGGAATCCCTAGGGTTCGCCGGAATCGACGCAGGCGCTGGACGCGAGGCCAATGGGGCTCGGTCGGTAGCGTCGCAATGACCTTTCGGGATGGGAGCACGACATGCGAACTTGGAAGATTGGACTGACGACTGTGGCGTTTGCGCTCGGTCTGGGCGTGGCGGCCTGCGAGAAGAGCAGCACGACCGAGGCGGCGAAGGACGCCGGGACCGGCACGGGTGGGACCACGGCCAGTGACGCGGCGACGGGTGGCGGCACGACGGCGGACGCGACCACGGGTGGCGGCACGACGGCGGACGCGACCACAGGTGGTGGCACGACGGCAGACGCGACCACGGGTGGCGGCACGACGGCGGACGCGACCACGGGTGGCGGCACGACGGCAGACGCGACCACGGGTGGCGGCACGACGGCGGACGCCACGGGTGGCGGCGCGACGGGTACGGCGCTGTCGTGGGAGAAGGACGTCAAGCCCATCATCCAGGCGAAGTGCGCGGGCTGTCACACTGGCGGCGGCAAGAGCGGCGGGCAGGCGCTGGACACCTACGCGGACTTCACGGCCAAGGCTGCAAGCTGCAACGACGGCGGCAAGCTCGAGACGGTGGGCGCCAAGGTCGCCAAGAAGGTCACGGCCACGCCGCCCTGCGGTAGCCCCATGCCGCTCGGCTCGGGCCCGCTTCCTGCGGCTGAAGGCAAGACCATTCAGGACTGGGTCGACGGCGGCCTCAAGCCCTGATCGCGGTGTCCTGTGGGGCCCGGTTGTACAATCGGGCCCGTCCCCCCAGAATCCGCGCGATGCGTGGACTCCTACCCTCGTTGCTCGTGCCGACCCTTGGCCTGACGGCGCTCGCGTGCGCTACCGGCGCGCGCTCGGCCTCTACCGACGCCGCGACCGTCGGCGACGGCGTCTTGGACTCAGGCGCCGCGAATGACGTGTCCGCTGCCTCCGACACCGCAGCGCCCGTCGAGACCCACGATTCCGTGAGCGATCCCCGACCTCCGCGCGTCTGCCGTGCCGGAAGCGCATGGACCCCGGGCCAGAAGGCCTTCACCGATCAGAGCGCGGGCCTGCGGGCCCTGGGCGTCACTGGCATCCGGCTCTCCGCGGCAGACCTCGACGGCGACGGCCGCGCGGAGCTGTCCGTGCGCTCCCATGCTCAGGGCGTACGCGACGACCCTGCGACCAGCGCCGGTCGCCTCACGTGGCTGCTCCACAACGACGGCGGGCTCGCCTTCAGCGATTGGACCGCCGCCTCCGGCTTCACCGTCACGCGCGATGGCAAGGTGGGGCGCACGGCGCATGTGGTCGTATTCGGCGACGTCGACAACGATGGCGACCTCGACGCGCTCTCCGGAGTCAACGTCAACCCCGACCCCAAGAAGGACACCGGGGATCGCACCGAGGTCCTGCTGAACGACGGCAAGGGCGGCTTCACGCTGGCCGAAGGCGGCGATGTGCGGGAGGCCAAACGGACCTGGTCGCTCGGCGGCGCGAGCTTCACCGATCTGGACCGGGACGGGCTCCTGGATCTCTGGGTCGGCTACGGGACCCTCGGCAACGACACGCTGCCCGATCGCGCCTACGTCGGCGATGGCAAGGGCCAGTTCACCGACCAGACGACGCTGCTCGGGTTGATGACCGAGCCGTGGTCGACGCTGGCGCTCATCAATGCGAACAAGGTGCACCGCAACACCTGGGGCGTCACGGCGTGCGATCTGAACGGCGACGGTGCGCCCGATCTGCTCTCGTCGAGCTACGGTCGCTTCTTCAACGGCTTCTGGCGCTCGGACGGGCAGGGCGGGCGCGTCGATGCGTCCGTGCCTGCGGGCGTCGCGGCCGACCTCGAGGTCGATTGGCGGACGAACCTCAACGCTCAGTGCTACTGCAAGCTCGTCCCTGCCGCGGCCGACTGCGCGGGCACGCCGCCACCTCCGGACTTCTTCGGCTGTACCGATCCGGCCAAGCTGCGCTGGAACCACCCCACCGATCGGGAGCCGTTTCGCCTGGGCGGCAATAATTTTTCGACCGTCTGCGGCGACGTCGACAACGACGGCGACTTGGATCTCCTCAACCTCACCATCGTGCACTGGGACGTCGGCTCGACCTCGGATCCGACCGAGCTGCTGCTCAACGACGCCAGCGGCAGCTTCAAGCGACCCGGCAACGCCACGACGGGCCTCACGCGCGACTGGAAGGGGGCGGTCGACTGGAACGCCGGCGACATGACGGGCGCGCTCTTCGACTTCGATGGGGATGGCCGCGTGGACGTCTACATCGGGAGCTCCGACTACCCCGGCACGCGCGGCTTCCTGTTCCACCAGAAGCCCGACGGGAGCTTCGAACCGGTCGCTCCCGCCGATGGGATCGACCACGCGCGCTCGCACGGCCTCGCCATCGCCGACTTCGATCGCGACGGCGACCTCGACGTCGCGGTTGGCCACGGCACCTCACGCTGCTCTGGAGATGCGACCTGCCACCCCACGGCCGAGGTGCACCTCTTTCGCAACGAGCTCGGCGCGACCGCCAACTGGCTCCAGCTTCGGCTCGTGGGTGGCCCGGGTAGCAACCGCAGCGCGATCGGCGCGCGTGTCCGCGTCACGGCCGGAGGTGTCACGCAGACCCAGGAGGTCGGCGGCGGGCATGGGCACTACGGCATCCAGCATGACCTGGTGCTGCACTTCGGCCTCGGTGCGGCGTGCGATGTCGAACAAGTCGAGGTCCGCTGGCCGGACGCCAAGGGCACGGTCGAGACCTACGGTTCACTGCGCGCCAACTACCGGGTCACCTTGACGGCAGGGCTGCCTCCCGCGTACGAAACGCCATGATCGCTTCCGGACCCGAGACGACCGAAACCAAGCCCACGCAGGCGCTCCTCGCGCTCGCCGGCAACCTCCGCTGGGCCTGGCACCGCCCGACTCTGGCGTTCTTCGAGGCGCTCGACCCGGAAGGTTTTGCAGCGGTCCGGCGCAACCCTTGGGCGTGGCTCCGCCGTGTGGGCCTGGCTTCTGCCGCCGCGGCCGTGCACGCGCAGCGCCAGGACGACGCCCTCCAGTCGCTGCACCGGGACCTCCAGAGCTACCTCGCCGGCGCAGGCTCGGCCGATGCGCCCGCCGTCGCTTACTTCTGCATGGAGTACGGCCTCACCGACGCCCTGCCCATCTACTCCGGCGGCTTGGGGATCCTGGCCGGCGATCACGTCAAGGAGGCGAGCGATCTCGGGCTCGACTTCGTCGCCGTCGGGCTCTGGTACTCGCACGGCTATTTCGCGCAAGGCGTCGACGCGGACGGCCGCCAGCTGTCGCTCCCACATCAGAACGTGCTTGCGGACTATCCGTTCGAGACCGCCCCATGGCAGCTCACCGTGGGCACGCCCGCAGGCCTGCTCGTCGCCGCAGTGCGCATGCTGCGGGTCGGGCGCGTTCTGCTCGTGCTGCTCGATCCCGACGTCCCCGACAACGGCGAGTCCGCGCTGCGGTCGCTCGCGAGCCATCTCTACGGCGGCGATTGGCTCACGCGCCTCCGCCAAGAGATCCTGCTCGGCATCGGCGGGCTGCGTGCGCTCGACCGCCTGGGCTTGTCGCAGGACCGCGTCCTTCACTTGAACGAGGGTCACTGCGCGTTCGCCTTGGCCGAGCGGCTCCACCAGGAGCAGCTGGCCGGTCGCACACCCGAGGCCGCGCTCGCGACGGTCCGCGCGCGCTCGGTCTTCACGACCCACACCCCCGTCCCGGCGGGTCACGACCGCTTTGGCCTGCACCCCACGTGGGAGCACCTCTATGCCGCCTTCGACGGGCATCGAGACTGCGCGTCGGCGGTGCTCGAGCTCGGCAAGGAGCTCGGCCGCGAGGGGACACCGTTCTGCATGACGGTCCTCGCGCTCAGTCTCACCGCGCACCGAAACGGCGTCAGCGCAATTCACGGCCGCATCACGCGCGGTATGTGGCAGGACGAGTCCATCGGACACGTCACCAATGGCGTCCACGTCCCGACCTGGGTCGCCCCCGAGATCGTCGCGCTCGGCACGCACCCGACCGAGGCGGCCGTGACCGCCGCGCGCAACGTCCTACGCGCTCGACTCGTCACCCGCATCCACGAGCGCCAGCCCGAGCTGCCCCCGCTGAGAGCGGACGTCCTCACCATCGGCTTCGCGCGCCGCTTTGCGCCCTACAAGCGCGCCACGCTCCTGCTCGCCGAGTCCGATCGCCTCGCGCGTCTGGTCACGCATCCGACGCGCCCGGTGCAGATCATATACGCCGGAAAGGCCCACCCCGCCGATCGGCTCGGCCAGGAGCTGATGCGGCTCGTGGTCACCGCGTCGCGCGATCCGCGAACGGAGGGGCGCATCCGGTTCGTGCCCGACTACGACATGGCGCTCGGCGCTGCCCTCGTCCAGGGCTGCGACGTCTGGCTCAACACGCCACGCCGCCCGCTCGAGGCCAGCGGCACGAGCGGTCAAAAGGCCGGCATGAACGGCTGCCTGAACGTTTCGGTCCCCGATGGTTGGTGGCCCGAGGGTGCGATCGTTGCGAGCGAGGCCAGTGACCACATCGGCAACGGCTGGGTCATTGGCCAAGACGTGGCTGAAGACGCCGTCGATTCGGAGCAAGATGCGGCCGACGTGGCCTCGCTGTTCCAACTGCTCGAAGACGAGATTGTCCCGCTCTTCTACGCCCAGGACGCAGGCGGCGTCAGCCTGGGCTGGGCCCGCATGGCGCGCCGGTCCATCGAGACGCTCACGCCGAAGTTCTCCGCCACGCGCATGCTGGGCGACTACATCAGCGACCTGTACCGCCCTGCCAGCCGAAAGGGAGCCTGATGTCGCGCCTGCTCGACGCCCTCGACCGCCGCGTGCTCGTCTTCGATGGCGCCATGGGCACCATGATCCACGCCGCTGCGCTCGGTCCGGCGGACTGGGGCGGCGTGCCGGACTGTCCGGAGATCCTCAACGTCACGCGCCCCGACGTCATCGAGGGCATCCACGCGGCCTACTTTGAGGCCGGCTGTGACATCGTCGAGACCAACACGTTCGGCGGCACGCCGCTCGTGCTCGCTGAGTTCGGGGTCGCCGAGCGCTGCCACGAGCTCAACGTCGCTGCGGCCCAGAACGCGCGCCGCGCAGCCGATCGCTACACCACGCCCGAGCAGCCCCGGTTTGTCTCCGGCTCGCTCGGCCCGGGCACCAAGGCGCCAAGCCTGGGTCAGGTGCCGTTCCGGGTGCTGCGCGACGCCTATCGCCAGCAGGCCGAGGGGTTGCTCGCCGGCGGCGTCGATCTGCTCCAGATCGAGACCTGCTTCGACATCCTGCAGACCAAGGCCGCGGTCCTCGGTGTTCGAGACGCGCTTGCCAACACGGGCCAGCACGTGCCCGTCATGGTCACCGTCACCGTCGAGACGGTGGGCACGATGTTGCTCGGGACCGAGGTCGCCGCCGTGCCGGTCACGCTCGAGCCCTTCGACGCCGTCGAGATCCTCGGCCTCAACTGTGCGACAGGCCCCGACCTCATGCACGAGCACGTCGTCACCTTGGCCAAGCTCTGGCCCAGGCGTCTCGCCGTGCTGCCCAATGCGGGCCTGCCCGAGAACCGGGACGGCCACGCGCACTTCCCGCTGACGCCGGCACAGCTCGCCGCCGCGCACCGCGAGTTCGTGAGCGTGCTCGGCGTCAACGCGGTCGGTGGTTGCTGCGGCACGACCCCCAAGCACATCGCCGCCGTCGTCGCGGCGATGCGCGGCCTCACTCCCGCTTCGCGGACGCCCGTGCTGGAGCCTTCCGCCACGAGCCTCTATAGTGCGGCGACCTATCGGCAGGAGCCACCGCCGCTGTTCGTCGGCGAGCGCACCAACGCCAACGGGAGCAAGCACTTTCGTGACCTGCTGCTCGCCGGCAAGTGGGACGAGATGGTCTCGCTCGCCAAGGGCCAGCAGAAGGGCGGGGCGCACCTGCTGGATGTCTGCGTGGCCTACGTCGGACGCGACGAGGTCGCCGACTGCCGCGAGGTGCTCCGCCGCTTCGCGACCCAGGTCACGCTGCCGCTCGTGCTCGACTCGACCGAGGCCCCCGTCCTCGAAGAGGCGCTCCAGTGGATCGGCGGCAAGCCCGTCATCAACTCCATCAACCTGGAGGACGGCGAGGGCAAGGCCCGCCGTGTGCTCTCGCTCTGCCGCGAGTACGGCGCCGCGGTCGTCGCGCTCACCATCGACGAGCGCGGCATGGCCAAGGACGTCGACACGAAGGTCGCCGTGGCCAGGCGGCTCTACGCGCTCTGTCGCGAGTACGGCGTGCGCGCCCACGACATCTTCTTCGACCCGCTCACGTTCACGCTCGGCGCCGGTGACGCCGAGTTCCGCAAGGCGGGCGTCGCCACCATCGAGGCCATCACGCGCATCAAGGCCGAGCTGCCCGGCGTCAATACGCTGCTCGGGGTGTCGAACATCTCGTTCGGCCTCAAGCCCGCCGCCCGTCACGTGCTCAACTCGGTGTTCCTGCACCACGCGGTGCAGGCCGGGCTCGACGCGGCGATCGTGCACGCCGCCAGCATCACGCCACTGTTCAAGATCGATCCCGAGGCGCGCCGGGTGGCCGAGGATCTGGTCTTCGACCGCCGCGTGGACGGCGTTGACCCGCTGCACGCGTTCATGGCGCTCTTCGAGGGCGTCAAGGCGCAGCGGGCCGAGGTCCGCGTCGACGCGCCGGTCGAGGAACGTCTCCCGCGACACATCGTCGACGGCGAGCGCGAGGGGCTCACCGCGGCGCTCGATCAGGCCATGGCCCAGGGCCTGACGCCGCTCGAGATCATCAACCGCTTTCTGCTCGCGGGCATGGCGACGGTCGGCGAGCTCTTTGGCTCGGGCCAGATGCAGCTCCCCTTCGTGCTCCAGTCCGCTGAGGTCATGAAGGCGGCCGTCGCGCACCTCGAGCCGTTCATGGACAAGGTCCAGGGCTCTGAGCGCGGCACCATCGTGCTCGCGACCGTCAAGGGTGACGTGCATGACATCGGAAAGAACCTTGTAGATATTCTGCTGACCAACAACGGCTACAAGGTCGTCAACCTGGGCATCAAGCAGCCGATCGAGGTCATCTTGGAGGCCGCCGAGCGCCACGATGCGCACGCTATCGGGCTCTCCGGGCTCCTGGTCAAGTCGACCGTCGTCATGAAGGAGAGCCTCGAAGAGATGAACCGGCGCGCACTCACGCGGTGGCCGGTGATTCTGGGCGGCGCCGCGCTGACCCGCCGCTACGTCGAGGACGACCTGCGTAGCCGGTTCACCGGGCAGGTCTACTATGCCTCGGATGCCTTCGACGGGCTCTATCTCATGGACGAAATCGTCGACCCCGAGAAGCCGCGCAAGCTCACCGCCATCGGCCAGCGCCCGGTCCGAGAGGAGGTCGACGACGCCCTCGAACAGGCCGATCTCTCGGTCTCCGACGACGTCCGCAGCGACCACCTCCTCGTCTCGGGCGCCGATGTCCCGGTGCCTGCGCCGCCGTTCTGGGGCGCGCGCGTGGTCGAGGCGGTCCCACTCGACGAGGTCGTCGCCCACGTCAACACGCGCGCCCTCGGTCGCGGCCAGTGGCAGTTCAAGCAGGGCGCGCTATCGCTCGAACAGTACGAGGCGCTGGTTCGCGACACCGTTGAGCCCTTGTTTGCCGAGTGGACCGAGCGCTGCCGCAGAGACGCGCTGCTCCAGCCGCAGGTGGCCTATGGTTATTTTCCCTGCAACGCCATGGGCAACGAGTTGGTGATCTGGCGCGAGCCGGATGGTCGAACCGAGCGGCTCCGTTTTAGACTCCCGCGGCAGCGCAAGAACAAGCGACTGTGCATCGCCGATTACTTCGCGCCGCTCGGCTCAGGCCAGGTCGACGTCGTCGCGCTCACGGCCGTGACCGTCGGGCCACGCGCGTCGGAGGCGGCGCAGGCGCTCTTTCAGGCCAACAAGTACACGGACTATCTTTACCTGCACGGCCTCTCGGTCGAGTGCGCCGAGGCGCTCGCCGAGTGGGTGCATCGGCGCGCGCGGCTGGAGCTCGGCATCGCGTCCGATGACGGCGCCGCGGGTCCAACGGACTGGTTCAAGGGACGCTATCGTGGCGCGCGGTACTCGTTCGGCTACCCCGCGTGCCCGGCGCTCGAGGACCAGGGCCCGCTGCTGGAGCTGCTCGGCGCCGAGCGCATCGGGCTCTCGCTGACCGAGGAGCACCAGCTCGTACCCGAGCAATCCACGACGGCGCTCGTGGTGCACCATCCGCAGGCGCATTACTTTCGGGCGTAGCCGAGTCGCCGCACTCCCTCGACCTCTATTCCTCGGCCCGGAAGGGGTTCCGCACCCGCACCGGTCCAAACCGGGCGCCGTCCTGCAGGTCCTCCGACCAGAGTGTCGCACAGTCGCTCGCGCGTGCGCCGGCGACGATGAGCGCGTCGTACCAGGACACGTTCCGGCTTGCCGCGAGCGAGAGCGCATCGCGTACGAGCGCCTCCGTCCACGGGACCTGGCACATCGGAAACAGAACCGCATCCAGATAGGTGCCGAGTTCTGCCGCAGTCAGTGGCCGGCTGAACTTGCGCATCGCGACGTTGGTGAACTCGTGAATGACCTGCGCCGAGATGCGGCCCGTGCCGGAGCGCAAGGCGTCGCGAATCAAGGCGAGCGCCCGCGCCTGCTTGTCGGGCGCGGTGCCATCGAAGGAATACACCAGAACATTGGTATCGATGAACGCCAGCGTCATCGCTCGTTCGCTTCGTCACGCGTGAAGTGTCGGCCGGCCGTGATATGCGAAAGTGACGCCATGACCTCATCGAAGCGAGCGGCCCGGGACTCGGAAGAGACGTAGGCCTCGAGCCAGCTTCTAAAGACCTCATTCAACGTGCGACCCTCAGCCTGGGCCTTGGCGCGCGCGCTCGCGATGGCAGTCGGGTGCGCGGAGAAAGTGACATTTTGCAGCATCGGTCCTCCCTCGCGGACCGTACACGAGCGTCGTGTACACGTCAACGCCTGCCGTCCGATGAAGCCGCCCTTGTTCAACGTATCGGGCAGTGGGATGGCCGCGTCGTCCTTGGCGTGCATCTGCCAATTGACGCGGGCCATGCGCGCACGTAACCTGTGAACATGAACCTGACCCTCTCTATCGATGAAGCCCTGGCGGAGCGGGCACGGGCCGTTGCTGCGGGCCGCGGCAAGAGCCTGAATCAGCTCGTGCGTGACCTCCTCGAGGCCGAGACGGGTGTTCACAACGGCGCGGCTCGCGCGCAGGTCCTCGACGAGTTGTGGGCGTCGTCCACCGGCCGCTCCGGGGGCGTGCGCATCCGGCGGGACGATGCGTATGAGGACCGGCTGAAGTGAGCGTCTTCTTCGACTCCAATATTCTGCTGTACGCCGACGATGGCGACGCCGGAGCGAAGACCGAAATTGCCCGCGATCTCTTGCGCCGCTCGATGTCGGAGCGTACCGGCGTCGTCTCGACTCAGGTGTTGCAGGAGTTCTACGTCAACGCGAGGAGGAAGCTGAAGCTCGATGGAGCCGCTGCCCGCGCGCGTATCGAGGTGTACCTGACCTTCGACGTCGTGACCGTGAGTCCTTCTCTGGTGCTCGCGGCCGTAGACCTCAACCGGCTCGACTCCGTGTCCTTCTGGGACGCTCTCGTCATCCGCGCGGCTCAGCTCGCCGGCTGCGACGTCCTCTACTCCGAGGATCTGCAGGCCGGCAGGAGGTTTGGCGGCGTGCGTGTCGTCAATCCATTCGCGTGAGTTGCGCCACAGGGTTGGCGCCAGCGAAGCTCGTGCCGCGAACGGTCGCACAGCCGTCTGCACACACACCCTGCGTCCATCCGCCGTGACGGGACCATGCCTACTCCGCGACCACCAGCTGCCCGATGAAGTTGCCCTTGTTCAACGTATCCGGAAGCGGGATGACCGCGTCGTCCTTGGCGCGCACCCAGTAGATCGGGCCCATGTGGCAAGCGATGTAGACGTCGCCACCGACGGTCGCATCGAGGCGGGCGCCGAAGCCGGGCACCCACGGTCGGACCTTCAGCTCCTTGCCGCTCGTGTCGTAGGCCCGCGCCCGGCTGCGGCGCTTCTTCCAATCGACGTCCTGCCAGAGCGTCCAGATGAGCCCGTCGCGCCCCCGATGCAGCGAGACGATCTTCTCGTCGGCGGGCACCGGCGTCTGGATGAATGGCACGGGCGCCTTGCCGGCCTCGTAGACGAGCGCCTTGCGGATGAGGTCGGTCGTCTTCTCCTGGGTCGAGACGAGGGCGCGCGTTGCCGACAGCATGACGAGGTCTTTCACGCGGCCTTGGCACGGGCCGCCGACCTCGCCGTACGGCTTGCATGTGTTCGAGCACGTGGCCCCGGGACAAACCGGGTGCTGCAGCAACGGCTTCGCCCACACGAGCGGGAGAGTTACCTCACTCCAGTCAACGGTAACCGGAGGGTCCAAGTGTGCTGCCTCCGTGCACCCTCTCTGCGCAAAGTAGAACGTGCCGTCGAGGAAGTCGATGCTCTCAGGTATCGCGACTGTGCCGGGCATGGGATGGTCGCTGGTTCGGTCTTCGTTGCAGAACTTCTCGCCTACGGGGGCCATCATGAAGGGTCGTTTCACCGGTCCTACGACCGCAGAGGAGGACGTCGGGTGGGATAAAGACGAGGCCTCCCGAGCACTGGGTATAGTCCCCGGGGATCGGCAGCGGTTTCCCGTCCGTGCCACGAATCTGGACGTTGCCGCCGCTACCGAGGTACGCCAGGCGTGCGAGCCCGGCCCAGTCGGTGCCCGGTGGCGTGTCCAAGCCCCAGTCGATCGTGCACTCCTGCGGGTTGACTGGTAGGGGCGGCGGGCAGAGCTACACGTGCGGATTGTCATGGCTCGACTCCGAGTCCAGTTGTGACCCACGCGAGGCACGATGTGAGGGGGTGCAGATCCTCGTCAAGGCGAGTCAGCGTGATGTCAGGATTGCCGTCAAAGCCGATGTACACGGTGTCCAGGTGAGTCTTGATGAACGTGGGTGACCCCCAGGCCGAGTGGAATGGTTTGGCCACCTCGGAGACGGCCCCTGCTTCCGACATCGACAGGACCCTTCCAGACTGCTCCTCTGACCACAGTCGCTCGATCAATAGCAGCACGCTTCCGTCGTCCCGCGGCGCCAGATCCAGGACACGCTCAGACTGAAGGAGTCCGACCTTGCCAACCCTTGCGCAGGGCCCTTCGAGCGGCGCACGGATGACGGTCCATTCCGTGGGTCCCGAACCGTCGGCGTCAGTCATGGCCCACAGTACGTGAGCGTCTTCGGAGATCGTGGCGCTGCTGAACCTGGGCAACGACGTTGTTTGGACCTCACACGTGGCCGAGACGACAGACTGTCCCACGGTAGCGAAATACGACAGTGCCGCGAATACTGACTGTGACATCTGCCGTATCGCGGTCCCCGCAGCAATATTGCCTCGGATGGCTGGAGATCTCGCAGACTTGTCGGTGCCGATGATCGAATCGTCCACGTGAGATGTGATATCGTCGCCGAGCATCGAGAAGTTGAACCGTCCGGTTTCTCCCGCGCCGACGCCTACGACTCGGCCGCCTGCAGAGAGGTCGTCTGCCCACTCGCCGACGGCCCGTGCAATTCCTGCTTCATCGATGAACCAGACTCGAAACGAAGCATCGGTCGGTTCAGCTTTCAATTAACCCCACGTCAAGACTTGAGCTGCGCGGGATGGGCTGGTGTCGGCCATGATCCACAGAGCGTAGGCAATTGCTGCCGTTGCTGCCAAACGAGCTGAACCCATCGGCGCGGCACTACCCCTTCGCCAGCGCATCCCAGCTCTCATGTGCCCGGCTCGAGCGCAAGTCCGCTGTTGGCCCGCGATAGGCACAACGTCAAAGGCTGCAGGTCCCCATCAAGGCGCGTCAGCGTGATCCCTGTGTTGCCGTCGAAGCCAATGTAAATGCTCTTCAAGTGCGTCTTGACGAATGTGGGTGGGCCCCAGGCTGGGTGGAATGGCTGGGCTACCTCGGAGATGACCCCAGCTTCTGTCATCGACAGGACCCTTCCGGAGTGCTCCTGTGACCCCTGACGCCTGATCAAGAGCAACACGTCTCCATCGTTCCAGGGTGCCAGATCAACGACGGACTCGTGCAGCACAAGTTCGAATTGACCAACCCTGCCGCATGGTCCATCGAACGGCGCACGAATGACCGTCCATGCCGTGGGACCCGAACCATCGGTCTCCGTCATGGCCCGCAGAATGTGTGCGTCGTCAGTGATGGCGGCGCTGCTGAATCTGGGCAATGACGCAGTCTGGACTTCACAGGTCGGTGTGGCGGCGAGCTGTCCCACTGTCGCGAAATACGCCATCGTTGCGAACGACGACGGCGACGTGTCTCTTGTCACGAGCATTGCGGCGGTGTTGCCTCGAATCACCGGAAGCGCCGCAAACCCACCAGGGCCAATGGCTGAGTCATCGACGGTGGAAACGACGTCATCCCCGAGTCTCGAGAAGTTGAGCCATCCGATTCCACTCTCCGTCCCACCGACGACGCTGCCGTCCGCGGAGAGATCGTCGGCGGGCACGCCAACGGCACGTGCAGCCCCGGTTTCGCTGATGAACCACGCTCGAAACGGTGCGTCGGGTGCCTCTGCCGCCAGGCGAGCGCTCGCCAAGACCCTGGCCGCGCCAGATGTGGTCGCGTCGGCCATCATCCACAGCGCGCATGCAACTGCGGCCGACCCCGTCATGCGCGTTGATTCGATGGCCATGGGGGGCTAGCCCTTCGCCAGTGCCCTGAGCGTGGGCTGCCGGGGCACCAGCACTGCCGGACACGGACCTAACATGGCGACCGCCGTGCCCCCGACGTATGGTGCGGGTAGCGAGTTTTCAAATTCGACGTCCGACATCGCCAGGCAAACCACCGCGATGTCGGCGATACCGGAGTAGGGGAGGCCGAGCTGGGATGGCTTCGAGAACCCCTTTATGCTCCCAGCGACGTGCAGGCCACCGACAGTCAAACACACGCTATCCCCGATCTGCAATGGTGCGCCGACGAGGTCGGCGAGAGCATAGAACTCGATCTTGCCGGGTACAATTTCGACCGCAGGGATCGACTTTCCCCATTTCGAGTCGGCCTTGGCCAGAATAACCACTGCGTGCGGACTCCCGCCGAACTGGAGCCAGCCGTTCGTCCGGACGTCACGCAGCAGGGGCGGCACTGGGCTCCCAGTCACGTGCTTCGACATCCACGTGTCGGCATCCGGATGCATGATCACCCAGCCCAGCGGCTGGCCCTTGCTATACCGGGCGTTGAAGATCACGTCGCCGTGCCGGTAGCGCTTGCGGTCGGTCGGCAGCGGACTCGGCAGGCCGGTCGTCTCGTTGACCTCCCAGTCACGGATCTCGATCGTGCGCCCCTGGAGCCCGAGCGCGCTGGAAGCGGGCGCGCGACTCATGGCCAGCCCCACCGTGGAGCCCGGGACGCTGCCGTTCGGGACCGGTCGGGAGGCCGTCGGCGCACTGCCGGCGGCAAACTCCGCACGGAAGACCTCGGCCAGTCGCACAATGCCCACATTCAGCGAGTCGACCGCCACGCGCCCCTCTTCGCCGCGCACGAACGCGACGTTGTCCCCCGCGTGGATGCTGCCGTGCACGTTGTGGACATCGACCGAGACGAGCGAGCCGGATCTTGGTGACACGTCGACCAGCGCGCGCTCGCCGAGCAGGAATGTGTTGGTCTTGAGCCAGCCATGTTCGAGCGTCACGTGCAGGTCGGGCGCTTCTTTGGCGAAGAGGAGTCCCTGACCAAAAAAGCGGGTCGGGTTGCCGAGGTCGGCGGTCCGGACGGCGTTCCACGCGACCGGATCGATGCTGTGCAGCCAGTCGGCGGCGCCGGCCGGCAGTGTGTCCCAGAAGTAAGAGTCCGAGACCCAGCTGAAGTGGCTAAGCGTGAGCGTCGAAGGGAGGTCGACAGCGGCCTCGAGCCCGACGGCGGGCGGGTTCGGGACATGTGTGAGGACCGTGTCGCGTTCTGCCAGGCCGCTGACGCGTCGGCTAGGCAGCGTCTGGATTCTCGCCGGACTGGGCTGGGGCGGAGCTGGACTCACCGGCGTCTTCGACGCGCCGATGGCGTCTGGCTTCAAGGCGGTGGCCGTTGGAGCCGCCGTGGCGGTCGACACTGGGTCTCCAAGCCGGATCGCGAAGCCGCCGATGCTCTCGAAACGGACCCCATCGAGCCACGCCGACACGTCACCCTCGCCAAGGACGATGGCGTCTCCCAGGCAGCCCGCCAGCCCGACGTGCTCGAGATCGAGCCGCTGTCTGCGCTGCGACCCACACGCAATCAACGTGGTGACAGGCTTGCATCTCTCGATGGCTCCGACGAGCGACAAGCGCGTGAGCCTGGCCTCGTCCCATCGCGACTCCACGCCAAATCCCTGGCCCAGGGTCAGCAGGGGGAGCGCACTGCCATCGCCCAGCGACCGGCCGGCGACGATGAAGGAGGCCCCGATGCCTTCCCCCTCCAGGGAGACGCCGGGCGGCACGAAGAGCGAATGCACGACGCAGACGCCTGGCGGGAGCAGGAGAATAGGGCGCTCGCGCGGCGTCGCAGGACCCGGCGGGGCGTCGTCGGCAGGGACCGTGCCGTTGGCCACGTCGTAGAGTGCATTCTGCAGATCGTCGGTCACATCGACGAGCGCGCCGTTCTCGTCCCAAACGTGGTGACCCAGAACGTATCGCCACTTCCACGCCGCGATCCAACGGAGCGCCGACATCACCGGCGTCCGACGTAGCGGTCCGATTCCAGGGATCTTGGCCTCGGTCGACGCGCCGCTGAGCACGGCAACGGTATCGACGAGGACCTTGGCCTCCGCCTCCGGGACCGCCGCCTGTGATTGCTGGGTGCAGGTCTTCATGGCGACCGCGTCGAAGGTCCGGATGAGGAGGTGGACGCCCACGCCGCCAATCTTGCTCGGAATCCGGTGCAGGACATCATATTTGTGGCGCTTGCCAGTGAACTTGCGCCCGTTGGGGGGCGCGACGCTCAGCTGATAGCCAGGCACCGCGGCCATCGTGGCCAACAGTCACTCGAACCGTCGGCTGCATTACGGTGCGCATGGCTTCCCCTCCGGCGGCGTGCCTCGCGCAACGCTCGCCCGCGCCTTCGCCAACCACGACGTCGCAACAACGCTGTCGTTGACGCTGGTCGCCGACCGTGGCCCGTGGACTGGGGGCGTGTCGAGAACTTTCCTCACTTGGCCTTCACTTTTTTCGATGGTCTTCACGTGCAGCGATCAGGCGGCCCGCGCCCACGTTGGTGATGAGCCACTGGTCGTCGAACGCGAACGGCAACTCCAGCAGCGTCGCGCCACCGGCGCGCCGGTGGCGGGTCGACGCGGGTCGCGCCGCCGTGTCCTTCGAAATCGACGACTGGTGATCCGCAGAAAACAAGGTTATATTGCTATCGTGGACCAGCAACTTCTCGACATCCTCCGCGCAGACAACCCCTGGCTGGATGGCTCGACCCTGAGTGGCTACGCCCTTCCAACACACCTCTTGGCTCGAAGCGTCGCGGCACCATTTCGCACGCGAGTCGCCGAGGTCGACCGGGCGCACCTCGTGATTGGCCCGCGGCAGGTGGGCAAGTCGACGCTCATCCGGAAGACGCTCTTCGATCAGAACGTGACCTCGCTGTACTTGGATTGCGAGCAGCGATCCGTGCGCGCGCTCTGCGAGTCCGCTCCTCTCTTCCTCGACGTGATTCGGAATCTCGTTCCCCCGGGCACGCCGCTCTACTTCGACGAGATCCAGCATCTCGACGAGGCGGCGCTTTTCCTCAAGGGCCTCGTCGACCGAAAGCCTGGCGCTCCGGTGATCGCGACTGGCTCTTCCTCTTACCATCTGCGAAGCGCGACGCGGGAGTCGCTGGCCGGACGGGCGACCCGTACGCGTGTTCTGCCCTTCGCGCTGCAGGAGGTGATCGCGGACCTCAGCGACCCTCCGCTGCTGATTCGACGCGCGCTCAGCGACGAGCGACTCGACCGAATGCTGCGCTACGGGGGCTACCCTCGGGCGTGGCTCGACGCGCGACCCGAGGTCGTGCTGGCCGAGCTCGTGGACGCCTTCGTCCTGCGCGACGCGAGCGATCTCTACCGTGTCGCCCGTCCGGACGCCTTTCGCCGCCTGATGGTTCTGGTCGCTGGACAGGCCGGGAGCCTGGTCAACCTGTCGGAATGGGCCTCGACCCTCGGCATCAGTCGCGATACGGTCGCGAGCTACCTCCAGATTCTCGAGGACTCCCACGTCTGCCACACCCTGCGTCCATTCGCCGGCGGAAAGCGGGTCGAGCACACCAGTCGTCCCAAGGTGTTCCTCGTTGATGTCGGCCTCCGCAATCGCCTCGTCGGTGACTTTCGCCCCTTCATTGAGCGGGTCGATCGCGGAGCCGTCGCCGAGCAATGGGTCTTCAGCGAGCTGTTGAAGGGCCTGCCCGACGACGCCACCCTTCACTTCTGGCGCTCGGCAGGGAACGCGGAGGTGGACTTCGTCGTCGTTCGAGGCGATCACGTGGTCGGTGTCGAGGTCAAGGCGAGTGCTTTGGAGCGCCCGGCGTTGACGCGCAGCGCGCGGAGCTTCATCGATGCCTATTCCCCCGGCGAGTTTTGGGTGGTCCACCGCTCCGGCGCCATGACGACCGAGGTCTGCGGCCGCACCGTCGTCCGGCATGTCCCCATGGTCGACCTCCTCAGCGACTCGACGGCGTTGGAGTCCGCACTCGCTCCTATTCGTTGTCCGTGACGGGACCACGACCACTCCGCGACCACGCGCTGTCCTCTACGCAGCTGCGGGAACGTCGAACCCTTCCGCGACCGCGGCCGCGGAGAGTCGCGCATCACAGGTCAACAGTGTCCATCCCTGCGGGCGCTCTCCAGCAAGGACCAGGGCGGCCGCAAGCTGAAGGGCGTCGGCCACGCTGAGCGGGTGAACAGCCAGCAGGCGGTCTGCACGGTGGCGAACGACGTCGAGCGCATCGACCTCGATCCACTGCTCTTCCAGGTCTCGCAGGCGTACCATTGCCTTCGGCAGGTCGTGTCGCTCCAAGTCACCGGACCGCACACGGCGTTGCAACGCAGAGGTCGCTTCCGTCCGAGTCAGGGCCCAGACGGCGACCACGGGATCTTCCGAGTAGATCGCGCGGTGGGCACTGCTGCTGACCTCTTCCACCAACAACGGCAGCACGGCGGACGTATCCCAGAACTTCATCGAGCGCTGCGCTCGTCAGCGATGGTCGCGGCGATGCGTGGACCCCGAAGAGGCGGACCGACTTGGAGGAGCCCCAGGACGCATCGACCCGTCCCGCGGCGAATCAGCCCCCGTCGCTCGAGGTCGCGCAGGTGCGCGTCCATCGCCTCGCCCTCGCTGGTGGGTGCGTCCGTCGGGATGAGGTCGGCGACCGGACGTCCACGCACGAGGATGCGAACGCGCGCTCCGTCGCGTACCTGTTCAACGTACTCCGAGAGGTGGTCCCCGAGCCCACCAAGACCGGCCGCCCCCACATGGCCAAACCAGCCCACCCGCTGCGACCAAGCAAGTCCCATCGACCCTCCGGAGCCGGCGGCCGACCGCCTGTCCAGGATTGCGACGTAGTGGCGGAGGACGTCAGCCGCCCCCACGACGGCGACTCCAAGCGCAAGCACTCGTTGAACTGGCGGTGAGCGGTCCGGTCAAGGACCGTCGTCCGTCTGACAATACAGTCCCTCATCGCGGGCCGGGTACCGCACGACGCCGGCGAAGCACATCTCGTTCAGCGTGCTGTCGCCGAAGGTGACGACGCGGTCGGTCGCGTTGTTCCACGTGCACGTGACCTCGAGCCGTTCCCCCGCCCGTACGAGCGTCGGCTCGATGGCGTAGTGGCGCTGATCGTCGAACGCGAAGGGCACGTCCAGCAGTGTCACGGCGCCCCCATGCCCGTGGTGAGTGACCCGCAGGCGCGTCCCGAGCAGGTGCATGTGCGGCCAGAGATGCGTAACCGTGGCGTCCGCTCTGAACTGGCACCGGCCGGTAGCGGTGGTGACGCTGTGCGGCCGGATTTCGAAGCGGGACGTCCCGGCAAGGAGCATCTCGGCCTCCTCGGTGACACGTCCTGCCGGCACGGTCTGCACCGCGATCCCGGAGGTCCCGGACAAGGGGTCCAGATGGGCATTGAGGAGGTGAACGTTCACGAGCACCTGGGCGCCGGCGGGGATGCGCATGGCGACTCCGGGCGGGAGCTCGAGCGAGCCCGCGGTCGTGCCCGAGGCGAAGAGCAGCACGTCGCTGAGGGTCCCGGGCGCGCATCGGAAGGCACCGTCGGCGCCGCCCGCGGCCAGCGTGCCCAAGATGTGGTGCGTCCCGACCGGGGCGATCGCGCGAAAGCTCCGCACAAGCACGTCCCCTGGGACCGTCGCCACGGCGCACATGAACTGCTCGTCGCCGGGCGCGACCATCCAGTCGACCGTGACGAGAGGCTCCCAGGTCCCATCGACCGGACCTTCGATGGCGCTCGGCCCTTCGGCCCCGCATCCGGCCACGAACAACAGCGTGAGCGCCAGACGTGACGTCACGGCGCGAAGACCGCGATCGGGGCTGAGCCTGCCGGCACCTCGTCATCCCCGATGCTCGCCTCGGCCCCACTGCCGAGCCGGCCTCTCAGGCCCAGGCCCCAGCAACGGACGACGCCAGACTGGAGGAGCGCGCACGTGAAGCCGTCGCCAGCGTCGATCTGCACCGCACTCTCGCCGAGCTGAACGGCGCCGGCCGCCGCAGGGGCTCGTCGTCGCCGACCGAGAGCGTGTTCCCGTACCCGAGCGCGCCGTGGGCACCGTCACCCCAGCAGCGGACCGCGCCCGAGAGGGTCAGCGCGCAGGTATGGCGGTGTCCCGCCGCGATTCGCGTGACCACCTCGCCGAGCTGGACGACCGCCGCCTCCGCCGCGTGTGGTGCGGAGTGGGTCTTCCCGGTGCCGAGGGCCCCGAAGCCGCCCATGCCCCAGCAGCGCACCGCACCTTGAGCCGTCAGCGCGCAGGTGTGCCGGTCGCCTGCGGCGAGCTGGACCACGGGCTCGCCGAGGTCCAGGACCCCGACCGCGGTCGGGGCCTCGTCGTCGCCGACGTTGTCCACTCCCCCGGTGCCGAGCGCCGGCGCGTGGCCCCAGCAACGTACGTCCCCGCCCTGGAGCAGCGCGCAGGTGTGGTCGCAGCCGGCTTCGAGCGCGATGGCCACCGTCTTACCGAGCGGGACCTCGCCGAGCCAACCGCCGGTTTTGGTCGCAAAGCCATAGCCCAAAGCGCCCGCCGGTGAGCTTCCCCAACACTTGACGCTCCCCTTGGCGGTCAGCGTGCACGAGTGCTGGTTGCCCGCGGCGAGTGCCTGGAACGGAGCGCTCGCATAGATGATCGCGTCTCCGGCCTCCGCGGGCGTCTCGTCGTCTCCAATGGTCTGGGGGTGGCTGTCGCCACGGCCGAGCGCGAGGTCGCTGCCGTTGCCCCAACAGCGAATTCGGTTGGCAGAGAGCAAGGCGCACGTGTGGCGTGCCCCGGCGACGAGGGCGACGACGGTCCCTCCGACGTCGACGAGGCCCGCGTCGGTCGGCGGCTCGTCGTCCCCGATGTCCCACGGGTGCGCGTAGCCGAGCTGACCGGACTCATTGGCTCCCCAGCAGGCGACGGCCCCCTGGGGAGAGAGCGCGCACACGTGCGCCCCACCCACGGCGATGGCCGCGACGTGAGCCTTGCCACTGCTGGGCGTCGCCACGGGCAGAACTTCGGGTGCGGTTGGAACGACGGCTACCGGCGTGGCTCCGGCAGCCGGTGGCGCTTCGGACGGCGCTGGGCCACCGCTCGAGGCGGTCCCGGCGTCCGGTGCCGATTCGGTCGCGGCTTGCTCGAGGACGAAGTGGCAGCCAGAGATCAGGACGCTGAGAAGCGATACGGTCAACGGTCGAAGATGCATGGGATCCTCCCTTGGCTCTGAGTTGCCTTCAGTCTGGCGGCACGCGGGTCCCATATACAAGCGAATGATTTTCATGAGTTTTGGTGACGAATCGGCACGGATCCCCGCCGCGCGCCGTGATAGCTTCGGCGCGGGGCACTCAATGGAGATCACCGACCTTCGTTACTTCCACCACGTCGCCGTGACGCGCAGCTTCGCCCGCGCAGCCGAACTCGCGTGCATCTCCCAATCGGCCGTCAGCAAGGCTGTTCGCCGTCTAGAGGAGGAGCTTCAGACCCCGCTGTTCGAGCGGACCACCCGCCGCGTGGTCGTCACCGAGGCCGGTCGCATCCTCCACCGGCACTGCGAGGCGCTCTTCGAGGATCTGGAGAGCCTGAGGCGAGAGATCGAGAGCGTCACGGACACGGCCACCGGCGTCCTGTGGATCGGCGCCATGGAGGTGTTCTCGATCTTTGCGCTCCCCAATGCGGTCATCGCGCTCCTGGCGCGGCACCCGGGGATGCAGGTCCGGTGCGTGACCATGACGCCGGACGAGATGCAGGACGAGCTCCTTCACGGGCGGATCGACGTGGGTCTCATCGTGGGCGACGCCCCAAACGCTCAGCTCCGCTACCACGCCCTTGGGAGCACTGGAGCGAGCCTCGTGTGTAACCCGCAGAGCCCGCTCGCCCAGTCACCAGTGCCCGACGCCGCAACGCGCGCCGAGACGGCGTTCGTCTCGCTCGCGTATTTCCGCTCCGGAGCTCACCCCATGGGCCCCACCTGCGTCATCCCTGACTACGGCAGGCCGGGACCGACCGTCGATTCGCTCAGCGCGGCGACCCAGTTCATCCTCGATGGCCCCTTCGCCGGCTATCTGCCCGAGCTCGCCATCCACTGTCAGCTCAATCACGGGGAGCTCATCCGCGTGCCCACGGCCGGGCCGCAGCGAGAGCTCAGGCTCGGCGCGTTGACGGCGCAGTCGCCGCCGCGGTTGGCGACGGTGACGCTGCTGGAGTGCCTTCAGACCATCATCGCCGAGGCCGCGATCCGGTCCTGCGGCCGGCGATGACTGCCCGCAGCGCTGCGCAACTATCGCATTTGAAAAAATCTACCTCGGCTCGAAATGGAACCAAGTCTGCCGGGGTCGTCCTTGGGCCGAATCGATGGTATAATCCATAGCCGTCGTGACCGACCAAAGCACCGTCTACCCGCCGTCACGCGACACGTACGTGCTCCTCGGGGCCGTGACCGATGTCGAGGGCCGCCGATTCCTGGACCTCGGGTGCGGCAATGGCCTCGTTGGCGCCTACGCCGCGGCCATGGGCGCCGACGTCGTCTGTGCGGACGTGAACCCCGACGCCGTTGCCCACGCCTCGGCGCGCGCGGAGGATATGGGCGTGGTCGTGACGGGCCTGGTGAGCGACCTGTTCGGGCGCGTCGAGGGTCTCTTCGACGTGATCACGTTCAACCCGCCCTACCTGCCGACGTCACGTCTCAACCTCAAGGGACCCTGCGCCACGTGCCAGTGGCCCTCCTGGGAGGAGGGGCCGGCGCGGACCTTTCGGTGCCGCAGCCCGAAGTGGCTGGCCTATGACGGCGGACGGAAGGGTCGCGAGCTCACCGATCGCTTCATCGAAGGCGTGGGCCGGCACCTGGCGCCGGAAGGGCGCGCGCTGCTCATCGCTATCGCCGACAACGACGTCCCGGATCTCCTGCGTACGGCGAGTGGCCGCGGCCTGACCGGGAAGATCGTCGACGAGTGCGAGGCGCCGGACGAGACGCTGTTTCTGGTCGAGCTGCGGCACAAGAAGCGCCGCTTCTGGCAGCGCGCATGAGGGCGGCCAACCCTTACTCGAGCCCGCTGGAGCTCTTCGCCGATGCCTGTGAGCTCGCGCGCACACGGCTTCGGCTGCGCATCGTGCGACGCCGCCTCGAGGAGCGCACCGTGCTCGGCGAAGCGGGCGGCGGTGACCTCGAAGGCTCGCTCGCCACGCTCGATCGCGAGCACACGGAGCGCCAGATCGCCGTTCAGGCGCGGCGCGACGCGACCCATCCCGAGGTCCTTGGCATCGCCTCCCTCGCGCGGGCCTTCGGGCTCGATGCGTTCGAGTGCGAGCTGGTCGTGCTCTCGGTTTGCGCCGTGCTCGATCCGCTCATCCCGCAGCTCCTGGCGAAGCTTCACCAGGACGGCTCGCGCGATTACCTCGACCCGGACGGCGCGATCGCCTTCCTGACCGACTCGATCGAAGACCAGATCGACGCGCGCCGTCGGTTTGATGACGGCGCGCCGTTGTTTGCTCACCGCGTCCTGGTCCTGCAGGACGCTCGGTACGCCCGCAAGCGCATGCGCTTCGAGCTGCGGCCGAGCCCGGGCACGCTGCGGGCGTTGCTCCGCGAGGCGGCCGTGGAGAACCCGCTCGCCGGCTTCTGCGAGATCGTCGAGCCGTCCGAGCGCCTCGATCGCGTCGTGCTGCCGGAGCCGTGGAAGAGCGAGGTCGTGAACCTGGTCACGCACCATCGCACGACCGACGTCGCCGGGAGCGGCCTCACGCTGCTGTTCTCCGGGCCCCCGGGCACGGGCAAGACGCTCTTTGCCCGCGCGCTCGCCCGCGAGGTCGGTCGACCTCTGTTGCTGGTAAACGTCGGCGCGCTGTTGTCCGATCACACGCAGGTGCTCGGCCGAATCGATGCCGTCTTCTTCGAGGCCACGCTCCGCGGCGCCATCGTCTTCCTGGATGAGTGCGAGGCGCTCTTCGTCCGCGAGATGGCGCAGTTCTACGAGAGTTTGCACGCGCTCGAGGCCTTCGCGGGCGTCATCTTTCTCGCCACGAACCGTCCGGTCGAGCTCGATCCGGCCATCGAGCGCCGGATCACCTACATCGCGCGGTTCACGGTTCCGTCAGCGCCCCTGCGCGAGCGGATTTGGCGCCTGCACCTTCCCGAGGATGTCGCCATCGCACCGGATGTCGAGCCGGCGGAGCTTGCCGAGCGCTTCGATCTCGCCGGAGGACACATCAAGAACGCGGTGGGGCTCGCGCTCAACCACGCGCGCGCCGAGGCTGTCGGTGGCCGTCCCGTGGTGCAGCGGGCGCATCTGCTCGCCGGCGCGACCCGGCAGGTCCGTGGACGCGACGTCGAGCTGACGGGCGAGCCGGGGGCCCGGCCTGCCCTCAGCCTGGACGACCTGGTGCTGCCCAGCGAGACGCGGGAGTCCATCGTGGAGATCCTCGATGCCTGCCGCAACCAGGATCGGCTGCTGCGAGACTGGGGCTTCGGTGCGCGGCTGGTCACCGGTCGTGGCCTCGTGTGCCTCTTCGACGGCGAGCCGGGCACCGGCAAGACCTACTGCGCCGAGGTCATCGCCGCGGAGCTCGGGCGGCCGCTGCACCGCGTTCACATTCCTGGCATCGTGAGCAAGTACGTCGGCGACACAGAGAAGAACCTGAGCAAGGTCTTCGAGGTCGCCCGCGCCCAGCGCGCCATCCTGCTCTTCGACGAGGCCGACTCGCTGTTTGCGAGCCGTGTGAAGGTCGAGTCCTCCAACGATCGCTTCGCGAACATGGAGACCAACCAGCTCCTCCAGGAGATCGAGCGGTTCGACGGCATCACGATCCTGACCACGAACCTCGAACGGAACATGGACAGCGCCTTCGCCCGGCGCATCCAGTTTCGCGTGAAGTTCCCGTTTCCGGGCGCCGACGAGCGCGCGCGCATCTGGCGTGTGCTTCTGCCGGCCTCGGCGCAGGTCAGCCGCGACGTGGACTTTCAGGGGCTCGCGGCGAGCTACGACATCCAGGGCGGCTATATCAAGAACGCAGTCGTTCGGGCAGCCTATCTCGCGTTGGCGGAGGGCGGTCCGATTCGACAGGACCATTTGGAGAAGACGGCACGAAAGGAATGCGAGGCCGCCGGGAAGCTCGTACGCGAGTCGTCCGGCCGGCCCCGATAGGCAACGCGGAGGCAGCGAGGAGGCAATATGTGTGCACGAAGGGTCGAAGGCTACGAAGAGCTGCTCGGCATCCAGAGCGAGATGGAGGGCGTCATCAACGAGATCGATCGCGAGATCGCGCGGCAGACGGCCGCGGGCGGCGACGCACGGACCATCGCGCGGCTCCAGCGCATTCGTGGCGAGCTGCAGCAGGCGTTGGCGGAGGGCCGGAGCTGGGATCGGCTCTCGGACGAGGCGCGGGGACGGGTCGGCGAGCGCATGATCCAGAACCTGGCGCAGCTCCCGGGCATCAACCGGACGGTCTTCGGGCCGCTGACGGGGCGGCTCATCACGTCGATCTCGCGGGTCGCACGCGTGGTCGCCAAGGGCCAGGTCGGCAATCAGATCGAGCGCATGTGCGCCAACCCCGAGACGGCGGACCCGGACTTCTGTCGCGACCACGGCCAATAGGCGTCGTCGCCGCGCTCGTCCTCGCGCTCGGGGGCTGCTCGTCGCGCGGTGAGCCGTTTGCCGGGCTCGTGGCGGACCTGGAGGCGCGCCTGGTGTCCCAGCCGACGCGCGTGCTGCGCCAGCCGCTGCGGGGGGCACCTTCCGAGGGCCGGTCGGCGGCGTCGTATGGCCACGCGGTCGCGGCGCTCGAGGCCAATGCCCCGGTAGCCGAGGTCGTCCGGCATCTCGCCGAGGGCGCGCGCGCGACCGACGGCCGCAGCCCGTTCGTCCTGTCCGAGCCGGAGACCGCCGCACCCCGCGCGACGTGGACCCGGCTCGCTCGCGTGCTCGCGGACGACGCGGTGCGGCGCGCTGAGTCAGGCGATGCCGAAGGCGCCGTCGATGCGCTGCTGGACGGACTCCAGGTCGCCGCGGATCTCGCTCGCGGCGGCGCTCTGCTCGGGCGCTTCCTTGGCGGCTCGGCGGTCGCGACTCTCGCCACCACCGTTCACAAGCTGCTTCCGGCGCTCGGCGCGCCCGCCCGTGCTCGCCTCCAACAGGGGCTGAAGGCGCTGCGAGTCGCGCCGCTGACGGAGGCGGTCCTCGAGGAGGCCCTGGGGACCGAGATCATGCTCGCTCGCGCGCTCGTTCCGACGTTTCGTGCGCCACCCGGCGCCTCCGAGCTCGATCCGACGACCGCCGCCGACCTCGCGAGCCAGTCGCCCATCGCGGCGACCGTGCTCTGGATCCAGTACCGGGCGCTGATGGCGGAGCTCGCCGCGGCCGCCAGGTCGCCCGACCAGCTGGAGGCCGCGCTCGAGACGCTGCTTGGCCGCGAGGGCCGCTTTGCTCTGCTGTTCGGCGGATCGGACCTCCAGAAGAGCCTCCGGCGGGCCCAACTGCTCGACACGCGTCTCGCGGAGCTTTCGCGCGACCTTGCCGCCGTCGCACCTTGAGATGCGGCCCATCCTCTTCACGCTCGGCGGCCTAGCGATTCCTGCGTACGCGACCTTCCTCACGCTGGCGCTCCTCCTTTCGTGGCCGCTCACGCTCGGGTCGGCCGGGGACGCGCCAATCGTCGAGACCCTCCTCGGGCTCCTCGGCACGACCGCTGGCAGCATCCTCGGCGCCCGACTCCTCCACGAGGCGGTCAACCCGCGCGCGTCAGGGGAGCGCCGGCAGTGGCTGCGCTTTGACGGCGGCATGATGGCCATGGGCGGCTTCCTCGGAGGCGCGCTCGGCGCCGTGCTCCTGGTCAGCGCGCGTGGCGGCGACGTACTTGGCTTCTTCGACGCCGGTGCGCCGGCCATGGCCCTCGGTCTGGCCGTCGCGCGGGTCGGTTGCCTGCTGAAGGGCTGCGACTTCGGCCGCCCGTTGTCGTCTCTGTCGAGGCTGCCGGGGATCCGCTTCCCGAGCTGGCGGGCGCGCTACCCCGGGCTCCGCGAGGCCGGCAGCCCCGCTTACCTGGAGCACCTGCGGCAAGGACTCGTCGGCTCGCAGGCGACCCAAAGCGCGCGATGCCACCCGGTCCAGCTCTACTGGAGCGCGGCGGGGTTGCTGACCCTTGGCTGGCTGCTCGCCACGCCGCAGCCCGGCCGCTTCCTGCGCTTCATGTTCGCGTATAGCGTGCTGTCGTTCGGGCTCGAGCTCCTGCGCGGCGATCGCGATCGCGGCGCGTGGCGCGGACTGTCGACCACACAGTGGCTCTCCATCCCCATCGCGTGCGGGAGCGCCTCTGCGCTCGTGTGGGGTTGAGGCAGCCACCGCGGCCTTCCGAGGCGCCGCAGTCCTACGGAGCCGCGACGCAGCCCTTCGGAGCGACCGACCCGGCCTGTGGCGTACCGTGAATCGTGCAGCTCGTATTGCTCTGGAAGTCATGCGTGCTGTAGAGCCGATAGCTGGCCGGCGACAGGTTGACGACGCCATTGTACCGAATCTGCCCACGACCCTCGAAGAAGCCCGAGATGAGCAGCGTCACGTCGCCACCCGTCGTGATGTACGCCGAGGGACGATAGGTCACGGTCTTGGCCTGCACGGTCACCGACGCGGCCGAGACGATGTCGCCAGACCAGTCGATGCTGGCGGTCGAGCCGCTCAGGATCAACGACACGGCGCCAGAGGCCTGGATGCGGGCGGCCTCCTTGAAGGCCAAGGTCTTCGCCGTGACGGTCACGGGGCCGACGTACCGGAGATCCGCATAGAACTCGAGGGCGCTTGAGGTCGAGATGCTCACCGACGTAGCATTCGTGATCTTGCTCGCTTGCTTCAGCGACAGGCTGCCGGCGGAGGCGTAGGTCACGTCGGCTGAGCCCAGCACGTCGCCATAGACGTTCATGGCCCCGTTCGCCGTGAGACTCACGTCGCCCGTCGCCGTGATCCGGGCTGCCTGGCGGTAGGTCAGAGCGCCGTCCGAATGAACCTCGACGTCATGCACGTTGAGGAAGTCGCCGTAGAGCTCGACCTCCTCGCCGAAGATGGCGACATCGCCGCCACCGCTCGAGCCGCGCGACGCCTGACGTACCGTGGTCTGCTCTCCTTCGATGCAGTACCGAGTCGTGAACGTGACGTCGCCCCACTCGTCGACCTTTGGAGCCTCGAGGTTGAACGACGCGACCTGCATGAACTTCGACGCCTGCCGTACGGACACGGTGTCCGACGCGCGCAGATCGACGCGGCCCGTCGCGGTCACGTCACCGTAGAAGTCGATGTTCCGAGCCGCGATGAAGACATGCGTCAGCCCGGTCAGCGTAGCCTTCTGAGAATTTACGACGTCGCAGCGAGTCTCGATGACCAGCGCCTGGTTGCCGAAGGCGATCGCGCCGGAGAGTCGCAGGGACGTCTGAGGATTGGCACGCCAAGCGTTCAGCTCGGCCAAGGTCCCGACTTGCGTGAACGAGTTCGGATTCGGGCAGCTCGGTGGCGAGGACTTGTAGAGATTCTGGTTTCCGTTCCCGCACGTCTCGACGAAGCACGAGCCTGCCATGCACATGCCTGCGCCAGAGCCGCCCCCGCTGTCATCGTCGTCATCGTCCTCCCAGTCACCGTCGTCATCGCTGCTGCCACTGCCGCCGCTCTTCTTGGCTCCGGATCCGCCGTTGGTGCACGCCGTGCCATCCGGAAGCGCCACGTGGGTGCAGCCTGTCGCGGGATCACAAGCATCGGTCGTGCATGAGTTGGCGTCCCCACAGCCAATCGGAGTGCCGAGGCACTGACCATCCTGACACTGCGAGGTCTCCGTGCAGAGGTTGGTGTCATCGCATGCGGTGCCATTGCTCTGATGGGCGTCCGGCGGGCACGAGGCGTCCGCCGCTCCCGTGCAAAGCTCGGTCGGGTTGCACGGGTCGCCCGAGCCCGCGCGGCAGACGGTGGTCGGCGGGAGCACGACGTCGGTCGGACACGTCGCACCGGGGACGCCCGAGCAGCTCTCGTCCGGGTCGCACGCGTCGCCCGAGCCCGTGTTGCAGACGACCCCGGCGGGGGTGACTGTGTCAACGGGGCAGGTCTGACCCGCCTGGCCCGAGCACGTCTCGCTGGGGTCGCACGCATCACCCGAACCCGCCTTGCAGACGACGCCTGGGCACTGCTTGAGGTCACGCGGGCAAACCTGGCCGGGGATCCCGGGGCAGGTCTCGTGCGGGTCGCAGAAGTCGCCCGAGCCGGAGAGACAGACTGTCGTCGCGTCGGCGACCGTGTCTGGCGGGCACGATTCGCCCGGGACGCCACTGCAATGCTCGTCCGGGTCGCACATATCGCCGGAGCCTCGGTTGCACAACGTCCCAGTCAGCGCGACGAAGTCGTCGGGGCAGGGCACGCCCGCGACGCCCGAGCAGTACTCGTCGGGATCGCAGAGGTCGCCCGAGCCCTTGTGGCAGACCGTCGTGGCGATGGCCACGTGATCATCTGGGCAGCGCGCATCGGCCACACCCACGCAGTGCTCGTCGGAGTCGCAAAGGTCGCCCGAGCCCGGCTTGCACACGGTCGTTGAAGGCGCAAAGGTGTCCGACGGGCACGCCGTGTCCGGCACGCCGGAGCACTGCTCGTCGGGGTCGCACGCGTCCCCCGAGCCCGGATTGCAGACGAACCCGGCGGCCGCGACGCGGTCGGTGGGGCAGCCTTGACCGGCGACGCCGGTGCAGAACTCATGCGGGTCGCACGCGTCGCCGGAGCCGAAGTTGCAGATCGTCGACGCGCTTGCGACGACGTCCTGCGGACACGGGCTGCGTGGCCGCCCGTCGCAGGTCTCGTCGGGATCGCATGCGTCGCCCGAGCCAGCGTGACAGACCGTGCCGGCCGTGGCTCGCACGTCCGGCGGACAGACCGCGTCGGTGCCAGAGCACGACTCTTCGGGGTCGCACGCATCGCCGGAGCCCGGACGACAGACGCCGCCCGCCGGCTTCAGAACGTCTGTCGGACACTCCGGCCCTGTCCCAGTGCACGCCTCGGGCTCGTCACAGCCACCCGAGACGAGGCGGCAGACCAGGCCGGCCTGCACGAAGGCATCCGGTGGGCACGACTTGGTGTCGCCAGTGCACGTCTCGGCCGCGTCGCAGACACCCGACTGTCCTCGACACACGGCGCCAGCCGCGGCGATGGCGTCCGCGGGGCAGGCGCCCGAGCCGTCGCAGAGCTCCTCGGCGTCGCAGAGGTCGGTCTTTGCACGGCACGTCGTCGTGTGCGGCTCGAAGTTCGAGAGGCACACGTTCCCGGCGCCGCTGCAGCTGTCCGGGTTGTCACACACCGAGTCGGAGGCATCGCCGCAGGCCGTGCCGGCGGGCTCGAAGGCGTCGGTCGGGCAGGCGCCCGCGCCGTTGCAGAAGTCCTCGACGTCGCACTCGCCGGCGTCCGCACGACATGAGGTAGTCGTCGGCTCGAAGTTCGGACGGCAGGCGCCCGCGGCGCTGCAGGAGTCCGGATTGTCGCAGTCGGTGTCGTCGGGGCTTCCGCAGGCCGTGCCGGCGGCCTCGAAGACGTCCGCCGGACAGCTTCCGGTCCCGTCGCAGAGCTCGGCGACGTCGCACTCTCCTGCGTCGGGTCGGCACACCGTCGTGGCGGGCTCGAGATTCGACAGACACGTGTTGTCCGTGCCGGTACAGGTGTCTGGGTTATCGCACGCGGTGTCCGCCGGATTGCCGCACGGGCTCCCGGCAGGTTCAAAGACGTCCGCCGGGCAGTGGCCTGCGCTGTCGCAAAGCTCGGCACCTGCGTCGCACGCGCCCGCGTCGGGACGACACACGAACGCGACCGACTTGAAGTTCGGCCGACAGACGTTGGCGGTTCCGCTGCAGGAGTCCGGGTCGTCGCAGACTGAGGCCGACGGATCGCCGCACGGAGTCGACTCGGCCTTGAAGCCATCCACGGGGCACGTGTTGGTCGAACCAGTGCAGGTCTCCGCCAGGTCGCATTCTCCAGCCGAGGCTCGGCAGAGCGTCCCAGCCTCGACCTTGGCGTCAGTCGGGCACGTCGCGGAGGACCCGGTGCACGCCTCGGCCACGTCGCATTCGCCGCCCTGGGCGCGGCACTCGGTCGTGGACGGCCGGAATGCGTCCGTGGGGCAGTCGGCGGCGGCGCCGGTGCAGGACTCGGCGAGGTCACAGATGCCGGCGGAGGCGCGGCATACCGTCGACGACGACTGGAAGCCATCGGAGGGGCACGCGGCGGCGGAGCCAGTGCAGGACTCGGCAACGTCGCAGATACCGGCGGAAGCGCGGCAGGTCGTGCCCGACGGTCGGAAGGCGTCGGCGGGGCAGGCGGCCCCGGCGCCCGTGCAGGATTCCGCTACGTCACAGATACCGGCGGAGGCACGGCACTCGGTCGAGGACGGTCGGAAGGCGTCACTTGGGCATGCGGCGGCGGAGCCGGTGCAGGACTCGGCGACGTCGCAGATGCCTGCGGAGGCGCGGCACTCGGTCGAGGACGGCTTGAACGCGTCGGCCGGGCACGCCGCAGCTGCGCCGGTGCAGGATTCGGCGAGGTCACAGATGCCGTCGGAGACGCGGCACTCGGTCGAGGACGGCTTGAAGGCGTCGGTGGGGCAGGCCGCGTCGGAGCCGGTGCAGGACTCGGCGAGGTCACAGATGCCGGCCGAGGCGCGACACTCGGTCGTGGCCGCGGCAAAGGCGTCGGTCGGGCAGTTGACGCCAGTCCCGGTGCAGCTCTCGGCGACGTCGCAGATGCCC
>SXOX01000272.1 GCA_005776585.1 Pseudomonadota bacterium | reverse complement strand
GTCGCAGCCGCAGACCGGCTGCCACACGTCCGGGCATCCCACGGGCACCGGCTTGCAGAGGCCCATACCGTCGGCGATGAAGCAGCCGCCCTCGATGTCGCAGAGCTGACCCTCCGGGCACGGCAGACCGGCGATGCCACCGCACTTCTGCTCGCACGCGCCCTCGTGCGCGACGTCGGTGCCCGCCATGGCGGCGCCGCAATAGTTGTCGTGCGTCTGGCCATCGCAACCGCAGACGGCGAAGTACTTGATCTTCGGGCAGGTCGTCGGCTTCTCGGTGCAGGTGCCAGCAACCGCGTCGCAGGAGGCCTTGTGGCAGAACAGGCCGTCCTTGCAGTCGGCGTTGGACGCGCACTTCGTCTTGACGCAGCCGTCCATGCAGCCATCGTTGTCGTTGTCGACCGGCAGCGTCCCCGGAGCGCAGAGGATCTGTGGACAGGGCAGGCAGGCGTCGAAGCAGCCGTCGTTGTCGGTATCGGCGGGGACCGTGCCGGGCTTGCAGGCAAACGGCTTGCAGCCGCACTTGCCATCGTACGACTTGGCGACCTGAGCCGTTTGGCGAGCGCAGTCGTTGGAGTAGGTCTTGCCGTCGCAGCCACAGACCGGGGCGTAGTTGTCGTCACACCCGACCGGCACCTCGATGCACTGGCCCTGCCCGTCCGCCACGAGGCACTGACCGGCCTTGGGATCGCAGAAGAAGCCCTTGGGACAGACGACACCGAGCAACCCGCCGCACGTCGTGATGCACGCGCCCGCGTGAGCCACGTTGCTGCCGTGAGCGGCCGCGTCGCAGGCGTTGCCGTAGGTGGCGCCGTCGCAGCCACAGGTGGGGCTGTAGTTCTCGGGGCAACCGATGGGCATCGCCAGGCACTTGCCTTGCGCGCCGCACTCGCCGTCGGCCTTGGCGCAGTACTCGCCCTTGGCGCACTCCGCGTTCTTCAGACACCCCGTGGGCTTGACGCACTTCTCGAGCTCCGGCGGGATGAAGCCACACTGCTGCGTGCAGTAGCCCTGATCGCAGGCCCAGTAGTTCCCGCACGGAGCGCACTTCAGCGCGCACTCGCCCTCGAACGCGAGGCCGGGGGCCGCGTAGCAGTCGCACGCGGACTTGCACGCGGCGAGGCAGCTGTCGGCGCAGCCGTCACCGTTGGTATCGACCGGCTGCGTCCCCGAGGCGCACTTGATGGCGATCGGGCACTCGCAGACGCCCTTCTGTTTGATGTTCTGGCCGGCGGAGGCTGCGGCGCAGGCGTTGCCGTGGGTCTTGCCGTCGCAGCCGCAGACCGGGTTGTACTCCATCGTGCATGCCTCGGGCCGCGGCGCGCAGCTGCCCTTGGCGTCGCAGGAGTCGGCCTTGCAGTAGTCGGTGGGCTTGCAGTCGGCGTTGCTCGCGCACGCGGCGCACGCAGCGACGGCCTTGCCCGTGCACTTCGCGGACGCGCACTGGTCGCCTTCTGTGCACGGGTCGCCGTCGTCACAGGCGGAACCGTCGGGGGCCGGAGTCGAGCCGCACGTGCCGTCCGGGCCGCAGACGGCGGTGGTACAGAGCCCGCCACCCTTGCAGTCGGCGTTCGTCTTACATTGCACGACCGAGACGTCCGCAGGAACGTCCGCCACCACGAGATCTCCCGCCGGCACATCGGCGCCCGGTCCGGGGATGACGTCCGTCTTGGTGCCGGTGCCGTCGGCGTTCGACGGGACGTCCTGGCCTGCGAGCGTGTCCAGCGAGAGCGTGCCCTCGGGGTTCTTGAACTCGCAGCCGATCGTCGCGAGGCCAACGCTGGCTGTGGCGAGCGTCACGACCAGCCGCCGCCAGGTCCCATTCGCGGTCTCCGTAGTGGAGCCAAAGGTCGTCAGTGTTCGTCGCATGCTGGCCTCCCGCGCGGTTCGTCTCGAACCCGCGCCCATGAACTTGAGATGAATCCCAACGCGCCGCCAAACGCCAGGAGATTCGTCGATGACCTCCTCTCTTCGCCACGACGCGAGCCGTAACGACGACGGGAGGTCCCGAGCGCGGTCCCTTTCCGGAACCGACGCCCCTTCGTTGGAGAATCTAGCTCCAAACCACGTAAAAAGATACTGACGGGAATTTCGAGGCTCTCAGGACTCGCAGTCCTCATCCTCCGGCGGGCAGACGAAGCGCACGTGGAAGTGGTTCCGGTGTCCCGAAACGTGCCGCACGACCGCCTTGTCGTTGCCTCCGGGGTACTGGAAGACCTTGCCGAGCGTCTCCTCGTCCCAGCCGTCCTTCTTGGCGTGTCGGTAGAGCGCCTCCTGCACCGCGCGATCCATGAAGATGTACTGGACCGCGCCGGTCCGCAGCAGCGCCTCGACGTAGGCCCACGTCTTGTCGGTGTCGAGGTCCTCGCTCTCGAGGCTCACGAAGAAGCGCATCGGCTCGTTGTCGACCTTGTAGTATCCGATGTCGACGTCACGACCCGTGCGATGGGACCGGTGCGGCGAGCAGTGCCCGCCTCCGTCCTGGGAGAGGTCGCCGATGACGACGGGCGCGGTTCCCGGAAACAGCTGCGCCACCACCCAGGCGGCGTAGGCGACGTAGGTCACCGTCTCGTCGGTGCCGAAGGGCCGGCTGCCGATGCGCCGATAGCCTGGCCCCGTGTCCGGGAGCGCTCGACCGTCCTTCAAGCTGCCGCCGGCGGGGTGACCGACGGAGCCGGACCGCTTGGTCCATCGAAGCGCATACCGCTTGCCGTTCGGCCCCGTGACCACCTGGCGACGCGTGCTGGAGCTCGTATCGACCGCCTCGACGGCGCCGACCGTGGGCATCGAGGGCGCGGACGGCCGGTGCCATCGCGACGAGGGCGGCGCGGTCGTCGGGCCGTAGTGGTCGGCCAAGAACGGCACGCGAGCCCGCGGTCGCGCCGTGCCGCAGCCGGCGCCGAGCAGGCCCGAGAACGCTAGTATGAGCCCGAAGCGCGCCACGATCGCTCAGCGTAGCTGCCAACGACCGGCTGTCAAAAAACCGAGGCGATCCCTGCCGGCAAATTGCATCAATGGCGCGATGCCGGCGCGTGACAGTGATGTACGATGCGGGCTAGCGAGAGGACGCGCCATAGCGGTGGCGCTGGAGGCCGTCGGCCTCGGCCTGGACGCGCGTGAGGCCGCGATCGGCGGCAGCCACGAGCGCATCGAGGCGGGCCTGATCGTCGGGTGGAAGCTCCACGGTCCACGAGTCGCCCTCCTTGGTCAGGCGCACGGAGTCGCCGCCATAGGTGGTCACCGTCGCGGAGTCGGACTCGACCGTGACGCGCCGAATTCGCAGCGCGACCGCGGCGAGACCCGCGACCGGCACCGGCTGCCCGGCGCGCGTGAACAGGCGTTGAAACAACGCATCGGCGGTGTCGACGTCCACCAACTCGGCGAGCCCGAGCCCATTGAGCGCGGCCTCGCGCTGCGGGAGGGGCCAGGTCGAGAGGACCAGTGCGCGGGTCTTCTTGACCCGATCGGTCAGCGTGGTCAGCCGCGCCGTGGCGGTCGAGGACAGCAGCTTGTAGGCAGCCGCGCCGTCGCGCGAGACGAGCGCCTGGAGGTAGTCTCCGGCGACGCGCCCAGGGCCTGCGTCCGGCTCGGAGCACGCCGTTAGCGTGACTGCGAAGAGCACGGACAGGACCGACGACCGAGGAGAGACGAGCGCCACGACGGTGTGACGGTACCACGCCGCGGTGAGCCCGGCCAGCGGGAGCCGTGGGTTCCGTCTTGCACCCGTGGCGCCTTCTGCTAACGTGCGCGCGCCGAGGAGGACCCCACTCATGCGTCATTCGCCCCCACTTGCCGTCACGCCCAGGGCCGACAACGACAGCCGCATCGCCCGCCAGACGCCATCGTTTGCAACGGCTCTCGCCGCGGTGCTCGCGAGCACCGCGCTCGGAGCCGGGTGTGGCAAGGACCCACCGAAGCACGGCGGCGGACCTCCGGCCAAGGCGCCCGCCGCTCCGGAGAAGCCCGCGCCGCCCAAGGCGCCCACGACGACGCCGGAGCGCCAGCTGGTCGAGGCCGCCATCCAGGTCGCGGGCGGGCTGGACAACCTCCGCGCCACGAACTCGGCCCGGGTCGAGTCCACTGGCACCTCGGAAGGCGCCAAGTTCTCGCTCGTCACCTTCCGCGAGGGCCCGAAGCGCATCCGGCAGTCCAAGGACGGCGACAAGGCCACGAGCATCGAGGCCGACTCCTGTTGGAACTCGGTCGGCGAGATGTCGGTCGAGTGCGACAAAGACGAGCGCGACGCGCTCAAGCTCATGCTGGCCGCGACCCACCTGACCCGGCTCTTTCCGCTGGCGGAGGAGGATCGCTTCGGCCTCAAGCTGCTGGAGCCAGGCAAGGTGAGCGGCCTGGCGGTCCGGCGGCTCGAGGTCACGGCCAAGGATCTTCCGGTGCCCATCGTGCTGTCGTTCGACGACAAGGCAATGTTGGTCCAGTTCAGCTACGAATCGACCTACCAAGGCAAGAAGGGCACGCTCGCCGCGTCCTTCTCGGACTTCCGCGACGTGCAGGGCACCAAGTTCCCCTATCACTCGGAGCTGCGCTTCGACGAGAAGCTCATCGTCAACGAGACCGTCACGGCGGTGTCCTTCGGCAAGCTCGAGAACACGGCGTTCGCGCGGCCGCCGAGCTTCAACGAGGGCGACGTCAAGGTGAAGAAGGCCGATCCCGAGGTCGTCGCCTACGCGACGCACAAGGGCACGCTCGACAAGCTCGCCGAGACCGTGCGCGGGCTCCGGAGCTTCATCGACAAGAAGGGCTACGTCATCACGGGCTCGCTGTCGTTCGTGTATCCGGGTGAGCCGCCGGTCAACGAGAATCAGCTCACGGAGCTCGAGGTCTGGCTGCCGCTCAGCCTGCGTCCGCCCGAGGAGGACATCCAGGACGGCCTCTTTGGCGTTCGCGTCATCGCGGCAGCGGACAACGCCTACACCTACGTGCGGGGCACGACACCCAAGGCCTTTCCAAAGTTCGCGACGGTGAAGTCGTGGGCGCAGCAGAATGGCTACGAGGCAACGGGGCCCGTCCGCCAGGTCGTCTTCAATGACCCGCAGACCACGCCCGAGGCCAAGCAGGTCACCGAGGTGCGCATCGCGGTCAAGAAGGCCGGCAAGCCTGCTGACGCTCCTGCCGCTCCCTAGCCCGCCCGTGTCCGAGTCCACCCCGCTGTCCAAGGTCGCCGTCCTGCTCGTCCCCGGGAGCGCCAAGAGCGACCCCGAGTTCGGACAAGAGTTTCGGGCCACGGTGGCCGAGCGCTTCGAGAAGGAGATCGGCCGGCCCGAGGCGCTCGATCAGCTGGTCTTCGAGGTCGTCTCGTGGCCCACGCTGTTCGCGCCCCGCCTCGAGGACCTGTGGTTTCGGCTCACCGCCGGCCCCACGCTCGCCTACCACGATCTGCGGCAGTTCATGCTGCATTTTGCGGCGTCCGCGGCCGCCTATCAGGATCGGGGGCGCCAGAGCGAGATCTACTGGGACGTCCATTCGGCCTTCGTCGATGCGCTCGCGCGCCTGCGGGAGCGGGCGGGGCCGTCCGCGGCACTCTGCGTGGTGGCGCACGGGCTCGGCTGCGTCATGGCTTCCAACTTCCTGTGGGACTTGCAGCACGCCCGGGGTCGCGCGAACGACTCGCCGCTCGAGCGTGGCGAGACGCTAGCGCTCCTAACGACGATGGGCAGCCCCCAGTCGCTCTGGGGCCTTGGCTACCCGGACTTCGGGGAGCCCATCGCCTTTCCGGCGCCGGCGCTCGACCGGCACTATCCGCGGGTGTGGACCCAGTGGCAGAACCTGTTTGACAAGGATGACGTCCTCGCGTTTCCACTCCAGACGCTCAACGACCGATACGCGCGCGTCGTGCTCGACCGCGAGGTGAACGTCGGCGGATTTCTCACGGGCAACACCCCCGCCTCCCACGCTTTCTACTGGGCGGACGCGGCCGTGGCGCGGCTCGTCGCTGGCGACATCGCGCACCTCTGGCTCGGCATGAACGAGGAGCTCCTCGTCGCCCCCACGCCCGCGGAGTAAGCGCCGCGTCGCGCGCGGGGTTCTTGACACTGGAGCCGCGCGACAGGTAAACGAGCGCCCTTCGCGCGCGTGGCCAACCGGGAACATCGCGTCGCGACCCACAAGACCGATGGAGGCGAGCATGGTGGACCTGAGCAACTTGGCGCGTGAGCTGACCCCGACGGCGTTCTTCGAGGAGATCCTTCCGGACATCCTGGGGGAGATCGACGTCCCGAGCGACGCTGGCACCGAGCGGCTCCAGTTTCATGTCACGGGCCCCGATGGAGTCGACGTCCACATCGGCCTCGACGCCGACAAGAACTTCGAGCTCGAGTTCGGCAAGGCCGAGAAGCCGCCGATGGCGCTCACGGCCTCCGACAACGACTTTCGGTCCATCGTCAACGGCGACCTGCGCGACAAGATTCGCGCGGCAACCGGCGGCGTCGCCATCGGGCCAAAGCAGCTCCGGAAGGCGGTCATGCCGGACTCCAAGGTGCAACGCATCAAGCTCCTCGCGGGCGACCTCCAGATTCGCATCCAGGACAAAGAGCTTGGCGAGACCTACACCTACACGCTCACGCTCGGAGGCGGTACGCCCAACATCGCGGCACCCAAGTGCTCAATCTCGCTGGACGTGCCGACCCTGCTCGAGGCCGCCGGTGGCAAGCAGCCGCCTCAGCAGCTCTTCTTCCAGGGTCGCATCCGTGTCGACGGGGACATGAGCATCATGATGGGCCTGATGGGAGTCCTGACTTCTCCCTAAGGGGCGCTTCGGTGCACGGGCTGGCATCGCCCGGTTTTATTCCAACGATTTCAGGTATTTGATACAGGATTCTTGACAGTCCGGATCGGATTCCTAAGATGCGTGGGCTTCGCGCGCCGGTGTTGGCGTGGCGCCGGGTGCGCGAGCAAGCATTACAGTATCCAGATTTGGGACGAGCGGTACGCGGGACGTTACGGAGGCGGGTCGTTTTGTCGGGCGTGCTCCCCAGCCAGTTCATCGACGAAGTGAAGCGTCGCGTCAGCCTGTCCGGGCTCGTGTCGGAGTACGTCACGCTCAAGAAGGCGGGACGGGTCCACAAGGGGCTGTGCCCGTTCCACGGCGAGAAGACGCCCAGCTTCCAGGTCAACGACGAGCAAGGCTTCTACCACTGCTTCGGGTGCGGCGCCTCGGGCGACGCCATCAGCTTTTTGCGGGAGCAGGCGGGCTATTCGTTCCTCGAGGCGGCCGAGAAGTTGGCTGAGCGCGCCGGGATGGAGCTGCCGCAGCTCGAGAAGGGGGCCCGTCGCGACGGGCCGGATCGCACGACCAAGGCGCGCCAGCTCGAGCTACTGCGCGAGGTCACGCGGCTCTACCAGCGCTGGCTGACCGCGGCGCCAGAGGCCATGACCTACCTCCGTGATGCGCGGCGCCTCGCTCCCGAGACACTAGCTACGTTCCAAGTCGGCTTTGCGCCAGATGACTGGGACACACTCGCGCGATCACTGGCGGGTCGGCAGGCCGAGCAGGATGGCATCGCGCTGGGCCTCCTCGCGCCACGGGAGCGCGGGCAGGGAAACTACGACAAGTTTCGCAACCGCATCATGTTCCCCGTCTTCGCGCAGGGCGGCGAGATCGTGGGCTACAGCGGCCGTACGCTTGCCAAGGACAAGGACACGCCCAAGTACGTCAACTCCGCCGAGTCGGACCTGTTCAAGAAGAGCCAGCTCCTCTTTGGTCTCCAGCAGGCCAAGCCGACGATTCGGGCCAAGAAGCGCGCCATCCTGGTGGAGGGCAACGTCGACGTGCTCACGCTGCACCAGGCGGGCTTCTCAGAGGCCGTAGCCCCCATGGGCACGGCACTGACGGAGGACCAGTGTCGGTTGCTCAAGCGGCTGACGGACGACGTCATCGTCTGTACCGATGGTGATCGCGCCGGCAAGAAGGCCGCGATGAAGGCCGTCCCTCTGCTGCTTGCCGCCGGGCTGCGTGGTCGCGTGGTCAGCCTGCCCGATGGAGAAGACCCGGACACGTTCTTGGTGCGCCACGGAGCGGCGGCGTTTCAGGAGCTCTGCGACCACAAGGCGGTCCCGCTGTTCGATCACTTCGTCGCCGTCGCGCGCGAAGAGGGTGACGGGACGGCCGCGTCGAACGCACGCGTCGCTGAGCTGGCGCGCCCTCTGCTGATGGCCATCGAGAGCCCGGTGGAGCGACGCGCCTACGTGGAGAAGCTGGCGGTCGCTCTCGGAGCGGATCGGCGTGCGCTGGCGGGTCTGGTCAGCGCCCCGCCTGCGCCGACGCGTCACGCCGCGCCCGCCCTGGCGCCCGTCGCCGGCGAGAAGGCGCCCGCGCCTGAGCGTGACGTGCTTGCCCTGCTACTGCACCACCCGGAGTACCTCCCGCACTGGCACGCGGAGCAGGGCAACGCGTGGCTGTCGCACGACGGCATCCGCCTGGTGCTGGACCTCGCGTGGGAGCTGGCCGAAGAACGCGGCCGAGTCGATGGCGGTGAGCTCTTGACCGCTTTGGAGCTGCGCGGGCAGGCCGGCCTCCAGCGACGCGTCGCGCAGCTTCTGGCAGGCGAAGACCCCTTTGGCGAAGCGGCCGAGCGGGCATTCCTAGAATTGGTCTCAGCGCTGCGCTTCAAGGCGGACCGCGAGGCAAAGACGAAGGCACGAGCGGCCCTGGTGGGGCGTCCGCTCGACGAACAGATCGGTGCGTTGAAGGGTTGGGAGTCCATACGGTGAGCGACGACATGGAGCGCAATGGCGGGACGCCGGATCCCGAGGTGGTCGAATCGCTGATTGCCCGCGGCAAGAAGCAAGGCTACCTCACCTACGACGAGGTCAACGACCTCGCCCCCTCGGAGAACTTCGGGCCGGATCAGATCGAGGATCTGCTCCAGACGCTCGGCCGCAACAACATCCGCGTGGTGGACGACATGGGGGACGTTCCGTCGGGCGCGCGCCAGACGTCGGACGGTGCGCGGTCGGCCAAGGAGAAGGAGGACATCGCGGAGACCTATCGCACCAATGACCCGGTGCGCATGTACCTCCGCAAGATGGGGCAGGTGTCGCTGCTGGACCGCGAGGGCGAGATT
>SXOX01000271.1 GCA_005776585.1 Pseudomonadota bacterium | reverse complement strand
CGAGATCGGTGAGATGCCGCTCGCTCTCCAGGCCAAGCAGTTGCGCGTCCTGGAGACGTGGGAGGTGCGTCCGGTCGGTGCCACGCGCGGCCGCAAGGTCGACGTGCGCGTCGTCGCCGCAACGCACCGGTCGCTGCCCGATCTCGTGGCCCTGCGCCGCTTCCGCGAGGACCTCTTCTACCGCCTCGACGTGCTCGCGCTGTGCGTCCCACCGCTGCGCGACCGACCGGAGGACATCCGGCCCATCGCCCACAGGCTCCTCGAGGCGGTCGCGCACACGCAGGGCATCTCGGAGGACGCGCTCGGGGAGCTCGAGGCGCACCGCTGGCCCGGCACTGGGCGAGAGCTGCGCAACGTCCTCTGCCGAGCCGCGCATCACGCGCCCGATCGTCTCATCGAGGCGCGCGACGTGGAGCGTGCTCTGCGTCCACGCGCGTCGGCCGCCCGTCCCGTCGTGGTGCCGCGCCCAAGAGCCATCGTGGAGCACGTCAATGAGGTCGTGTCGTCGACGCTGGCGGCGCACCATGGCTCGGGTCGTCGGACGTACGAGGCACTTGGCATCCCCAAGTCCACGTTCTATCGGTGGCGCCGCGAGGGCCGGATCTCAGCGCAGGTCGTCGAGGTCTAGCGTTTGACGGCCAGCGTCATGCCGTCGCGCACCGTGAGCATGACGAGCTCCACTCGCGCGTCGCCGTGCACGTGCGTATTGAAGGCCACGATGGCGTGGTCATCGGCTGACTCTGGGGCGAGCACGCGACCGCTCCACAGGACGTTGTCTACCACGATGAGCCCTCCCGCCCGCATCCGCGGCACCAGCAGCTCCCAGTAGGCGAGATAGCCGGTCTTGTCCGCGTCGATGAACGCAAAGTCGATCGGCTCCTCGATCGCGGCGAGCGTGTCCGCCGCCGGGCCGAGCCGAATCGTGATCCGATGACCGAACGGGCTCTCGTCGAAGTACCGGCGCGCCATCGCGGCGTGGCCCGGATCCAGCTCGCACGTCAGCAGCCGGCCCTCAGGCGCGAGACCCTCGGCGATGTGGAGCCCGGAGTACCCCGTGAAGGTGCCGACCTCGACGGCCAGCCGAGGGCGTACGAGGCGCGCCAGCAGCGTGAGGAAGCGCCCCTCGACCGCGCCGACCTGCATCTGCGGAAGTGTCGTGCTGGCGTGCGTCTCGTCCCGCAGCGCGAGGTGCAGGGGCGTCGGACCGGTGCTGTGCTCTGTGGCGTAGGTCTCGATGGCGATGTCGACGAGACGTTTCATAGGGGCTCCTCGGGCTGGCGCGGCGTCGATTTGTTGCGTATCCAAGCTGCGGTCCGCGCTACGCTCGCGGCCGTAGCTCGCGGAGTGCCTCATGTCAACGTCGCCACGCCCCACTGCTCTCGTCACCGATCGCCTGTTCCTCGAGCACCTCACGGGCCCATACCACCCAGAGCGACCGGAGCGGCTCGCCACGCTGCTCGAGTGGGCCGACTCCAGCGCCGTCGCCGCGCTGAACCTGCGCCGGCTCGTCGCCCGTGACGCTCCCGAGGACGCCATCCTCGCCGTCCACTCCGAGGCGCACCTGAGCGCCGTCGCGGCGACCTCGGGCCAGGAAGCGGCCGCGCACCTCGACGCCGATACCGTGGCGAGCGCCCAGAGCTTTCACGCCGCGGTCCGCGCGGCGGGAGCCGTAGTCACCGCGGTCGAGGACGTCGTCTCCGGGCGCGCCCGCAACGCCTTTGCGCTCGTGCGCCCGCCCGGTCATCACGCGGTCCCGCAGGCTCCGATGGGCTTTTGCCTCTTCAACAACGTGGCCATCGCTGCCCGGCACGCCCAGCGAGCGCTGGGGCTCGATCGCGTGGCCATCCTCGACTTCGACGTCCATCACGGCAACGGGACCCAAGATGCGTTCTATACCGATCCCACGGTCCTGTTCGTCTCGTCGCATCAGTTCCCGTTCTATCCGGGTACGGGCTCGGCTCGCGAGGTCGGGCGCGACGCGGGCCGAGGCACGACGCTCAACTTCCCCATGCGCGCGGGTCGCGGCGACGCGGAATACGTCGCGCTCTGGACCGCAGTCGTGCCGCGCGTGCTAGAGCAGTTCGCGCCGCAGCTGCTCCTGGTCTCGGCCGGATTCGACCTCATGGACGGGGATCCCCTCGGGGGCATGGGCGTGACGCCGCGCGGCATCGCCGACCTCGCACGTGCGCTCGTCGATTCGGCCGAGCGGCTGTGCGGCGGCCGCGTCGTCTTCGCGCTCGAAGGCGGCTACGACCTCGACAACCTCCGCGCCGCGGCCGACGCGTCGCTCGCGGCGCTCACGGAGCCGCCCTCGCCAAGCGCTCCGCTCCCCGAGCTGAACCCGGTCGCGCTGACCGAGGCGCGCGCCGGACTCGAGGCAGCGCGCGCGTTTTTCCGCGTCTGACCGCCCCGTCGCCACGCCGGGCTCGGCCATGTCATGATGGCCCACCGTGACGCTCGTCCTCTGGCTCCTGACCGTCTTGCTCGTGACCGCACCCGGCGCTCTGCTCCGGTGGCGGAGCGACACGCCCGAGGACGGCCTCGACCGCGTCATCTCTGGCGCCGTCCTCGGGCTCGCCACGGTGGTCTTGGTCGCGTTCTTCTCGGCCAGGGTGGACATGAGGCTCACTCCGGTCGCGCTCGTGCTCCTCGCCGGGGCCGTCGCCTTCGCCGTGCTGCGACGCCCCTCAGTGCCCGCTTCGGTGGACCGGACGGCCGCGGCGCTGCTCGGGGCGGTGCTCGTCGCGGTGTTCGTCAGCCGGTGGCTCCCGACGACCCGGCACACGTTCCCCCCCGGCTGGGACCCGTCGTTCCACCTGCTACTGGCCCGCAAGGTACAGCTCGCGCACGCGCTCGTCACCGACTGGCGCCCGTTCGAGGACATCGCGCTCAACTACCCCCTCGGCAGCCACGTCCTGCTCGCGGCCCTCTCGGACGCCACAGGGCTCGAGCTGCACGTCGTCTTCAAGCTGCTCTTTCCCACGCTCGGAGCGCTGACGACGGCGCAGGTCTTCGTCCTGGCGCGCCGGGCGACCGGCGTGGTCCAGGTTGGCCTGTACGCCGCGATGGCCTACGGCGCCTGGACGCTGTACGGGAGTATCGACTACTACCGCTGGGGCGGACTCCCGAGCCTCCTCGGCATGTCCCTCGCGCTCGAGGCCCTCACCGTGCTGGTCGGCGGGTGGAGCACGCCCCGCGCGTGGCTGCACTTCGCGGTGTCGTTCGCGGGCGCCGTCGTCGTGCACCATCACGTGATGCTCACGATGGGGCTCGTGTTCCTCGCCTGCGCCGCGGTCCTGTGGCGTCGCGACCGCCCACGCAGCCGCTGGCTCCTCCTGGCGCTTGTGGCGACCGGCGTCCTGGCCGCGCCACAGCTCGTGCCCTACGCGTTGCGCGTCCTGTCGCTCGGCGACACGCGCGTCCTCAGCTATGACGAGGAGGTCTTTACGCCCTGGCGCATCGTCCTGCTGCTCGGCCCGCTCCTCGTGGCCTTCGCGGGCGCGGGGCTCCTCGTCGCGCGCTCGGCGAGGCGCCCCGATCCCGTCGTGCTCGTGACCCTGCTCACGCTGGTGGGCCTCTACGCCCTCTTCGGGCACGCGTGGCGCTATGGGACCCGGTGGCTCACCGGCTCCGAACATGTCGCATTTACTCCGTCCCGATTTGTGACGGACCTCGCCTATGTCCTTCCGGTCTATGCCGGGCTCGGCCTCCACGCCGCGCTGCAGCGGGTATGGCCACGCTTTGGAGCGTCGCTCACGCCGACCGCGCATGGCGCCGTCGTCGTCGCCGGACTAGCCCTCGGCGCCGTCCACCTCGATGCCTGGGAGGCGCTCTCGCGACCCACGGTCCCCGCACCGATGCACGCCGCCTACGCGTGGATCGCCGAGCACACGCCGCCGGAGACGCTCGTGCTCAACAACGAACCCTGGACGGCCTACGCCACCTGGCGCCGCGCCGCGCGCACGCCCATCCCGGTGTCCGAGCCCGAGGTCAGGGGCACGCCCAAAGACGCGCTCGTCCGCGCGATCGTCTCGGGACAGCCACCCGAGAGCGCGGCGTCACTGCCGCGGGTCGCGATTCGACCCGTCGCGACGGCCAAGGCGCGGGGCTGGGCGGTGCTGTGGGAGGGCCCTGACGGCGTCGCCGTCATCGACGCGGCGGCGCTCCGCTAGCGTGTTCGCCGGAGCGTGACGGCACCTCACCGTCGAGAGCATCGGTCGCGGCAGACGACCCGCCGGACACGCCCTCGAACGCCGCGCAGTCGCGCACGGGCTGCGGCGGATACCGTGCCGGAAGGCGCGTGCACTGAAGAAAGACCGACCGCGCGCCACGCACGACGCGCAGCCACTGGCAGCGATGACAGAGGCTCTCGGGAAACGGGCTCACTGGAGATCGACGCAGGTGAACACCTGCCGCATGCGGCTCTCGTACTTCGGCGCACCACCGGGTGCGGCGGGATCGGCGATCTTGAGCGTGACGTCCACACAGCACGCTTTGCCCGCGTAGGCGCTGGCGAGGGACTGATTGAACACGCCGGGGAAGATGCTCGAGGCGTGCTGGCCGGTGGCGACCCCGGAGCCGTCCTTGACGGGCCAGAGCGGGAGGCCCGGCGCGGCAAAGCCGCCGACGACCGGCCCCGCGCAACACGGGACGTGCGTCTCGGCCGTGAGCGACACGAAGGTTGGCGTGCTCGCGACATCGGGCGGCAGCACTGCGCGTACGGCCAGATTGAGGTGCAGGCCGCCCTGAGGCCCCTGGACGATCTCGAGCTTGCCCCCGTCGGGCAGGGTGACCACGCCCGAGCCGTAGTTCGTGCCGATCTCCAGCGGGAAGTCGAGCCGCTCCGTCTTGGCGGGCAGGCAGCCCGAGCCTGAAGCGCACGTGTCCGACGCGCACACCACGCTCTCGACACACGAGAGCCACGGTCCTGCGACGCACTTGCCGCTCGCGCAGACGTCCCCCGCCGTGCACATCGACCCGTCGGCGTCGCAGGGCCCGGTCACGTGCAGGTGCGTACACGCCCCGCCCGGGTCGCAGCCGTCGATGGTGCACGGGCTGCCATCGTCACATGCTGCCGGCACGGGCTGAATCGCGCAGCCACCGGACGGGTCGCAAACCGCGACGGCGCACGAGGGAGCCGCGCACGCGGGTCCGAGCGGGAGCTGCAGCGGTGCAGCGGACGCCAGCGCTTTGGCTGCGCCGTCGCTCGCCTCGACGAGGCACTCGATGCGGTCACACGCCTGCACTCCAAGCAGCTTCGTCAGCGGCCCCGATTGGACCTCGACGCCGTTGCGCAGAAACCGCACCGCCACCGTCGGGACGTCGTTGGGATCGGGATCGCTCGCCTGGAAGCTGCACGTCGCCGTCCCGGCGGACACGCTCAGGCTCGGTGTGGTCAGGACCGGCGCGCCGTTCTTGACCGCGACGGTCGCCGATGAGACCGCCGACCAGGCGAGCCCGTCGGAGGCGCGGGCCTCGCAGCTCAGGCTCGTCCCCTTGTGCACCTGCGCTCCGTCCAGCACGGCGCCGATTCCGACGACCACCCCGTCGCGCCGCCACACGAGCTCGAGCGTGAGCGCGCCAGGCCAGCCATCGGGGTCGAGCGCGCCGGTCGCCTGACACGACAGGGTCGCCCCGCTCTGGGGCAGCGCGGGCGTGACCGTGACGAGGGTCGGCGCCGAGGGCGGGACGTTCTCGACGCAGCTGCCTGACAGGCAGCGCCCGTTGGGACAGCTCGTGCCGTCCTGGACGACCGCGCCGTGGCATTGGCCACTCGCGCACTGATCGTTGGCCGTGCAGGCATCGTGATCGTCGCACGCGCCCGCGACGGGCGTCGAGACGCACCCCGCGAGGGCGTCACAGGCGTCTTGAGTGCACGCGTTTTGGTCATTGCAGACGCGAGGCGTGCCCTTGACGCAGAGCCCGCCGTCGCAGGCGTCATTCTCGGTGCACTGCGAGCCGTCCGCGTCGCACGGACCTTTGGCGAGCAGCGTCAAGCAGCCCAGCGACGGATCGCAGTCCTCGGTCGTACACGGGTTCAGATCGGCGCACTCGACCGGGGTCCCGTGGCACGCACCTTGGGCGCACGAATCGGTGTGCGTACACGCGTCTCCATCGGTGCAGCTCCCTTCGATGGCGACGTGCCGACAGCCACCGTCCGTCGCGCAGGTGTCGGCCGTACAGGGCGTCGTGTCCACGCAGGCCGGCCCCATGGGGAGCTGCGTGACGGCCAGGGCGGAAGTGATCGAGACGCCATTGACCTGAGCGCTGTGCTGGCATTCCAACCGCTCGCAGGCCGTGGGTGCAACGGCCCACGGTCCAGGCAACACGGTCCCGCTGCTGCGATAGACCGTCGAGGTGACCGTCGCGAGCGGCGGTAGCCCCTCGACGAGGCAGGTCGGGAGAGCGCCGTCGAGGCTGAGCGTGGCCCGAAAGGCCGTCGGATCGAAGACGACGAACGGGGCTGACGCCGTGGGCGTCCCCAAGAGCGCGCCCGACCGCAGCCGCGCCGAGCAGGTCACGACGACCCCGGGCGGGGCCAAGGCCGTCGGCAGCAGCAGTTGAACTGCCGCAACCGTCCCGTCGACCAGGAAGGTGCGCTCGACCTCCACCGGACACCCGGTCACCTCCGGCGGCAGCGTGACCTCGCAGCCAAACCCGTCGCTCGTCTCGACCACGGTCGCCGAGAGCACCTCCGGCAGCGTCCCGGGGAGCGTGATCTGCGCGGAGGCCTGGCCTGTCGCGCCACTAACGTCGGTCGCTGTCAGCGTGCACGTGAGCTGACCCGCGCCCACGGCGCCGCTGAAGCTCGGTCCGCTGGCCGTCACCGTGCCGCCGTCGTTGGCGACGAAGGCCCAGCTGGCGGTGAGCGTTGGGACGTCGGCCAGGTCGACGTCGGCCGCGAGCCCCGTGCACGCAAACACCGTACATGCGGTGCCCGAGGCCGGCGCGAGCGAGACCTCCGACACCTTGGGTGGCGCGTTCACGATCTGGAGCGGCGCGCTCTCGACCAGGACGCCGGTGTCGAACGCGTCCGCGGGCGTCATGGCGCACCGGAGCGCGTCGCCGCTCGTAAACACCCCCGACAATGTCGACGTCGTGGCGCTGCTGAGGAGGAGCCCGTTCTTCGTCCAACGCGTCGTCAGGGTGATCGGGTCCCCATCGTCGTCCTGCACGCTCCCGGGCGCGCACGTCAGCGTGTCGGAGACGGTCGCTCCCTCGGGTCCCAGCGTGACGCCCGCCAGCGTGGGCGGCAGGTTCACTACCGTCGCGTCGGCCGAGACGACGGGGGTGCCGGCGGCGATGCCGTCGTTCGGCGTCGCCACGCAGACGACGCGATCCTTGGGGAGCAGCGCGCCGGCCGAGAGGGTCGCGCCGCTGCCGAGCGCAGCCGTCGAGCCGTCGGTCAGCAGGCGGAGCCACGCGAACGTTGCCGTGGGCGTATCCTGCGGATCCAGGTCGGCGAGGCCCGTCACGGCGCACGTGAAGGTGCCGCTTCGGGCCGTACTGTGAGGCGTGACCAAGACCGTGCCGATGGACGGGGTCGCGTTTCCGATGACGAGTGAGGCGGCGGAGGTCACGGGTGGACCGGCGACGAAGCCGTCGTCGGGCACGACCTCGCAGCGCACCGCGTCTCCCCGGGCGACGCCTTCGGGCGGCACCACGATGACGCCGTCGACGCGGAAGGCGGCCAGCAGCGCGACTGAGTCCCCGTCGGGGTCGCTCCCGACCGCGCCGGTGCACGTCAGCGGCGTCCCACGCGTGGCGCCCTCCGGCCCAATCGTGGGCGGCGTGGCGGTGGGCGGCGCGTTCTCAATGGTCACCGCTGCTGAGGTGACCCACGGGCTCTCGCGGTCATCCAAGCGGACGCGGGCGCGGCATCGAATGACATCGCCGCGCCGCGCTGCCGTGCCCGCAGGCTCACGTGGGAGCGCGACCACGGCCACGTCGACCGGCGCCACCGACTCGTACCCCGCGACCTCCCACCGCACCTCCGGGGTCGCCCCCGCGGTCGCCGAGAACGACACCTGGCAGTGGAGGGTCCCAGTCACGTTCGGCGGTGCCGCCACGAGGCCCACGACCGGCAGCGGCGGCTCAGTCGGACCCGCGTCGCTCGACGCCTCCGCTCCCGAGACCTCGACCTCTGGCGAGACCTCCACCGCGGTGTCGCGTTCCGTGTCCGCGACAGTCTGAGCGTCGGCCTCCAGCGCATCACACAGACAGTCTGCTTCGCACCCACCGAGAGGCACGACGAGCAGCAGCGTGACAACGGTGACGGAGGCTCTCACCCCGCGAGGCTACTTGCCCGACCGCCGCAAGCGCAAGGCCGCGCGTGACTGCGTGCGACTGGAAAGAGGGCGCGAAGTCGGTATGGTGCGCGGGATGCTTCGTCGCCCCCTCGCCGTGCTCGTTCTCATCACCGCGGTTCAGCTCGCGTGTGTCACCCGCGGCTCGAACACAGGGACCGCGGAGCCGGACGTCGAGGCCGAGCCGAGCATCCCGGAGGTCTCGACTCCCGCGAGTGACGTCACCGCGCCGCCGGACGTGGGTGCGGCTCCCGTCGCGAGCGTCGTCGCGGTTGTCGATCGCGACGCCAAGACGGTCATGCTCGAGCTGGTGCAGACCGCCAAGACCTCCATCGACGTCTTTCACTTCGAGCTCATCCAGTCGGGCTCCGTCAAGTCGCTCTTCTCGGCGCTGACCGCCGCCGTGCAGCGTGGCGTGACCGTCCGGGTGTTCCTCGATGAGGCGGTGGACGTCAGCCAGGACGCCGTGACGGCACTCACCGCCGCGGGTGCGCAGGCCAAGATTGACAAGACCAGCACCACGACCCACCTCAAGGTGATGATCGCCGACCGCAAGGACCTGCTCATCGGCTCGACCAACCTGTCGGGCGCGAGCCTCGACTTCAACCACGAGACCAACGTGCGCGTGCGTGACCCCAAGGTCGTCGCCTTCGTCGCGAGCTACCTCGACGAGCTCTGGAAGAAGTCCAACCACAAGCCCACGCAACGGGTGCTCTCGCAGGCCGGCGGTCCCTCCGCCTGGGTCGATGGCGGCTACACCACGGTGGCCTTGCCCGTGCTCGATGCGGCCAAGAAGTCCGTGGAAATCATCATGTACGGGATGAACTTCGACCCCGCGTTTCCGACCGGGCCCGTGCCGGACCTGTTTGCCGCGCTCGAGCGTGCGGAGAAGCGCGGCGTCGTCGTGCGCATCCTGCTCGAGGCGTCCAAAGACAACGTCGATCTCACCGAGCTCAACCAGAAGGCCGCGGCCCGGCTGCGCTCGTACGGCTGTGAGGTCAAGTTCGACACACCGGACACGGTCACACACGCCAAGCTCGTCGTCATCGACGCCACGACGGCGCTGGTCGGCACCAACAACTGGGGCTACGACGGCCTCAACAACAACCACGAAGGCGGCGTCGTCACGACCGAAGCGACCGCGGTCGCAGCATTTGGGACCTACTTCGCCGCGCAGTGGGCCGCGGCGCCGTAGTTGCGGACGTCGCCTGCGTCATTCCGATATCGACCGCAGTGCAATGAGCGGCAGGCCGAGCGCGCGACTCGGGAGGTCGAGCTCCACCACCACGTTGACCCGAAAGCCCGTATCGAGGCCATCGCCGGGCCGCGTGCGTGGCGCGGGTTCGTCGTTGGCGTCTTCCGGCTCCTCGCCAAGGTCCGGATCGCACAGCTTCTGGCTCGCGTCGGTGCGCGTGGGGCCCGTGCGGCGAAAGACGGTCTTGTCGGGCAGACGCGCCACGGGCCGGAGGTCAATGTGCTCGTGAGCCGCGAAGTACGGGGCCAGCTCGGCCTCGAGCGTCTCGGGCGTCCACTCGGGCAGCCCGTGCAGCGGCGAGACGCATCGGAGCGCGTCCTCCCAGCGTCGCTCCGCCAGCGCATGGACCAGGCGGTGCAGCTCCGTGCGCACGCGCGCCATGAGCTTGCGCGGGTCGTCCACGAGCCGGATGGGGTCGTCTGGGTGCGGCTCCGGCGGCGCGATGGGCGCCTCGGCGTCGGCCTCGGGGCGCTCCAGGCCGCGGTCCCGCAGGCGCTCCCACTCATCGAGCAGGCTGGCGTCCGTCGTCCGCACGACGTCGCGCAGCCACGCGACCACGTCGTCGGTCGCCTCGGTCAGCGCGGACTCCGGCACCGTCCGCATCAGGATGCGGTAGACGTCCGAGAGGTACCGCAGCAGCGTGCCCTCCGAGCGCTCGAGGCCGTACTCGAGCACGTACCCGTTGAAGTCCAGCAAGCGCTCGACGAGGTCCCGCGCGACCGACTTTGGACGCACGTCCTCGCCCCGCGCCCACGGGTGCAGCTCGCAGAACGCCGCGAACATGCCGGCGATGGCGTCGGCGTTGGGACGCGGCGCCTCGACCTTCTCGAGCTCCGTCATCCGCTCCTCGTAGGGCACGCCCGCGGCCTTGAGCTCGCCGATCCGCTGCTGCTTGAGCACGTCCGTCTGGCGCCGCAGGACGATCTCGGGGTCGGGCAGCGTGCTCTCGACCAGCGTGAGCAGATCGAGCGCGTAGCTCTCCGAGGCGGGCTCGAGCGTCCCGACCGCGTCCAGGAGCCACAGCTCCAGGGTGTGCTGGAGGGAGAAGTCGTGCTGGAGGCTCTCCGAGACGTCCAGGAAGGCGCCCTCCTGGTCATGGCACCGCTCGACGACCCCGGCTCGGATGAGCGCGCGCACCATCGATGCCGCGGTTCGGCGGTGCCGGCGCTTCTGGCCGTCGGAGTCGTGACACCGGGCGATGAGCTCGACGAGTCGGCCATAGCCACGCCGCGGCCAGAGATCGCCGGTCGAGAGCAGATCGACCAGCATGCCGTACGTCACCTTGAAGCGAGAGACGAGCGGCTCGGGCGGGCGAGCGCACAGCGCGTCGAAGGTCTTCTGGTCCCAGGTCACGAAGCCCTCGGGGGCGGACCGTTTCTGCACCTTCCGGCCGGCCTGGGCCTTGCGTGCGAGGCGCAGGTTCTCCACGACGTGCTCCGGCGCGAGCGCCACGACGCGCCCTTCGATGTCGAAGCCCGTCCGTCCGGCGCGACCGGCGATCTGGTGGAAGTCGCGCGCGGTGAGCAGCCCGGTCTTGTTGCCGTCGTACTTTGACAGCGCGGTGAACAGCACCGTGCGAATCGGGATGTTGACGCCGACGCCCAGCGTGTCGGTCCCGGAGACGACCTTGAGCAGCCCCCGCTGCGCCAGCCGCTCCACGACGCGCCGATACTTGGGCAAGAGCCCGCCATGGTGGACGCCCACCCCGACGCGCACGAGCCGGCCGAGCTCCTTGCCGAACGGCGTGTCGAAGCGGGCCTCGCGCAACAGCTCTCCGATGCGGGCCTTCTCCTCGCGCGAGGTGACGTTCACGCTCGTGAGCGCCTGTGCCGTCTCCGAGGCACTCCGCTGCGTGAAGTTCACGATGTAGATGGGTGCTTTGTCCTGGGCGACCAGGTCCTGAACCGTCTCCTGGAGCAGGTCCTCGCGGTACTCGTAGTACAGCGGCACCGGGCGCTCGAGCCCCCGCACGGTCGCGACGCGCCGGTGCGTGACCGCCTCGAGCGACGCGGCGATGCTGTCTGTGGGGCCCAGCGTGGCGCTCATGAGCAGGAACGTGGCCTGGCGCAGCGACAGCAGCGGGAGCTGCCACGCCGTGCCCCGATCGCGGTCTCCGTAGTAGTGGAACTCGTCCATGATGACGTCGTCGATGCCCGCGCCGTCGGCGGTCAGGCTCATGCGCGCAAGGATCTCGGCCGTGCAGCACACGATCGGCGCGTCGCGGTTGACGGAGGCGTCGCCCGTGAGCAGGCCGACACGCTCGGCGCCGAACGCGTCGATGAGGGCGAAGAACTTCTCATTGACGAGCGCCTTGACGGGTGCCGTGTAGACCGACCGTCGGCCCAGCGCGAGCGACTTGAAGTGCAGCGCCTCGGCCACGAGCGATTTGCCGGAGCCCGTGGGCGTGGCCAGGACGACGTGCTCGCCCGAGAGCAACGCCAGGATGGCCTCCTCCTGCGCCGGATAGAGCGTGATGCCGCGCGACTCGACGCCGTCCAGGAAGCGCGTCAGGAGGTCGTCCAGGTCGGGAGTGGACCCGGCCGGCGGGAGCAGGTCGGCGAGGAGCACCATGGGGCTATCGGTCTCCGGCACGCGGCACGCAAAGTGCCATTCCGGCTTCAACAGCAAACTCTGCTAGTACACGACGCGACACGCGTTCCTTATAGCATCACCTGCCTCGAATGCTCGCCTCGACTCGGTCGCCGGCCGAACAACTAGGGCTCCGTGACGCTCATCATCAAGTTGACGGGCTCCAAGACCAGGCCGTACCGTTGCGGGCGTCATGTCCCCGCCCACCGAGGCTTGTTGTGAGTGTCCCCGCCCACGGAGGCTTGTTGTGAGACCCAGCACGAATCGAACGCGAGCCCTCACTTTGGCGGGCGTTCCGGGGCTGGTGCTCTCAGTCATCGGAGCCCTGCTGCTGGTCGGGTGCCACAAGGGCATCGTCGCCAACTTCACGTTTCGCTGCGCAAGCTCTGCGGATTGTATCGCCGGTTGGACGTGTGACTCCGCCGGCACGTGCGCGCCCGAACCTGGCTCTGTGTCTCCCGACGCCGCCAACGCGGACACGCCGATCGAATCCGAGGTGACCGCGGCGCCCGCACGCAAGTTGGACGTGCTTCTGGTCATCGATGACTCCGCAAGCATGTGTCAGGAGCAGGCTCAACTCGCGTCTGCGAGCGCCACACTGGTCGCGTCGCTCGCCGCCTATGACTTCCGAATCGCGGTCGTGACCACCGACGTGCTCAGCGCCGACAAGGCGGGGAAATTTCAGCTGCCCAACACTAGCGACTACCCGTTCGCGTGCGCTGAGTCACGCGCGACTCCTTGCCTTGAGGCGAACGGCGGCGACGCCGTGTGCACCACGGCCTTTGGAAGCGGCTGGAGCTGCGACGGGCCCTCCAGCGACAAGCAGGTGCTCAACTGCAACGGCTCCGTGAACTCGCGCTGCAAGCGAGCCTGCACAACGGACGCGGAGTGTGATGGTGACTCCGTTTTGGGTGGGTCCGTCTCGCGGGCTGCGACCTGCGCCTCCGACGCCACCCGGTGTGTTTACAAGTGTCTGAAGCCGGCAGCAGACCACAATGGCTGCGTTCTGCGCCCCCCGACGGCGGATTGCCTAGCCGCCGCAGAGCGGCTCACAGCGCTGGGAGGGATGGCGTACGTAACGAACAGCACCGCCGCAGCCCACCTTCGCTGCAACGTCCTTGTGGGCGCCCAACAGCAAAACAATGCAAACCTGGAGTCGGGCCTCGGCGCGGCGTTGCTCGCGCTGGATCCGACGGGCGCCAATGGCCCGCAGGCGAAGGCCTTTCTTCGTCCAGATGCCGACCTCGCGGTGGTCTTCGTTACCGACGAGGACGACTGCACGACCCGTCCCTGCATGACCGGCGAGTCGTGCACCTCGGTGTCGTGGCTCCAACTTCCGAAGGAGAAGTATGGCACCTGTGCTTGCCTCGACGATGAGACCACCCCGGGAGGGCCGCTCCGCTCGGTCAAGAACCTCGCGAACGCGTTGGGCGCTCTCAAGTCCAGCACGAAGAAGACGTTTGTGGCTGCGATCATCGGTGACTCTGTCCCCGGAGACGCCGTCACGGCCGGCCTCGATGTGGCACAGGCTCGCGCGGCCTACCGCGATTCAAAATGCGGTGTCTGTGCGGAAAACCCTTCCGGAAAGCACACGATGCTCTTCAACACGTACATGTGCAGCTCGCCGCTCGGACACGCCGACTATGGCGGCCGTTACGTCGACTTCGTCACGGAGTTCGGCAGTCGTGGGCTCGTACTCAACCTGTGTGATCCCGTTGGATTCGGTGGGTCGTTCGCTAAGCTGGGGCAGTGGCTCGCGTCTCAGCTTTAGCGACGTCTACGGCAAGGGCTCCCTCAAGTGGCTAGCCACTAGGGCGCAAGAGCGCCTCCAGCTTGGGCAACAGGAAGTCGACCGCGCCGTCGCCCTTGATGGCGCCACGTACGGCCTGACCGCTGGCGCGGCCGTCGGGCCCGGGGACGGCGAAGTGCGGGACGAAGTCCGAGTGATACCCCGCGGCCTCCAGGCGCGCCTCGTCGCGGTCGAGGTCGAACTCGAGGAGCGTCACGTGTGGGAGTTTCGAGTCGAGCGCACCGGCGGCGAACGCGTCGTGAAACCGCTTGCAGGGCTCGCACCACGAAGCGCCGACATACACGAGAACGCGGCGCGCTGGATCCGAGGCGACCAGCCGCATGCGCTCGCGCACGACCAGCTCCGCCACAGGGCCCGGCGCGGCGGCGACGACGCGCTCGGCGGCGCGAGGCGGAGGCGGCGCGCTGGGAGTCGGCGGCGAGGCGCGGCAGGCCAGGAGCAGGCCGGAGAGCAGAGTCGCGACATGGAGCTGAGAGCGGCGCGTCATGTCGGACGCATGCCACGTCGCGCCCCGTCGCTCAAGGTGCGCGTTGCGCCCCGTCGCTCGGCACGTCACGATGCCCCGATGCTCGACCTCGTCATTCGCGGTGCCACGCTGGTCGATGGAGATGAACGCGCGACGGTCGTCGGTGACCTCGGCGTGGAGGCGGGCCGCATCGTCGCCATCGGACAGGTGCCTGGCGCAGCGCGCGTCGAGGTCGTCGCCGAGGGTGCCTTTCTGCTGCCCGGAGCCATCGACGTCCATGTCCACCTCCGCTCGCCGGGTCACCCCGCCAAGGAGGACTTCGCGACCGGAACGCGCGCGGCGGGGGCCGGCGGAATCACGACCGTCCTCGACATGCCGAACACCGAGCCGCCCACCACCTCGCCGCTCCGGCTCCTCGAGAAGCGCCGCCTAGCGCAAGCGGCCGCGCGGGTTCACTTTGGCCTGTATCTCGGCGCCACCGCCGATAACCTCGATACGCTGCTGGCGCTCGAAGACCGAGGTCAGCCGCCCGTGGCCGTCAAAGCCTACCTCGGCGCCTCCACGGGCAGCCTGCTCTTCGACGATCCCGGCCGCCTCGACCGCTGGCTCGCCGACTCTCAGACGCTGCTCTGCGTCCACGCCGAGGATCAGCGGCTCCTGGACCGCGCGGCCGACCGCGGCGACGTCATGGATGTGCGCGGGCACGGCCTGCGGCGCCCTCCCGAGGCCGCGCTGGCGGCGGTGGCAATCGCGACCGGGCTCGCGCACCGGCACGGGCATCCTGTGCACGTCTGCCACCTGTCGCTTGCGCGCGAGCTCGAGCTGCTGGCCACGAGCGCTGCGGAGCGACCGGGCCTCGTCACCTGTGAGGTCACGCCGCATCACCTGTTTCTGAGTGACCTGGACCTCGAGGCCCTAGGTCCCCTCGGCAAGGTCAATCCGCCGCTCCGCACTGCCGAGGACGCCGCCAGGCTCCGCGAGGCCCTCGCAGCCGGCCGAATCGACTGTCTCGGCACCGATCACGCACCCCACCTCGTTGCCGACAAGCACGGTCCGCACGCTCCGAGCGGGATCCCGGGGCTCGACACCGCGATGCGCCTCCTCGTCGCCGAGGTGCTCGCCGGCCGGCTGAGCTGGGCGCGTCTCGCCGCGGTGACCAGCGGTCGTCCCGCGCGGCGCTTTCAGCTCGTCGGCAAGGGCGCGCTGCAGCTGGGCGCGGACGCCGACCTCGTCCTGTGGCGGCCTGGCCCGGCACAAGCCCTCGAAGCGACGGAGCTGCACTCCCGCTGCGCGTGGTCTCCGTGGCTCGGTCGCCTTCTACCGCCGCCGCCCGAAGCCGTGTGGATCGCCGGTCGGCTGCTCGCCGCGCGCGGCCGCATCGTCGACGACGGCGTCCGGGGCCTCGAGGTCCGTACCCGCTGATGGAGCCGCGCCGCGCCGTCCCCGACCGGCTCGCGGTCCTCGTCGCGCTGAGCCTCGCTGCCGCCTCCGTGGCTGCCGGGCTCATGTACACCATCGACCGCCTGCGCGTCGGCAACGCCATCACGGCGGTGCTTCCCGCCGATACGGCGCTCTATGTCCACATCCGCGATCTCGCCAAGCTCGAGGAGGCCGTCACGGACCTCGACCTCTGGGAGACCTCGCGCCCAATTCGCGAGCGTATCCAGCGCACGGAGCGGCGTCTCGTCTCGAGCTACCTGCTCGATCTGGGTGTCGGCTCGCGGGCTCTCGCCGAGTACCTCGCGGCCTTGAGCGATGCACACGTGGCCATCGTGCCTGCCGAGCGTCGTGCCGCAGGTGTCGCTCCGTACGATGTTCTTGTTTTTCTTCGCTTTCGCGATCCGGCCGCGCGTGACGCGCTCATCAAGCGCCTGGAGCCCTACGTCGAACCTGCGGGCGTCGAGTCCGGCACCCCGATCGGGCTCCTCAGGCGCGGCGACGTGCTCGGCGTCTTCGTTGCGGTGGTCGAGGGTCACTTCACCATCGCATTCGGCTCCGACGTCACTCTGAGGCACGCGCTTCGGGCATCACGGGGGGGCATCGCGCGCAGTCTGGATGACCTGGCGGCCTTTCGCTCCGCCTATCGCGGCGCGGAGAAGTCCGACGACGTCTTCGCCTTCGCTCCCGCGAGCGCGCTGGCGGGGCTCGTCGCGTGGTCGGATCCCACGACCGCGGTCAGCGGCCTCGACCCTTCGCGGGCCGTGGCCTCGACGCTGGTCTCATCGGCGGTGACCGGCATCGGGCTGTCGAGCACCCTGACGGGCGGCCTTGAGCTCGGACGCGCGACCCTCGTCGGTCGCGAGTCGACCTCGTTTCAGCGGCTCGCCGATCGCCTCGGCACCCGCACGTTTCGTGCGCTGGACGCGGTGCCCAAGGGCATCGATGGCCTCGTGGCGCTCTCCCTCGACGACTCGGCCGCCCTCGTGGCCAGTGCTTCGGTCACGGCGCCCTTTGGCCTGGCCGCGCTCGTGGGCTTGCTCGATCCCGCGGCGAGCGATCGGGTCGCGGCCCTCGCTGAGCGCGTCCTGGCCAGAGCCAGGGCCGATCGCCGCTACGACAACGCGGCGACCGAGGTCCTGCTCGCTGCGGTGCCCCAGCGTGGCGGTAGCCGCTCCTGGCTGCTCGTGGCCCACGCGCCGAGCGTCGCCCGCGTCCAGGCGCTGGCGCTCGATCTCGCCGAGAGCGCCTTCGCGAGCCCAATGGACGATGATGGCCATGTCGTCTACCGCTACGTTGAGACGGAGCCATTCCATGTGCTGCGAGAGGTCGTCGTCGCGAGCGACGTTGCCGCGAGCGGCCGCGCCTTCGATACACGCGAGCGCGTCTGCTGGACCGTCCGCGATGCGCTCCTCCTCGTCGGCGGCACCTGCCACGTGGTCGCCGAGGCGGAGGACGCGCTCGAGCACGACCGCGGCCTCAGTCGCGATCCGGTCGTCCGCCGCCTGCTAGATGCCGGGCCCGAACGCTCCTCTGCCCTCGTCGGCCTCCGACTGCGCACGCTGCTCGGCCGTCTCGGGCTGCCCCGTCGGGCCGTCGATGTCGTCGATGGTGGGGCCCTGGCGCTTGCGATGGTCCAGGTCCGCGATGACCGCATCGAGCTGACGACCAACCTGTCCCTCGCGGCCGCATCGGTGCTGTTGCTCGGCTGGTTCGTCGACGCCATTGAGCCGCCGCGCGGACCGAGCCCATGCGTGACGTTGGAGACTCGGCTCTGCGAGACCGTCTCGGCCGAGGCCTGCCGGGCCTTTCGAGAGCGCGCCCGCGGCCTCTCCCGCGGCGCGTGCCGTACCGCGATGAAGGCCTTTGTGCCCATCGCGCCGTAGCTCACCGGCGGGCTGAGCGCCGCAGACTTCAGAGCTCCCCTGACGTCTCGAGTGCCTTGCGGACCAGCAGGTACCGCAGATCCTCTTCGTCCCGGGGATGGGGTAGCCGACACTTCTTGACCGCGATGAGGTCATCGAGGCACGGAATTGGGATATAGCCCTGAGCAAGGCCGTCCGCGCGATTCACCGCCCGACTGATTACGTCATCGAGCGACAAGCGCAGGCCCTCCTGATTCGTGATGGACGCGAGGACAGTAAGATCTGCACGGTCAAGTTCACAGTGTATCTTCGCCCGATTCGTAGCTCCGTTGGGTGGCAAGTGAATCTCGGCCTCGTATTCAACTTCGAAGTATTGGAGCACTGTGCTGCGCGACTCCGGGTGTACCCACAGGTCGTAGTCCGAAGTGAACGCCGGCGAGCCATAGAGGCGCACGGCTTGACGCCCCACGACGACAAACCGCACTCCCAGGGCAAGCAAGTCTCTGCAGACCTTTGGAAGCTCGACCGGGAACTCAGGGCCCAAGAGGAGGAGCTCCGTAGCGCTCGAGTTGCCTGGCACGGACGAGGTCGTTCCGGCTTGCACGCAAGACCTGCGCTGCCGTGAGCCGTGAGAACCAACGGATGTTCTCCGCGTACTCGATGAACGCCAGCAGGCTCAAGCCCGGCACAGGCGATGGTTCGGCACACCGCGGATCCGGTCCGTCCGTCAAGTCGTGAAGGTGCGGGTCGTAGGCCACCAGCCGTGGGGCATAGGGTCCACCACCTAGTGTCGCAAGGCGGAACACGTCGGCCGACGGGGAGGGCCTCGCCGTCGGTGACCGCTTCATTGCCGCGACCCCTTCCGTTTCCAGCACGGCGCACTAAACTAACGGGCCCATGTCGGCCCATCGCCCAGTCTCCGGTCCCACGACGCCCCCTGGCGGCACGCCAGGCAAGAGCCGTGGCCTCGCCGTCAAGGAACGTCCCAAGACGAAGCGGCCGCCGCTGTACAAGGTCATCATCCACAACGACGACTACACCACGATGGAGTTCGTCATCGAGGTCCTCGTCGCGGTCTTCAACAAGGGGCGGACCGACGCGACGCGCATCATGCTGCTCGTCCATCACCTGGGCCACGGCGTCGTGGGCGTCTATCCGTTCGACGTCGCCGAGACCCTCGTGCACACCGCCACCGACTACGCGCGCGGGCACGGTCATCCCTTGAAGGTCACGATGGAGCCCGAATGACGCGCGCTTCCTCAAGGAGTCATCCATGCTGAGCCCCGAAGCCCAGGTCGCCATCGAGGTGGCCCATCACGAGGCGTTTCAGCGCCGTCACTCGGTCTGCACGCTCGAGCACCTGCTCTGGGCGCTGCTGCACGATCCGGAGACCGCGGACGCCATTCGACACTGCGGCGGCGACGTCAAGCGCATGAAGCGGGATCTGGATGGCTACCTGAAGAAGATCGACGAGGTGCCCGAGGACCAGGAGGTGCGGCTCAAGGTGTCTCTCGCGTTCCAGCGCGTCGTGCATCGGGCGCTGGATCACGTCGCCGGCTCGCGCATGGACCTCGTGCAGGGCTTCAACCTGCTCATCGCGATGTACACGGAGGTCGACTCCTACGCGCCCCACTTCTTGGAGGACCACGAGGTGCTCCGCGTCGATCTCACGGCGTTCGTCTCCCACGGCGTCTCAAAGATCGGCGAGCCGGCGGAGGCCAAGGTGTCTCAGCCAGGCTTCGAGCGCCCCGACGAGGACCCCGAGACCGAGGGCCCGCCCCATGTGGGAGCCGGCGCCGACGACGACCCCAGTGGCAACGACAAGCAGGCCACGGGTCGAAAGCTCCTCCAGCAGTTTGCGACGAACCTCAACGCGGAGGCCGCCGAGGGCCGCATCGACCCGCTGGTCGGTCGCGAGAAGGAGATCGAGCGCTGCATTCACGTGCTCGCACGCCGCAAGAAGAACAACCCCATCCTGGTGGGCGACTCGGGCGTCGGCAAGACGGCCATCATCGAGGGCCTCGCGCTCAAGATCCACGAGGGCGCCGTCCCCGAGGCGCTGCGCACCGCCACGATCTGGAGCCTGGACATGGGCTCGCTGCTCGCGGGCACCAAGTACCATCGAAAAGAACTGGAGCATTTTTGGCTCGATGATCCGGATCGCGGCCATCATGCGTTCACCGAGTTCTTCGCTCCGCGTGGGATAGAAGCGCTTGTCGGTGCGCAGGAACGTCTTGAAGT
>SXOX01000270.1 GCA_005776585.1 Pseudomonadota bacterium | reverse complement strand
TCCTGGATCTGCGCGATCTTCTCGTCTGTCGCGACACCGGGCTCGAGATTGGCCGCGACATTCATCGAATAGAGGCCGTTGCGCCGGGTGATGTTGGCCACCTTGAGCACGGCCTGGCGCTCGACGTCATGCGGCGGGTCAAGGCCGCGTTTGACCCCGCCGGCATCATGAACCCCGGCAAGGTCCTGCCCGACGCGCCGATGGCGCTCGGCGATCTGGGCGACCTCACTCGCTGACGCGAACGTCTCGGCGGGATGCGACGCCCCGTGCGTCCATCGTTTTTTGGGGTCAGATTTCGTTGACACGGCGTGCGCCCCGGAGTAATCCCGCGCGCCATGACGAACCGTCTTCACTTCGACGTGGCCATCATCGGTGGCGGAATCGCGGGCTCGACGACCGCCGCCGCGCTGTCGCGCCGTGGACTGTCGGTCCTGGTCTGCGAGGCCGGGCTGCCGACCCACAAGCGCCTCGCGGGCGAGCTTCTCCATCCCCCGGGCACGGCCTCGCTCCAGGAGCTCGGACTCCTCGACAGCGTCTTGGAGGCTGGCGGCGTGCCCGTCTACGGCTTCGTGCTCATGCGGTCTGCGACCGATCCTGGCCTGTTGCTCTCATACTCCGAGATCCGCGGTGGTCGTCCGACGGGCATCGCGGTCGAGCACGCCACCTTCACGCGCGCGCTCTTTGGCCGGCTGGCCGGGCTGCCGGGCGTGACGGTCTGGGATGAGACGCGCGTCCTCGACGTCGACCCGCACGCGGCGACGCCCTGGGCCACAGTACGCCGCGCGGGAGAGAACGTGACCGTCACGGCCCGCCTCATCATCTCGGCGGAGGGGCGCACGTCGGCGATTCGCGACAAGGTCGGCATCGCCTGCCACGAGGAGCCGCCCTTCCGCATGGTGGGCTGGAAGATCCCGAACGCGCGGCTTCCATTCCCCGGCTATGGGCACCTGTTCGTGGGCGGCAAGACCGCCACGCTCGCCTACCAGGTCAGCCGCACAGAGGCGCGCGTCATGTTCGAGCTTCCGGCCGAGGGGGGCCTCGAGGTCGGCGCGGATCTGCTCGACGCCATCCCACGGCCGTTCCGCGACGACCTCGAGCGGGCCATTCGCGACGAGCCGCGGCTTGTGGCCAAGTTCTGCGAGTCGCACACCGACCGCGTGACCGCGGGGCGCCTCGCCGTGGTCGGTGACGCAGGCGGGTGCGTCCATCCGCTCATCGCCAGCGGCATGTCGTTCTGCATCGGCGACGCGATGCGCCTCGACAAGACGGTCGGGCCGACGCTCGGACAGGGCGCCATCGCGCTCGACCGGGGGCTGGCTGCCTACGAGCGCAGCCGGGTCGGCCCGATGCGGACGCGGACGGCGCTCGGTCCGGCACTCGTGGACGCGCTCACCTCGCGCGATCCGGACATGGAGCTGCTGCGCCACGGCATCTTCCGCTACTGGGAGCGCTCCCAGCGCGGCCGCAGCGCGTCGATGGGCCTCTTGTCCACGCGCGAGTCCAGCATGGCCGTGATGGCCCGCGAGTACGCCATCGTCTGTGCCCACGCGCTGACCGGAATCCCCAAGGGCGTCGTGCCGCGCAGCGCCCTTCCGCGCGCCGTTCGTGGTCTCGCGAAGCGCACGACGGGCTACCTGCGACAGGCCATGAACGTCTGAGCCAGCGCGGGGCGGTTTGACCCCGTGGGCGCGCACCCGCTATCGTGCGCCGGTGTTCGGATCGGACCGTCTCCTGGAGCTGCTCGGTCGCGCCGTTGGCGATCGCGCCGCCGACGTCGACCATCTCGAGGCCTCGTTCCATGGGCTCGAGGGCCAGTTCACGCGCTTTGGCTGCTCCACGGTCTTGTACTCGAGCGACGTCTTCGATCCCAAGGTCACCGTGCGCGCCGTCGTTGGCGGCTGCGCGGCGGACGCGACCACCACCGACCTCACCGCGGACGGCCTGCGCGCCGTGCGGGACCAGGCCATCGCGACCGCGCGCTCCGTCGCGCAGAGCAGCGCCCGTCGCCGACCCGCGCCGGAGCCCGTCGCGCCCGACGGCGTGAGCGTCATCGACCTGCCCAACGCGTTCGACGACGCGACGGCGGCGACCGAGTCCGGCGCCGTGTTTGGCACCTTGGCGTCGGCCTTTGCGCAGGCCGATGCCCACGGGGTCGCCTTGGCGGGGCGCTACGTGACCGGGGCCCATGAGCGTGCCATCGCGACCTCGACCGGCCTCGTGCGCTATTTCCGGAGCACCGCCGCGGACGCGCGTGTCTACGCGACGGTGGACCGCGTCTCCGGCATGTGTGGCGACATCGGCCCCGCGGTCGGCAAGCTCGACGTCGCACGCTTTGCCGACGTCGCCATCGAGAAGTGCGTTCGCTCCAAGGACCCGATGGAGCTTGCTCCCGGGGCCTACGACGTCATCCTGGAGCCGGCCGCCGTCGCCGAGCTGTGCGAGTGGCTGGGCCTCGTGGGCCTCACCCCGCGCGGTCTGGAGGACGGGACGAGCTTCCTGGCCGGTCGCCTGGGCGAGGCCGTCACGGGGGACCGCGTCACGCTGCTCGACGATGGCCGGTGCGCGCGCGGCGTCGGTCTGCCGATGCCCTTCGATCGCGAGGGCGTGCTCAAGCGCGAGGTCGTCCTCATCGAGGGTGGGGTTGGCCGCACCGTGGTCCACGATCGCGACACGGCCGCGCGGCTCGGGGGCTGCGCCTCGACGGGCCACGCGGTCCAGAAAGAAGAGTCCTTCGACGGTGGCCCGACGCCGAGTCACCTCGTGTTTCTCCCGGGAGACGACACCGCCGAGACGCTGCTCGCCCGCGTCGAGCGGGGCCTCTGGATCACGAGCTTTCACTACGTCAACGGTTTGCTCGATCCGCGTCGCGCGCTCATGACCGGGCTCACGCGCCACGGTACGTTCGCCATCGCGGACGGCCGGCTGGGACGCGGCGTACGCAACCTGCGGTTCACCGACAGCGTGCTCGAGGCCTTCGCGCGCATCGACGGCGTCGGGCGGGAGCTGCAGGCCAGCGCACCGGGATGGGGCCTCGCCTCGGCGACCTCGGTGCCCATGCTGCTCATCCGGGGACTCGAGTTCACCGGAGCCAGCGCCGAATGAATCGGGTGCTCGCCTTTCTGATGCTTGTGGCGTCGACCGCGAGCGCGACTCCACCCAAGCCCGAGGCTCCCTTGGACGCCCTCGCGTGGCTCGAGGGCACCTGGCGCGGCACCTTCGACGGCCTCGAAGACGAGGAACACTTCACCTCGCCTCGCGGCGGGCTCATCCTGTGGACGGCCAAGGCGTTGAAGGCGGGTCGGGTCGTGGGCTTCGAGTTCGGGCTGTTCGAGGTCAGAGACGGCAAGCCGGTGCTCGTGCCCTATCCGGACGGCGTGCGCAGCAAGGACGCGTTCCCCCTCGAGCGTTTGGACGTCGCGGCACGCAGCGCCACGTTCTCCAACCCTGCGCACGACTGGCCCACGCACTTCACCTACGCGCGCGTCGCCCCGAATCGGCTGACCATCACGCTGTCGGGACCGACGCCCGCCGGCCCCAAGGTCAAGACGGCCGACCTCGAGCGCGTGCCCTAGCCATCCCCACCTGGTCACACGCCCCACGTGGACACCGAGGTGTCGCAACCTCTCCTGCGCTTGTAAGTCATTGAAATAACATCGCGGCTGGCGTGCCCAACGCTGGCCCGCGCCTTGCCATGGCTTCGACCCCGTCGCCACACCATCGCGACAGGGAGAAACACCACATGGCTCAACCGCAAGCGTCCGCTGGCAAGGTCTCGAATCTCTTCGATCTCGGCAACCAGCTCCGTCAGGCTCCGGAGGCGGCGCCCGCCACGCCGAGCCGGCTGCGTCAGGCCGTGGGCGCCACGACCGGCTACGATGCGCAGGCCGCCTTGCTCAAGCCCAAGCCCAGCGCTCCGGACTTCGCGGCCCAGAAGCAGCAGGCGTTGACCCTCGGCCAAGCCCACCTCGCGAACGTTGACGGCGTGCTCAACGCCCACTCCCGCAACGGAACGCCGGGCTCGGCTGCCAAGCAGACCTCGGAGGAGATGCTCGCGCTCGTGCGGCAGATCCACGGCGCGGGTACGGCAGAAGAGGTCGAGGCGATCAAGCAGAAGCTGGCGTTGCTGTCTCGCGCTTCGTTGCCGGGCCTGCACGACGGCCAGACGCAAGCGCGTGACGTCAAGTCCAAGCAGTCGAGCGAGGCCATCACGGCCGCCAAGAACGTTCAGAAGGTCGCGACGACCGGACTCAAGGTCGTCGGTGGCATGGCGGGCATCAACCCCTACGCGATGTCCGCCTTGGTCGACTCGGCCGAGTCTGTCGGCAATCAGACGGCAGGCAACAATGGTCGGCTCTCCCTCGGGCGCCTCGCGACGGATGTCGCCGTCGGTCAGGCACAGACGCTCACTGGAAAGCTCATCGGTCAAGGCACCGGTCTTGGGGAGTTGGGCGGGGCCGGGAAAGCGGCGGAGAAGGTCTTCGCCAAGGGAGGCGAGCTGGCGAGCAAGCCCGTGTTCCAACACTTCTTCGGACACTAGGCCATGGTCCGGTCCAACCTGCCGCTCATCCCGTCCATCGTCATTCGTGTGGCCGCGGTCATCGCCATCGGCATCACGATCATCCTCGTCGTACCCCTTGTCGTGGCGTCCAGGTTGGCGATTGACGAGCTGCCGTATCTGGGCCTGGTCGCGCCGTTTTGTGTCGCGCTCGGCTGTGCCTTCGTGAAGGTGGCGTTGCCCGAATTCAGCGTCGTCGAGGAGCGCATGGCCCATGAACGTCGCGCGGACTCGGACTTCCTCACCGAGGCCGAGAGTTGTCTGAGTGGCTACTGGAACTTCCGTCGGGCCGCGAGGCGGCGGAACCGAGAGCTATTCCGGCGCGTTTGTCAGGGCGAGGGCGCCGACGTCCTCGCGCAGAGGGACTCCACACCTCAGCTGCGACGGCTAGCGCGCTGCCTCGGCCTCGTCTTGCCCCTGCTCGCCGGCTGCGCGCTCATCCCATGGTCGCTCCATCTTCCCGAAGCGTACGCCCTGGCTCCCACGAGCCCCATGCACTGGTGGATTGCCTACGGCTACTTCCCCACAATGGTGTTGTGCTTCGCTTGGGCGTGCCTTCACGTCGGCCGCCTCTGGGGCAAGCCGCCCCAAGACCTGCTTGACTTCCAGAGGCTGCCCCAGAGCCGCTCGACTCGTCGCTCGCCGCGGCGATGAGGGTTGCGCCCCGCGCTACTTGGCACCCAATCGCGCGACCGCGGTGCGAGCATGGACCGCCCAGCTCGACTGCGCCGCGTCGCCAACGAGCGCGAGGAAGTCCTTGTACTTCGCGATCGCCTGGTCTTTGCTGCCCTGATTCTCGAGCGCGCGTGCGAGGTTGAACACGCGCGTAGCCTTGCGGTCCGCGGGCGCTGACTGCACGGCCTTCTCGAACGCGGCGACTGCGTCCGAGTGCTTGCCCTGCTCGGCCTTGACCACGCCGAGCAAGGTGCGCGCGCTGTCCCCGAGGTCATCGCAGGCGTTGGCCGACTCGCACTTGCCCAGCACGAGCGCGAACTGCTCGTTGGCGAGGTCCAGGTTCTTCATGGCGATGGCGACCACGCCCAGGTTGAGCCGCGCGCGCAGATACGCCGCGTCCTTCTTGACCGCCTCATCGAGGAACGCCTTGGCTTGCACCAGGTGTGGCGACGGCGCCGCGCCGCCTGCCGCGCCGGGACCGCGTGAGACCTTGGTCTCTTTGAGCGCGACGAACTTGAGCGCCAGGTTGGGCTCGACCGAGAACTCGGTGTGCCACTTCGCGATGGGCGACTCCTTGTCCGTCTGCACCATCTCGAACATGCCGAGCTTGCCGTAGGCGAGCCCCAAGTTGTTGAGCGCTTCCTTGCTGCGCACGAACGCCTGGAGATAACGGCGGAGGTCCGCGATCGCGCCTTGATAGAGCTTGGCCGCCGCGGTGAGGTCCGTGGCCTCCTTGGCCGCCGCGCTCTTGACCTTCTGCACGCCCTGGTTGAACGACGCGTACGCAAAGGCCATCTCGTTGGACCAGAACTCCTCGACGTACTGGATACGCTCGTCGAATGTCGGGTGATCGAGCCCTGGCGGGACCTCACCCAACACGCGCCCGTAGATCTGAAACATCTTGACGGCGTATCGGGGGTCGTAGCCTGCGAGGAACATCATCTTCATGCCCTCCCGGTCCGCCTCGATCTCGTGGGTGCGTGTGACCGCGACCAGGCTCTGCGAGGTGAAGCGGCCCGCGTTGATGGCGTCACGGAACACGAAGTTCCGCATGACGTGCTCCTTGAGGACGTGCGTGATCTCGTGGCCCATGACCGAGGCGATGGCGTTGTTGTTCACGTCATACGGCTGGTCCGAGAACTCCTTCTTGACCATGTCCAAGAAGCCCTGGGTGAAGTAGACGTTGCCATTGGGCGTGGCAAAGGCGTTCACCATCTTGGTCTTGGCGACCTTGAGCGTGAAGACCTGATTGGTCTGCACGTCCGTTGCCGAAAGCAGCTTGCGGAGCATGGCGTCGAGCCACGCGCGCTCAGGGGCCTGATCGTCGATGCCGCCGAGCCGAGACTCCAAGTCCTTGATGCCGGCTTGGAACTTCTCGGACAGGAACACGTCGCCCTTGAAGCCGCCCTGCGACTGCGTGTGCTGGCGAATGCGGAAGTCCTCCGGAGCGACCAGCGTGAGCTCGACGACGGCCTTGGCGGCCACGGGCGAGGCCGGGTCCAGATCGTAGGCCTTGGCAAACGCTTTGGCCCCTGCCTCGCGGTTGCCTTGAAGCTTCTCGAGGAGGCCCAGCTGATACCAACCGCCTGCAAAGCGCGCATCGGCGGTCGTGGCGCCCTCGAGGTTGGCGCGCGCCTCGGTGAGCTCGTCGCGGGTCCGGTGGAGCCGGCCGAGCTGCGTGAGCGCCGGCGCGAACTTGCCCGCCGCCTTGTACTTGGCGACCGCCTTCTCGAGGTCGTAGTGTGCCTTGCTCTTGACGCTCTCGTGGATGCGCCCCTGGTAGAACAGAGCCTCCGGGAGGTTGGCCTTGACCTTGAGCACCTTGTCGAGCTTGTCGTAAGCCTGGGCCAGGAGCTGACCCATCATGGAGTAGCTCGTAAACGCCCGCTCGTAGAGGTCGCGGGCGTCGAAGAGGTCAACGGCCCACTGTCCGTCCTGGAGCTCGGTGAGCATGCGCTTGAGCCACGTGCCCTGGGGCGTTCCGACGACACCGAACATCCCGAGGCGCGAGCGCGCCATGCCGAGGAGCCGCTGCTTGAGGGCCTCGGACGGCGCGGCGCGGTACTTGGCCTCCACGATGCGCAACGCCGCGTCGAGGGCGAGGGCATTGAACTTGTTGCGCTCAATCGCCTTGTCGTAGGCCGCGAGCGCCTTGTCCGGCGCGCCGACGCGATAGAACTCGCCCAGCGCGACCCAGACGGCCTCGCTGTCGGGCAGCTTCTTGGAGGCGGCGGTCAGCACCTTCTCCTGGCCCTTCGTGTCCTTGAGGAGGAGCTTGGCCTGCGCGATGCCCAGGATGGCCGGCACGTACTTGGGGTCCACCCGCAGCGCCTTCTCGAAGGCGGCGATGGCACCCTTGCCGTCCTTTTCCGACAGCAGCAAGAAGGTCCCGAGGCGATGCTGTCGGGCGACCTCCTCGGCCTTCTTGTCGACCTTGGCCTCGGTCTTCTTGGTGGCCGCCGGTGGCGCGACCGGAGGCTTCTCGGGTGGCGCGGCCAGCGCAGGAGCGGCAGCGAGCGAAAGCGCACCGGCGAGCCGGGCGAGGGTCGAACGAACTGAAGCGTGCAGCATCATGGTGGTTCTCCGGACGGTCTAGGCTCGGTCTCGGCCTGCCCGGGCGCGTGGGCCCACGAGGGGAGGCACGGGTCACGGACGCAGCGGGAGCGCGAGGTTAAATACCGCTCGAGCACGGGAACGCAAGGGCTCAATCCTTTGACGCGCGCGGTTCCGCCGCTAGAATCCGCGCCCATGCGACGATGGACTCCTGGCACGCTCTCCGCTCTTGCGCTCCTTCAGCTGACCCCGGGCTGCGCCGCCGAGGCCCCCGACGCGATCGAGGGCGGCTTCAGCGTCGTCGTCGCCGCGCAGGTAGCCAGTGGTTGCTCCAGCAGCAAGCCCTCGGATCCAAAGCACTTCTTCCCGGACGGGGTCGACAACTTCGTGCTGGCCGTCACGGGCTACACCGGAAGTCAGAAGCCGTACTACGCGCGGGTGACCGAAGGGCAGCTCCAGGATCGCAAGATCCTCGTGCTCGGTGTCCCCAAGGGGGACGGGCTCACCGTCGACCTCATCGGCTGCACGAAGGACAAGGCGCCCGCGTGGACGGCTCGAGCGACCAACGTCGGCATCGCGACCGACGACAAGACCGCGCCGCCGCTCTACTTGACCAAGATCGACGCGCTGTCGTGCACTCAGGCGGCCACCGACGGCGATCGTCAGGCGGGCTGGTCAGACGATCTCGGCTCCGCGCGGGCGTTCCACGCGGCGGTTCCGACGCGCGACGGGGCGCTCGCCATTGGCGGCTTCGACCGCTTCGCGCCGTCTCAGGGCACGGCTCCCGCGACGATGACGGCCGGTGACGGCGGGGCCACGCTGGTCGGCTACCGCGAGCGCAACGCGCGCTTCGTGCCGTGGACCGCCAAGCTGTCTGCGCCGCGCGCCATGTTCCACGCGATCCCCTACGACGGCGGCGCCAAGGTGCTCGTCGCTGGCGGCGTGACCCAGATCGCGATGAACCCGATTGGCCCCTCGATTGACAAGGACCGCAAATTCATCGCGAGCACGGGCGTCTCGGGGGCCGAGGTCGTCGACCTCGACGCACGCACGACCTCCAAGAGCCTGCTCGACTTTGGCGGTCGGCCGTTCTCCGCGGGTGCCTGGTCGAGCGACGGTCTCGACATCGTCGTGACGGGCGGCGTCGAGTCGGACGGCAAGCCGTCGACCGTCGTCCAGCGCCTGACGGCCGCGAACGCGGCGGAGGTCACCGACGCCAAGGCCAAGGTCACCTCGGGCGCACTCACGCGCGGCCGCTACGGGCACGCCATGGTGCGCTTTGGCAGCGGCCACGTCGCGGTCCTCGGCGGAACCGACAACGACGGCGACACTACGGGCAAGGGGTTCGCCGAGGTCATCAAGGCCGGCGAGGCTGCGGGCACCGCGGCTGTCGTGACTCAATTCGAGAGCAAGCAGGCGTCGCTCGTGTATCACCGCGCCGTGCTCCTCAAGGAGCAGCCGGCGGACGGCCGCGCGCTCATACTGGTCATCGGCGGGACGAAGATGGGCCGCAACGCCGCGACGCAAGAGCTCCAGCTCTCACCGCTCGACAAGGTCGAGGCCCAGCTGCTGCTCGTCGAGCTCACCGTGACGGCGACCGAGGTCACGCTGCGCGCCCGCGACCTAACGTCTGGCGCCGACGCCGAGCTCCGCAAGCGCCTCAAGCGTCTGCACGCGGCCGTGTCCGTAGCGGCCGACGGCTCTGAGCTGGTGTTCAGCGGGGGTTGGGGACCGGTCGGTGCCGAACCCCTGCCGGGCTGCGACCCGACCACCAAGGACGTGGGGTGCCACCTCCAGGACCTCGTTCGCGTCACGCTCGCGGGCTCGACCTACGACGATCTGACGGCGACTCTAGCCGTCAGCGAGGCCAAGACGCCCAAGGGGCTCTTCGGTCACGCGACGACGCGCTTGGCGACCGGCGCCGTGCTCTTCACCGGCGGCGCATTTACAACGCTTGCTTCGGGGACCCAGAACGCCGTCGCCGACGCCGAACTCTACGCGCCACCCGCGACCGCGCTCACTGACGCCTGCAAGGCGCCCTAGGAGCTACGGCTCGAGCGTGACCGTCTCGCGCGACTGGCTCTGCATCAGGATGTAGTAGTCACCGTTGCCGAAGTTGAGGTGCGCCACGGCGTAGTACCAGCGCTGCTTCGGGTCGATCTGGTCGATGAACGCGTAGCCCGACGGCGCGAACGTGGTGCCCAGGGTGCGGTTCCAGCCGATGGAGACGAGCTGGCTGTCCGTGGGGTGGCCCGGCTTGAAGCCGAGATCGCACCAGCCCTTGACGTCGGCCGTGGGTGACGCGGTCTGGCAGCTCGAGAGGTCCCAGTTGAGCTGGCTCGTCTGGCCACCGACCGAGGGCGGGTAGAACGTCGTCGCCGTGGCCGCCGTGCTGATGTACTGGCTGTACGTGGAGAAGTATTGCTCCTGCTTCATCTTGACGTCCATCAGGAGCGTCTGCGCTTCGGTGATCTTGGTCCGGCGCATGTACATCTTGTAGCTCGCGATCGCCACGGTGGAGAGCACCGCGATGATGACGACGACGACCATGAGCTCGACCAGCGTGAAGCCGGCGCGGGACCTAGATAGGCACTGACGCTGAAAGTGACGCATCCTGCTCCTCCGACCCCACCCAGGGCCCATGCTACGGACCTGAGTCGCTCGGCGTCAAGAACGACGTGCACTTGGGCTCAATGCCTGCGACGATTTTGACCACACGCGACGCCGCCAGGATAATCCCGCCGATGAGCCTCGTCGCCGCCGGAGCCAGCCGCAAAGGAGAGAAGCGCAAGCAGAACGAGGACGCGTGGCGCATCTATCTCGACCAGCCGCACGTCGAGCGCGCGGGGCGCGGCTCCCTCTTCGTCGTGAGCGACGGCGTCGGCGGCACGGGCTCAGGTAAGGCGGCCTCGTGGATGGTCGTCGACTCGTTGCTGTTCTACTTCACGGCGCCTGCGGACCCCTTCGAGCCGGGGCCGCTGCTTCAGCAGGTCTTGAAGCGCACGACGGAGAACCTCTGTCAGCTCGCGGCGACCGACAAGGCTTACACGATGGCGGGCGCGACCCTCGCGCTCATCGGCGTGCTGCCCGGCGAGCGCCGCGGCTATTGGCTGTCGATCGGTGACAGCCCGATTTATTTGGAGCGTCAGGGGATCTTCCATCGGCTCAACCCGGACCATCGCGACGCGCGCGGAAAAGTGACGAGCTACGTCGGCATGCCAGGGCACGTCCAGGTAGCGACGCGGCCGATGCGGATCGATCCCGGAGACCGCTTCCTGCTGTGCTCCGATGGCGTCCGCGAGATGCTCCCCGAGGCCACGATCCGCACCGTGCTCTGCGACGGCGACGACATACAGGCCATTGCTGACACCATCGTGCTACTCGCCGAGAGCGCCGGCGGTGACGACAACGCGACCGCGGTCGTGCTCCACGTCACGCCCTAGAGGGCGCTCTTGTCATCGGCGACCGCAACGGCTAGGGTCCGCGCCGTGCCTGTGCGCCCCACCACCCTTGTGCTCCTCGCCATTGCGGCCGCGGGCCTGACGTCACTCGGTTGTACGCGCCCCATTCGCGTCAAGAACGCCGTCCCGCAGGTCACGGCCGTCGGGCCGCTGAGCTACGACCCCGCGACCAAAGAGGCCACCATCGTCTTCTGGGTCCGCGATCACGAGGAGAACGCGGTCGACGTGAACTTCGATCTCGTCGCGTCCAACGGCTCCACGACCGCGCTCACGGTGCATGGCGGCCATGGCGACGTCGGTGTGACGACCTCCAACGAGGCGACGGGGCGCGCGCACTTCGTGCTGTGGCGGACCAAGGGCGCCAACGATCAGGACCTCGATCCGAACGCGCCGCTGCGCCTGCGGGTCGTGGCCATCGATGACCTGGGCGGTGCCAGTCAGGCCTTCGACACCCGCGAGTTCACGCTGACGCAAGGCCTCCCCGTCCCCTGAGCCCTCAGGCGCTCATCGAGCGGCCCTTGCCGCCGCAGCTGACCCCCGAGGCCGCATTCCTGGCGCTACGCGACGCTCCCGGCGCGTTCTGGCTGGATTCGGGCCCAACGGTGGGTCCCCATGCGCGCTTTCACCACCTTGGAGCTTGGCCTTCCGAGGCGCTCTCGTTGGCCGACCGCGATCCGTTGCCAGAGCTAGAGCGCTGGCTCGACGCAGCGCGGGCGTGGGTCGACTCGGCCGTCCCTCATGCGGTCGGGTTCCTCTCCTACGACGTCGCCCGGTTCCTCGAGCCGGTGCCGGAGCAGCCGCCACTGCCGGCCGGTTGCCTCCCCGAGTGCTGGTTTGGCCGGTACGACGCCGTCGCCTCCTTCGATCGGGAGACGGGTCGTGGTTGGCTCACAGCGACTACGGAGCTCGCCGCGGAGCGCCTGGTCGAGGCGTTCAGCGTCGCGCCGCGGCCCGTGACGACGCACTCGCTCGCGGTCGGCCCCATGTGTTTCCAGCACACCGAGGCCGCCTATGCGGCGCAGGTCCGGCGCGTACTGGAGTACTTGCGCGCAGGAGAGGTGTATCAGGTCAACCTGAGCCAGCGCCTCGATGTGCACCTCGCCGCGGGCGTTCGTGCCTCGGACGTCTATGTTCGGCTGCGACGACGTCATCCGGCGCCCTTCGGCGCTTTCCTCGCGCTCGACCGCGCCGCGATCGTGTCGAATTCTCCCGAGGCATTCATCGACGTGGACCTCGCGAGGCACATCACGACCTGGCCGCTCAAGGGCACGCTGCCTCGCACGGCGGACCCTGCGACGCTCGTCGCCTCAGGGAAGGATCAGGCCGAGCACGTGATGATCGTGGACCTCGAACGCAATGACCTCGGACGCCTGGCGGTCCCCGGCTCGGTGCGGGTCGCGTCCTTGGCGCACCTCGTCGCGTACCCGACGGTCTATCACCTCGAGAGCACCATTACCGCCGTGCCGCGCCCAGGGACGACCTTGACCGACGTGCTCCGTGCAACGTTCCCCGGCGGGTCCATTACGGGTGCGCCCAAGGTTCGCGCGATGCAGCTCATCGCCGAGCTCGAGGGCGAGCGCCGCGGGCCCTACTGCGGCGCGCTGGGCTACGTCACCCACGGTGGCCGATGCGCGCGGTTCTCGATCCCGATTCGAACGGCGATCGTCTCTCCGGAGCACCTGACGCTCCGCGTCGGCGGCGGCATCGTCATCGACTCCGACCCCGTCGCCGAGTACGCGGAGACCGTCACGAAGGCCCGCGCGTTCCTCGACCTCCTCACTGTGCGCGACCGCGGAGCGTCCCCGTAGACAGCCCGACGCCGACGAAGATGACGAGCGCCGCGGCGGCCGTCCGGGGCTCGATGGCCTTGCCGCGCCACAGCCACTCGGTCGCGACGGCCACGATTGGCTGCAGATAGACGAACAGCGCCACGACCGAGCTCTCGACGGATTTGAGAGCATAGGCGTTGAGCGCGTACGCCAAAAACGTCGGGCCGAGCAGCACGAAAGCGAGTAGTCCGAGCTCGCGGGGGCCCAGGGCGTGCCACGGGATTGTGCTCAGCTCGGGGGCGGTCCATGGGAGCGCTTCGAGGGCCGCGAAGACGTAGACCCACGCCACGACGCGAAAAGCGCCGAGCCGGGCTATCGTGGCCGGCGACCACGCCAAATAGGCGCCATAACAAAGCGAGCTGGCGAGCAGCAGGAGGTTCCCAGTCGTGCGCTCGGCGCTCGTCTCGAAGCGCTCGACTCCGACGAGCCAGAGCGCGCCCAGGAACGCGACCGCCATGCCGATGAGCCGCGGCCGGGTCGGTCGCTCCGTCCGCGCGAGCACGGCCATGAGCAGAGTGCACGGCGCGATGAGCGGCGACAGCACCGCGGCGTTGATGGGTCCCGCGCGGTAGAGCCCCTCGGCGAAGAAGAGCTGATTGGAGGCCACGCCCAAGGCGCCGAGGAAGGCGAGCTCCACGGCGTCGCGGCCGCTCGGCCGGAAGCGGCCAAACACGAGCACGAGAGTCACGCCGCCGAAGATCGTGCGAAACGCGATGAGCTGCGCCGGGTTCAGCGTCTCGAGAAGCACGGCGCCGACGACCGGCCAGACCCCAAAGATGACCTGGACGACGACGAGCGCGACGATGATGCGCGTGGGGACGTGGGCCGTCACGGCAGGGATTCGGCGAACGCACGGTCCATGGCGCCGACGACCATGCTCGCGGGGACGCCGGTGAAGGCCTCGAACGCGAGCACGGCCTGGTGGACCAGCATGGCGCGCCCGCCCTGGGTTGGACAGCCTGCGGCGACTGCGATCGCCAAGAACGGGGTTATGGCGGGCACGTAGACGAGATCGTAGGCAAACGGCCGGTCCCAGGACCCGAAGGGCAGGGCGCCAAAGAGCGCGCACGCCTCGCTCCAGCGCGACGAGCTGCGCTCAGCGTTCGTGCCAGCCGGGGTCGCGTTGACGACCAGGGCCGGGCAGAGCGGGGCCAGCGCCGACTCAGTCCAGGGCACGGCCTCGGCTCCGAGCGACTGCGCCTGCTCCAGGCGGCGTGCGGTGACCACGATTCGCCCGAGCGGCGTCGTCCGAAGCGCCGCGACGACCGCGCGTGCCGCGCCGCCCGCGCCGAGGACGAGGGCCGTGCGCCCCGAGAGCTCGAGCTCTGTCGGAAGCCCGGCGAGGAAACCGGCGACATCGGTGTTGTCGCCCGTCGTCGTGCCGTCGGGGGCAAAGACGAGCGTGTTGACCGCCCCGGTTTGCGCCGCGGCAGGGCGCAGCGCGTCGCACTGGGCCAGCGCCCGCTGCTTGTGGGGCACGGTCACGTTCAGGCCTCGAAAGCCGGCAGCGCGGCACGCCGCGATCGTCGCCGTGGCGGACTCCGGAGGGCACGGGACGAGCTCGTAGCTCCCGGCGAGACCGGCGGCGACGAACGCGGCCTGGTGCAGCGCCGGAGAACGCGAGTATGCGATGCGCTCGCCCAAGAGGCCGAGGCGAATCACGCCCGTGCTCGCAGCAGCGCGCGCGTGCGAAAAACGTCGTCAGCAATCTGCGCCTTGAGCGCGTCCAGCGAATCGAACCGGCGCTCATCGCGTACGTGGTCCGTCAGCTCGAGCGAGAGCCGCTCGCCGTAGAGGTCGCCTGTGAAGTCGAGAAGATAGGCCTCGACCGTCGGAGGATCGTCCGGGCCGAAGGTCGGCTTCTTGCCGACATTGACGACCGCCCAGTGCGCCTCGCCCGTCACGCGGCGCGCGACGCAGGCGTAGACCCCGAACCGTGGCAGCAGCTCGCCGAGCGGACGAACGTTGGCTGTCGGGAAGCCCAAGAGGCGCCCGCGCTGATGACCGCGGACGACGTCGCCGGTGAGCGTGAACGGTCGACCGAGGAGCGCGCGCGCGAGGACCACGTCGCCGTCTTGGGCGATCGTGCGCCGGAGCAGCGTCGACGACGCGACGTGCTCGCCGAGGCGCAGCGGCGCGACCGACTCGACGGTGAAGCCGAGCTCGGGTCCAAGGCGATCGAGCAGCGCGCGATTGCCGGCGCGACCCTTGCCAAACTGCGCGTCGGGGCCGAGGACCACATGGGCGACGCCAGCGCGCTCGACGAGCAGCGCGCGGACGAAGGCCTCCGCGCTCCAGTCGCTGAAGTCGCGGTCGAAGGGGACCTCCCAGACGAGATCGACGCCCGTGCCGGCAAGTAGAGCGAGCTTCTCCTCGTAGCCCGTAATGAGCGCCGGCGCGCGATCGGGGTGCAGGATCTTGGCCGGCAAGGGGCGAAACGTGAGCAGCACGCTCGTCCCATTGCGCGCCTTCGCGGCGGCGATGACGTGCGCGGCCAATGCGCGGTGGCCCAAATGGACGCCGTCGAAATTGCCAAACGTGAGCACGGGCGCAGGCTGGCCCTGGGGGAAGGCGTCGAGTCCGGAGATGAGTCGTGCCATCACGCTCAGGTGCGGGTCCGGGTCCGCGCGTCGTCGACGAGCGCATCGACGAGCCCGGCGACCGTCGCGACACGCGCGGTGATGGTCGCGGTGAGCCCGCGCGCGGCAAGCGCCTGCGCCGTGATCGGCCCGATGCAGGCGAGGGTGCGCTGCGCGAGCAGATCCTCGCCCCGCTCGCCGAGCATGGCCAGCAGGTTCTCGAGCGACGAGGGGCTCGTGAACGTGACCGTATCGCTGAGCTCGATGTGCTGTCGCGCCCGATCGCCGGAGAGCCCGGGCCGCACCGTGCGATAGGTGGCCACCAGATCGACGATGGCTCCGGCCTCGCGGAGCGTATCCGGCAGCACGTCACGCCCCACCTCCGCGCGCAGCAACAGGAAGCGCTGCCCACGGACGCCGCGACCGGCGAGCAGCGCGTCACGCAGGCCCTCGGAGCGAAAGTCCTTGGGGACGAGATCGGCGACGATGCCGTGCTTGCGCAAGGCCTCCGCCGTTGCGGGTCCGATGCAGGCGACCTTGGCGCGCCCGAAGACGCGCAGATCGTAGCCCCGCGCGTGAAGGGCCGCGACGAACGTGTCGACGCCGTTCTTACTCGTGAAGACGACCCAGTCGAAGGCGCCCGTGCGGAGGTCCGTGATGGCCTGCTCGACTGGGGCTACGCTCTCTGGCGGTTGAAACTCCAGCACCGGCAACTGGAGCACGCCCGCGCCCACGTCGCGGAGCGATTCGACCAGCGCGGGTGCTTGATCGGGCGCGCGTGTGACGAGCACGCGACGACCCCACAGCGGGCGACGATCGAACCACGCGAGGCGCTCGCGGAGCTTGACGACCGCGCCGACGACGACGAGGGCCGGGTGATCGAGCCCCTGCGACTGGGCGAGGTCTACGATGTCTGACAGGTCACCGACGACCGTGCGCTGGCGCGGCGTCGTGCCCCATTCGATGACGGCGACAGGTGTTTGGGCCTCGGCGCCGGCCTTGCGCAGCTCCAGAACGACGTCCGGGAGCCGCCGCACCGCCATGAAGACCACGAGGGTGCCACCGGCGCGCACGACGCGGTCCCAGGCGATGGCCGCGTCCTGCTTTCCGGGATCCTCGTGACCGGTGACGAAGATGACCTGCGAGGCGTACTTGCGGTGCGTGAGCGGGATGCCCGCGTAGGCGGCCACGGCGAGGCCGGCGGAGACGCCGGGCACGACGTCCCAGGGGATGCCGGCAGCGGCGAGGACCTCGGCCTCCTCGGCGCCGCGCCCGAACAGGACCGGATCGCCGCCCTTGAGCCGCACGACCGTCTTGCCCCGGCGCGAGAGGCGCACGAGGTGCTGGTTGAGCGCGTCTTGGCTGCCGTCGCCGATCTCACGGCGATGGACCACCTCGGCGCCCGGTCGCACGAGTGCGAGGATGCCGGCCGAGACGAGCTCGTCGTGAACCACGACGTCCGCCTGTTCGAGCCGCGCTACGGCCTTGCGCGTGAGCAGGCCGGGATCGCCTGGCCCGGCGCCGACCAGGCTGACGAGTCCTGCGCCCTTCTTGAGTTCGTCGTTCACGAGGAGAGCTTAGCGGGAAGGCGCGCGCGCGCCAGAAAAGGGAGCCTAGGCTGCAAGCCAGACACCGCGACCGATGGTGTACATGGTGAAGCCGTGCTCGCGGAGCTTGGCCCCCTCGTAGAGGTTGCGGCCGTCGAACACGACCGGGCGCGGCCCCATGGCGGCCTTGACCCGCGTCCAGTCTGGCATGCGGAACTCCGACCAATCGGTGATGACCAGCAGGGCGTCCGCCTCGGGCAACACGTCGTACGGGTTCTTGCCGTAGGTGATGCGATCGCCAAAGACGGCGTGCGCGGTCTCCGCGGACTGCGGATCGAAGGCCCGGATCGAGGCGCCCGCTGCGAGCAAGGCCTCGAGGATGGTGATGCTCGGCGCCTCGCGCATGTCGTCGGTCTGCGCCTTGAATGCGAGCCCCCACACGGCGAGCCGCTTGCCGCGCAGATCCTCGCCGAGCGCGGACTGGACCTGTGCGACCATGACGTGCTTCTGGTCCTCGTTGACGCTGTCTACGGCCTCGATGACCCGCATGCTGAGGCCAACGCGACGGCCCGTGCCCATCAGCGCCCGCACGTCCTTGGGGAAGCACGAGCCGCCGTAGCCCACTCCCGGGAAGAGGAAGTGCTTGCCAACGCGCGGGTCGGTGCCGATGCCGCGACGGACCTGGTGGACGTCCGCGCCGACGCGGTCGCACAGGTTGGCGATCTCGTTCATGAACGAGATGCGGGTCGCGAGCATGGCGTTGGCCGCGTACTTGGTCATCTCGGCCGACGGGATGTCCATATGGATGACCGGCGCGCCCGTGCGCACGAGCGGCGCGTAGAGCTCGTCCATGACGGCCGCCGCCTCGGGTGAGCTCGAGCCCACGACGATGCGATCGGGCTTCATGAAGTCGTTGATGGCCGCGCCCTCCTTCAGGAACTCCGGATTGGACACGACGTGAAACGGCAGCTGAGTTGCGCCCGCGATCAGCTCGCGCACCTTGCCGTTGGTGCCGATCGGCACCGTGCTCTTCGTCACCACGATCGTGCCCGGCTTGCGGAGCGCCTTGCCGATGGCCTCGGCGACCTGGCAGACGTAGGTGAGGTCGGCCGTGCCGTCGTGACTCGAGGGCGTGCCGACGGCGATGAAGGCCAGATCGGCTGTGCCCAGCGCCTCGGTGCCGTCGGTCGTGAACGTGAGCCGCCCCTCGCGCCGGTTGCGGGCGACGATCTCCTCGAGCCCCGGCTCGTAGATCGGGATCTTGCCCGCGTCGAGCGCTTGGACTTTCTTGGGGTCCACGTCGACGCAGACGACGTCATTGCCAAGATCGGCAAAGCAGGCTCCGCTCACGAGCCCGACGTACCCTGTTCCCATGACTACGATGCGCATGCGTGCCTCCTTGGCCCAAGCCGGGCGCGGACCCTACCAGACCGCGGGACTGCGAATCAACCGCCTTAGATTGCCGCGCCGATGCCCTGCCGCAGCTCCTGCGCGCGCTGCATGAGGCGCCGGCCCTTGTTGACGACGCCGCGGTCGGTCAGAAAGCGCCCGTACGACTCCAGGCCGCGCGACAGGCCACGCACGTCGCCCATCTCCTCGAAGTAGCCGACAGCGCGGAAGAAGCACTCGTTCGCGCGCTGATCGGTGTCCGAGCCAAGCGCTGCGGCCGTGTCCGCCGTGGCCGGGACTCGGTTCATATCCGCGTAGATGTTGCCCAGCGCCACCAGCGCCGCGCCCAGCGGCTGCTTTGCGTCGAGGGCCTCGGCCACCTGAACGGCCTCTTCGCCGACCCGGATGGCCCGTTCGAAGCGTTTTCTAACGGCGTACATCGTTGCCTGGTTGCGCAGCGTGGCGACCATGGTCCGCCGATCACCGACCTCTTGCGTCGCCTCCAAGGCCGACTGGAGCAGAGCCTCCGCTTCGCGATCGTGGCCTAGCCCGAGCCGTGCCTCGCCCAGGTTGGTCTGGAGCACGCCCTGAAGCTCGCGATCGCCGGCCTCGTTGGCCTTCTCGAGGCCGTGCTCCCACGTGCCAATCGCCTCACCGAGACGCCCAAGCTCATGGAACACGGCGCCCAGGCCGATCTCGGCCATCGCCACGCCCCAGGGCTCGTGCCTCCGCTCGTGGATCGCGATGGCCTCGCGAAAGGCCTTCTCGGCTTCGTCGAGCTGACCGCGCCCGATGTGGATGTTGCCGACGTGCCGCAAGGACACGGCCAGCCCGACTTCGTCGCCCAGCTTGCGCCGGATGCCGAGCCCCTTGAGGAGCTGCGCGAGCGCCTCGCGAAACGCGCCGGGTCGGCCCAGGTACCACGCCACGAGGCCGAGCTCGTCGTGGCAGCACGCGATGCCGGCCAGATCGCCCGCGTCCGTCAGCAGCTTGAGCGCGCGGTCCAGATGCTCGCGCGCTTCGTCGTAGCGCCCATCGCGAATGGCGACCTGTCCCAGGCGGTGGTAGGCGCGCCCGCCGAGGGCCTTTCGGCCCAGCACGGTCGAGTAGTAGAGCGCATCCGCGCAGGCCTCGCGCGCCCGCGCCAGCTCTCCTGTCGGTACGAGCGCGTCGGCGAGCTCCATCGCAGCCTGATAGCGCGCGTCCAGGTTGCTCGCGTCGTAGTAGGTGACGGCCTTCTCGAGCAGCTCCGCGGCGCGATGGTGCTGGCCCGTGAAGCGAGCCAACGCGGCTGCACGGCGAAACGCGTCGCCGGCCAGATCGGAGCGTCCGCCGCGCTCGAAGTGCACCGCGCAGAGCTCGGCGCCCTCGAACGTGTCCATGGCGCCCGCCGCGACCATCCACTGCGCCGCCACGCGGTGATACAGCGCGCGCTTCTCGGGCGCGATGCCCTCATAGAGGCGCTGCTGCTCATTGGCGTTCTGAAAGTCGAACGCGACCTCCTTGGGGATGGGCGCGGACTGGCAAAACTCGATGAGATCCGCGCTCTGGAGGCCGAGGAGCACCTGGTTGAGGCGCGCCTCGCGTCGGTCGTTGGTCCAGTACGACAGCTCCCGGTCGTGCTGCGGGTCACGCTCGAGGCGCATGAGCGCGAGCACGCCACCAAAGAAGAACGTCCGGCCAAAGACCGAGGCGAGCTCGATGGCTGCGCGCTGCTTTTCGTCCAGCGTATCGATCCGGGCCTTGGCCGCCTCGACGGCGTTGCCCGGAAGCCGCGCCCCCTTGAGGCGTTCCAGGTCGAGCACCCACTTGTCGGGCGCGCCGGGCTGGAGCGCGAGCGCGCCGCGCTGGAACATCAGGCGCACGATGTCCTCCGCCAACGCAGGGATGCCCTTGGAGCGCTGCACCATGCGCTCGAGCAGTGTGGACTGCACCGCTCCGGCTGGCTCCATGAGCTGAGCGACGAGCCGCGCCATGGTCGGCGGATCGAAGGGCTCGACCGAGATGGAGCGAACGCGCCGCGGGTCGACCGCGCCGAGCACGTCCGGGGGGATGGCCTGACGCGAGGCCAGCAGCACGAGCGTGCCCGTGCCGGCGAGGCACTTGGCGAGGCCCGCGAGCGCCTGGCGCAGTCGCGTCGTGGACCACTGCAGCGCGTCCACGACCAGGATGTGCGGGCGACGTGAGGCGTCGAAGCGGACCAGGTTGTAGAACGTCTGGAGCGCGCGCTCGAGCGCCGCGTCCGAAAACGCCATCACGTCAGAGCGCGAGCCCTCCGGATTCGGGACCCCGACCAGGTGCGAGAGCAGCATGGTCGCGTCCGCCGACTTCTTCTCGCCGACGATCTCGAGCAGGCCGCGCCGAATGCGCTCGCGCACCTCGCCCGCGTCGAGGCCCGACTCGAGCGCGAAGCGCTGCCGCACCAGATCGCTCACCGGCCGGAGCGACAGATCCGGCTCGCTCTCGGTGCCGCGCGTGGACAGCAGCGTGATGCCGCGCTGCTCCAGGTTCACGAGTGAGAGGAACTCGTGGATGAGCCGCGTCTTCCCCACGCCCGCGGGCCCCACGATGGGCACGACCACGAGCGCCTTCTGCGTCGCTGCGTCGCGGATGGCGTTGTACAGCAGCTCGAGCGTCTCGCGCCGGCCCGTGAAGCGCGTCTTGTGGCCCTGGACACGGAACTCACGCGTGGCGTCCACGTTCAGGCTCATGATGGCGGACGGCCGGCGGACGATGGGTGGCGGAGGCGGGGCTTGACGCGGAGACACAGCGGACGCGGTCGACCCGGGGGGCGGCATGCGGCCCTCATAGCCGCATTCGGCCCCCGGGGCAAGCCAAACTACGGCAGGATGCGCACGTCGTCGATGAGCACGACCGTGTCGTAGGCGCTGTCGCCGACATCTTCGACCTGGAACGCGATGGTCTTGCCCGAGGCCCCACCGGGGATGACGACGTCCGTCTGCTGCCATGGCGTCATGTAGACGTCGCCCTTGTCGAATGACACGTCGGCCTTCGTGGTGGTTATCCCTGCGGTGCCGCACGTCGCACAGTTGTTGGCGCCCTTACGGCAGATCTCGTCGATGGTCACCTTGAACAGCGGCGTCTTCGTGCCTCCCGTGACCACGCTCACCAGGAAGTCGTCCTGGTAGCTCGATCCGCAGAAGTCCTCGAACTCCTCCGAATAGAGCCGCCACCGGAACTGGAGCCGTGTCCCGGTCACCTGCCCGCAGAGCGACTTTTGAATGTAGCTCGGCTGCGAGACCGCGAGACCCGTCGACAAGCGCAGCATCTTGCTGCCCTCCGGTGCCGGCGCAGCTCCCAGGTTGGCGATGACTGCGACCTCGCCGCTGACGTCCCAGCCGGAAAGCGGCGTGGCGCCCTCGAAGCCAAAGCTCGAGCACGTCGCGCCCGTGCAGAACGTGCACGGATCGCCGCACTGTGAGCCGTCACATGCCTCACCGGAGGGACAGATGCCGCATGAGCCGTTGCACCCGTCGCTCCCGCAGAGCTTCCCGCCGCAATTGGGGACGCAGGCCGCGCATACACCCGAGGGGCCGCAGGTCTGCCCAGAAGGACAGGCCATGCACGGCTGGCCGCAGCCATTGTCGCTACACTGACCCGCCGAGCAGCTCGGGACGCACGGGCCGGGAGGCTTGACGGTCGCGTCGGGCCCACCGATCGGAGTCCCCGTACACGCGCCCGCCGCGCACGTCTGGCCCGGGAGGCACTGGTTCGACAAGACGCACGGAACCGTGATGGTCACGATCTGGCACGCGGATGTACCGCACTGCGCCTTGGCCGCAAACGGGACGAACGAGAAGGGCCCCGACTTACCCGAGCTGCTGTAGACGTTCCAAGTGCCGCTCACGGTGTCTCCGCAGGGGAAGGCCTCGTGGCACAGCGTGCCGTTCTTGTCCGTGTTTCCGCCGTACGTGTAGCCGTTCAGGATGGTGCCCTTGATCTCGACGCCCGGGACCGCGACGCCGGCGTCGGACACCGTGCTGAAGGTGACGCAGCACTGCTTGTCCTTCGGGACCTTCATGAATGCGTCGACGTTCCACCAGGACAGGTGCGGCAGCATGGCCGTCCACGTGGTCCCCGTGCGCGTGGCCGCGCCCTCCAAGACCCACAGGCCTTGAGCCGGGTCGCCGTAGAAGAGGCCCGCGCTGTCCGGATCGGAGGCGCCCGCGGTCAGCGTGAGCTGCACGGCCGAGGCCGCGCCGGGCTGACAGCGCTGCCCTTTGGCGTCGGTGACCGTCACGTCGACCATGCCGTAGCTGATGAGCGGATAGGTCGAGGCGCCGTCCGATCCGAGAAGCGGGATGGGCGACGCGTTCAGCGCTTGGGCCGGCGTGACGTGCGTAAGGTTGACCGTCAGCGGCCCGCTGGCGGGCTTGCCCGTGGCCGTCACGACCATGCCTGACGGTGGCAGCGAGATGGTCGCGCCCGACGGCGCCTGGACCGCGCCTCCCGCGGCGGCATCGACCGTAGCGGTCGCTCCGATGGGATGCAGGGTGACACCGACGCTCACGATCGCCGCGCCCGCGGGCGAGACCGCCTTGTACGACGGCGCGTAGCCGGTGCGCTCGACCACGATCGGCACCGTCGCGGCCGGGTTGCTCAGCGGCAGCGAGAAGCGCCCCTGCGCATCCGTCTGCGCCGTGGCGCCGCCTGCGGTGACCGTGGCCTGAGCGATCGCCACGCCGGCGCTCGACAGGACCAGCCCGACGAGCGTGGTCCCACCGGTCGGCCCGGGCCCGGACTGGCCATCCTTGCCTCCCGGAGTGCTCCCGGTGTCGGCTTCGGTGAAAAAGCCCCCGCACGAGGCCATCGCCGCGGGGACCGCAACGGACACGACGAACCGCAGCACGCAGAGGCCACGGGCGTCAGCTGAAGGATTGAGTCGCATGATTCACCTCCCAGACTGGAATGCTCACCCAAGTGAAGCACACCAACGCACGTGTTGTGCAAGGGATATTCCCGGGGGGCAAGCTTTGGGAGATGAATCGCGCGAGAGCGCCTACAGGGTGACGCCCAGGAGCTTCGCCGCCTTCTCCAGCAGGACCTGGAGCTCCTGCCGATCCGGGTCCGAGCCCAGGTTGGCCTTGACGGTCGCGTAGAGGCTCGGAAGGGCGCTAGGCACCGCGTATGGCGAGCCTTTGAAGATCTCCGCGATGGCCGCAATCGCCGTGGCCCACTGCGTGTCCGTCGAGGCCGCCTCGAACGTGGCCAGCAGCGCGCTCGCTGGGACGGCCAGCGCGGTCTCCGTTGCTGCGTCGGTCTCGGCCGCGCCGGGCTGCTTGTACCGAATCGCCACGCGCGCGAGATCCGTTGCCGCGACGGTGGCCGTTCCGCCCCAATCCGGGCCCGTCTTGGCCGACGGCGCGCCCTCGACTGCCGGAAGCTCCGCGCCGGTGAGCACCAGCTCGTAGAGCGCGGTCACCTGAAGTCCGGCGCCGACCTCGCCGGCGTCCACGAGGTCGTTCTTGAAGTCCTGGTCAGCGATCGCCCGGTCCTCGTAGCCCAGCAGGCGATAGGCCTTGACCGTCTTCGGGTTGAACTCGACCTGGATCTTCATGTCCTTGGCGATGTAGACCACGTTGGAGAGCATGCGCTCATGCACGTACTTGATCGCGTGGTCCGCATCGGTAATCACGCTATAGACGCCGTTACCTTTGTTCGAGACCTGCTCCATCATCGCGTCGTTCAGGTTGCCGTTGCCGAAGCCGAGTGCCGTGAGGGTGATGCCCGTCTTGCGCTTCTCTTCGATGAGCTTGACGAGCTCCGACGTGTTCGAGATGCCCACGTTGAAGTCGCCGTCGGTGCACAGCAGCACGTGATTGAAGCCGCCCTCGAGGTAGGCCTTGTGCGCCTGCTCATACGCCAGCGTGATGCCGCTCGCCCCAGCGGTGGAGCCGCCCGACTGGAGGCTGTTGACGACGCCGCTGATCGTGGCCTTGTCCTTGGCCTGCGTCGGCGCGAGCTTCACGGCCGTCGTGCCTGCGTAGGTCACGATACTCACCGTGTCGGTCGGGTCGAGGATCTCGAGGGTCTCGTTCAGCACGACCTTGACGAGCGGGAGCTTGTTGGTCGCGCCCATGCTGCCCGAGACGTCGACCAGGACCACCAGGTTGGTCGGCTTCTTCTGATCGTCGATGGGCCGCCCCTTGATGCCGATGCGCAGCAGCGACGTGCCCGGCCGCACGGGGTTCGGCGCGGCCTCGAGCGCGATCTTGAAGGGGTGTACGTCCTCCTTCGCAGGGGCCGGATCAGCGTACTTGAACGCGTTGACCCACTCCTCGAGGCGCACGGAGTCGGGCTGCGGGAGCTGTCCCATGCCAATGTCACGACGGAACAGGTCGTAGCTGGCCGTGTCGACGTCGGCGCCGAAGGTCGACAATGGATCCGCCGCAGTCAGCGTGAACGGGTTGGTCCCGACGGGCTTGAACTTGTCGCCTTGATTCGTCGGCCCGATGTCGGCGTGAGACGCGCTGGCATCTCCGGCTGCCCCGCTCATCACGTCCGCCGAGTACTTCGGGCTCCCGTTCGACTGCGGCGCACTGTCGGCCCCGGTTCCAGAGCCCGTCCCTGTGCCGCCGTGGCTCGTCGCGGCCATATTGTTGCTCGTGCTCTCAGCGCTCATGTCCCCACACCCGACGAGTCCCGCCAGGGCCATGGCCACCATCGATTGATGAACGCTCAGCCACCACTTACTGCCGTCAATCCACGTTCGCATGAGTCTCCCTCGCTCTGGGTTGTGCGCCTCCCGCGCCGTTGCCCTCGTCCTGAGGTGCAGCGCACGCAAGCACAGGGCGTGCCGAGGCTTACGTCGCGCGATCAGGGGGCTCTGGCGCGACAGAGATGTCTGCTAGGATCATCACGGTGATGAAAAACGACACATGCTCTCAGCGTCGCGCATCGCCCGCGTGGTCGCGCCGGCCGCGCCCGCCCGACGGGACGAAGCCGGGCTCCGTGGCGCGGATGCGATAGACGGAGGCGACCCAGTCGAAGCGCTCGACGAGAGGCACGCCCAGGAGCAGGCGCGCTGGAAGCTCGTTCCACCAGAGCGGCAGCGCCACGTAGGGAGACCGGAGGCCGCAGACGCGAGCGCCTGCGGTGCGAAACAGCGTCTCGAGGTCGGTCTCGATCTCGAAGACCATGCGCTGATAGGCCGCGAACAGGTCGTCGTCGCTCTCGGGCAGTAGCTCGCTCGTCCAGGTGAAGTCGCCTGCGAGGATGCGGTTGGTCGCCTCGTCCATCCGCGAGCGGGCCGTGGAGATGACGAGGTAGGCGTCCTGCCCGCGGTCGACGGAGACGCCGCCTCTGGCCGTGAACTCCGCCAGAGTCATCCCGGTCTCCGGCTGGCTGCTCGTGGTCTGAAACCAGGCACATGCGCCGAGGTTGGCGCCCTCGGCCACGAGGTCCTCTACGGTCGTCCATTGTACGGCGTTCGTTGCGATCAACGCGGGGCACGGCATCCGGACATCTTTGGCCAGCGCAGTACGCGCCTCACCCTCGACGGCGAGGCGGGTCCGAGTGGACAGCGCCGCGTTTACTGCGGCCGAGACGACGAACGCGCCGAAGACCGCGGCCAGGAGCCGCCCTGAGCGTTGGGCGCTCGCGGCGCGCCAGACGAGGGCGTGCAGCAGGGGGATCGCCGGAGCCAGGATGCGGGCGGAGACGTCGGCGCGGGCAAAGCGGAGCACGATGGGCGCGGCAGCGAAGCCGATGAGCATGAGCAGCGCGGCCCGATGGCCGGTGCCCTGGAGGCCCGGCGCGTCGCGGCGGACGTTGGCGACGAGCGCTGCCCACAGCAGGGCGACCAGGCCGATGGTCCACGTTGGCGAAGAGAACACGACCGCCTCGAAGTGGCTGTAGTGCCGTACGATCGGGGCAAAGAAGAGGAGCGCCGTCGCCGTCCAAAGCGCGACTGGGAGCCACCGCCGACCGGCGAGTCGGTCAGCCCAGAGCAGTAGGACCCCTGCGGGCCCTACCACGTACAGGAGCTGCGCTCCGACGTGGAGCACCATGGCTGGGATACGAATCGGGTGGAAGCCTTCGCCAAACGCGGAGAACGCGCTGACCGAGCCGCCGCGCGTGAAGTGCAGCGGCAAGGTCGCCACGAAGATGCCCAAGAGGATCGCCGCGGGGACCCGCCAGGCGTGCAGTTCGCGTCGTCGGGGCCAGGCGTCGGCGACCGTGAAGGCGAAGAGCCCGAGCGCGCTCGTCTCCTTAGTCAGGATCGCGAGCGCTGAGAAGGCCACGAAGCGGAGGCGCGCGCGGCGGCTCGGCGTGAGGCGCAGGTCGTGGAGCGCCGAGAGCGCCGCGAGGACGAAGGCCGCGCCGACGAGGTCGAACTCGACCGGGATCCAGCCGGAGAACAGCAGCGACGGCATGGCCATCGCCGTGCTCGCGGCCAGCCCCGCGAGGCTGTCCGAGAAGCCGGCTCGGCGCAGAAACCCCAGCGCAGCAAGGCCGAACGCGGGTATGGCGAGGGCGTGGACCGCGGCGAGCGCCATCGGGTCCCGGGTGAAGAGCAGCCCCAGCTTGATGAGCACGACCGCCAGCGGGCGGTAGGCGTAGGTGTCCATCGGCTCGGGGTTGTAGACCGGCCGCCAGACGTCGCTCCACGCGATGCCGTCGACGATGCCGAAGACCCAGCGCACGATGCCGTCTGGTGTCTCGGTCACGCCCGCCATGCCCAGCAGTGCCCCTACGGCGAGGACCGCGAGTGCTACGGGCACACGAGCCCCGGCCCGACGCGGTCGGCCTCAGCGAGCGCCATGCCGACGACCTGGTCCATATTGTAGTTCGTGTACGTCGGAAGCCGACCGACGAAGCTCACGTGCGCCTCGCGCTCCGCCAGCGCGGCGTATTGGGCAAAGAGCGCCTGCGCCTCCGGCGTCGGCATCGCGTAGAAGGGGTCCTTGCCGGGCCGCCAGTCGTCGGGGTACTCGCGCGCGATCGTCGTCACGGGGAGCACCTGCCCGGTCGCGTGCTTGTACTCGAGGATGCGCGTGAAGGCGTGGTCGTTGGGGAAGTTGACCTGCATCGCGGGCTGAAACCACTCCTGCGGCAGCGTCTCATGCTCCCACCGCAGCGAGCGATAGGGCAGCGGGCCAAAGCGCTCCTCGTAGAAGTCATCGAGCCGGCCTGTGTACACCAGATGGCGATACCGCACCGCACGGGCCACGTCCCGCCATTCGGCGCCGAGGCGTACTTCAATCTTGGGATGACGCAGCAATCGCTCGAACAGGGCCGTATACCCACGCGCCGGGAGCGCCTGAAACGACTCGGTGAGATAGCGATCGTCCCGGTCGGTGCGCACGGGAATGCGGCCGCACACCGACGGGTGCAGCTCGCGCGGGTGGCGCCGCCACTGCTTCATCGTGTAGCCGAGGTAGAACTTTTCGTAGAGCACCGGGCCCACCTGCGAGAGGACCAGCTCCTCCGAGTTGCGCGGGCGAGCACACGGCACGCGCCAGGACTCCAGCGCGGCGGCCATCTCCTCGGAGGTCGCGGGGCGCCCGACGAGCTGCTCGTAGGTCTCCAGGTTGATGGGAAACGACCAATACCTCCCCGCGGTCCACGAGAGCGCCCGATACGTCACCGGGTGCCATTCGGTGAAGTGCGAGAGGTAGTCGCGGACGCGGTCGGAGTTGGTCCGAAACCAGTGTGGACCGTAGCGATGAACGAGCACGCCGGCCGCGTCGGTCGTGTCGTGCGCGTTGCCGGCCAGGTGGTCGCGTCGGTCGAGGACCAGGCACGAGAGCCCGTAGCCCTCGGCCAGCCGCTCGGCCATGACCGCGCCCGCAAACCCGGCACCGACCACGAGCACATCGACGTCGGTTCGCGTCGTCACGGTCGCACGATACGGTGCGCGTGCGGCCTACCGCAACTTGCACGCCGTGTCTGTCGTGGCATCCTCGCGCGCCACGACGGAGGTCATCATGGAGTTGCGCTACAAGTTTCTGGGGCGGAGCGGGCTGAAGGTGTCCGAGGCGTGCCTCGGCACGATGACCTTCGGCGAGGAGTGGGGCTTCGGCGCGTCCAAGGACGAGTGCGCCAAGATGTTCAACGCGTTTACCGAGGCCGGCGGCAACTTCATCGACACCGCCAATCTCTACACCAACGGCACGAGCGAGCGCATCGTCGGCGAGCTCGTCAAGCCCGAGCGCGACCGGTTTGTGGTCGCGACCAAGTACACGCTCGCGCAGCGATCGGGTGACCCGAACTCGGCGGGCAACCACCGCAAGAGCCTCGTGACTGCGCTCGAAGCGTCGCTCCGGCGGCTCGATACGGACTACATCGACTTGTATTGGGTCCACGCGGGCGATCTCTGCACGCCACTCGATGAGGTGATGCGCGGGCTCGACGACGTTGTCCGCGCCGGGAAGGTCCTCTACATCGGCATCTCCGACATGCCGGCCTGGCAGGTCGCAGCGGCGAACACGATGGCGGAGCTGCGCGGCTGGAGCCGCTGCGTCGCGCTGCAGGTGCACTACAGCCTGACCGAGCGCGCCGTCGAGCGCGAGCTCATCCCGATGGCGCGCGCGTTCGACCTTGCCGTCACGCCGTGGGGCATCCTGGGCGGCGGCGTGCTCACCAACAAGTATCGCAAGCCGGACCCGGCGGGCCCGGTCGCGGCCGAGGACTCGAAGCGGGTCACCTCGAACGCGAGTCGGTCCACAGAGCGCCACCTGGCGGCGGGTGAGCTCGTCGCGCGCATTGGCTGCGAGCTGGGCCGTTCGGCCGCGCAGGTGGCCATCGCGTGGCTGCGGCAGCGCCCGGCGGTCACGGTGCTGCCCATCCTCGGCGCGCGTACCGTCGGGCAGCTCTCGGACAACTTGGCTGCGTTCGACCTCGTGCTGTCCGCCGAGCAACTCGCGGCCCTGGACGAGGCGACCAAGATCGAGCTCGGCTTCCCGCACGACTTCGTCCGCGCCGAGTCGATCAAGAAGCACGTGTTCTCCGACGCGTGGCCTCGGATCGACTTCCCGCGCTGGTAGCGCACGCGCGCGTGGATTTTTTTGCTCAGGGCTGTTTACAGCGCGTCTGACGCGGTGCTAGCCTTGCCACGGGTTCTTCAAGAAGCGAGAGGTGAGGCGATGACGCGTGGCTCGGCGATGGCGATCGGTCTATGGGTGCCTGCCTTCGCGCTGCTCGTCGGGGGCGGCGGCTGTGCCGACGAGGCGGAGCCCCCCCCCCCCGCGGCGCCCAAGGAGGGCCTTGCGGCGGCCAGCCATCCGGGCCACGAGACGTGTGACGTCGACGTGCCAGCGCTCCTCGACCTGCGACCATCGCGGCTCGTGCATGCCTGCACGTGCGCTGGGCCGAGCTGCGCGCTCCCGGAGCTGGACGCGCTGTGCGCCGAGGACGGAGACCCGGGCACCCCGGACTTCCCGGAGCTGCGCTGCGACCCGTTGCTGGGCTTCAGCTGCGTCGCCCCGGTGATGTCGGCCCAGGCGGGAACGTGCCCCGAGGGGTACCGCTCCGTGCCTGACGTCCCTGGGCAGCCGACGACTTCCTGTGTCCAGGTCGCGCCTCGGCATTGCTCGGAGACGGTGGCCTGTCCGTCGGGGTCGTTCTGCAACGTGGCGGCCGGGTCCATCTGCGACTGGGAGTGCCTGCCGGACGCCGTGATCGCCTGTCCACCGGAGGCGCCGGACTGCCACTGCCAGCCGGGGTCGTACTGCTCGTGCTCGGGGCGTTGCCTGGAGAACTCCGTGTCGATCCCGCCGGGCCCTCCCGGCGATCCGAACCTGGAGATCAGCCCGGTCGCCGCGACCCTCAGTCGCGTCGTTGTGCCAGAAGGGAACTGCGTGCCCGGTCGTATCCCGACTGCCGAGGCGACGGCCGCTTTCCCGCTGCACGTCCGGCTGCACAAGCCGGCGCCGGGTACGCCGGAGCCCGGGACCGGTGAGACCATCACCGTCCAGGTCGTTGCCTCACGCGGACTTCGCGTGCACTGCGGCAAGTCGGCACCCGTTGTTCCAAACTCCGTCCCGCCCGTCGCGGACCCTGGAGCCTATGACCAGTCGTGCGAGTTGACGTTCAATGCGACCCACGTGCATGTGGGTCCCCACGTGAGTCAGCGCGTCTGGGTTCGTGCGACGGACTATTGCAGCTCGGCTCTGGATGCCGACGCGCCGTGGTCGGTCCAGGCCAGTCTTGGCAGCCACCCGTGGGTCCAGGTGGTCAGCGCTCACGTGGAGGCGAAGAATTCAGAAGGCCAATTCGGTGACCCGATCGAGCCCGGCGAGTACGAAGGCACGGCGCAGCTCGTCGGCATGGGCGAGGGTTTTGTGGCGGAGCTTCAGGAATCCGTCAGGAGTGCGTTTCCTGGGGGTGCCTCCAGACTCGTTGTCCCGATCCGGGCTGGGCTGCGTATGCACCCGGAGGGCGGTTTTGACCTTGCCCTGAACGATCCAACCCAGGTGCTCGCCCCGTCTGGCGGCGTGACCGCTCGGCTTGCCGTTCTGACTGACAGCGGAACGAACGAGATGCCGCCCGCCATGTCACAGCCGCGATGGTACTTGGACAACCGGACGGACCCGGCAACGTGGGCAGACACCGAGGCCGGTGCGGTCATGCGGACTTTTGGCTGGACGGCCATCGAGGGAGATTCGCCACTCACCAACTTCACGTACGACTCCCGCAGCGGACAGCTCCGGGGTGCTCTCGACGTGAGCATCGTCACCGGCGCCCTGAGCACCGCTGCATGGCTTCGGTGGGAGCTGGTGCTGACTCGTCGGAGCCCCACTGCCGCCACCGCCGTGGCCTCGTCGACCCTGGAACCTCCCGATCTGTCGAACCGAGTGTTGCCCTGGCGAGCGCCCCTCATTGCAGCGCTCGCGCCAGGTCGCTTCATCGGCCTGCCCGCAGCTGCGTTAGCGCCCATCGTGGCCAAATGGGTTTCGCTCGCCATCGACCCGTTTCAGAGCATCCTCCCGTGTCTGACCCTCGGCGGAGGCACGTCTCTGTTTGACCACGTCTGCGATGCGACGTTCCTGTCCACGGCGCTGGCGGCCGAGTGCAAGAGCCATGTGATCCCGGTGGCACCAGTCTTCGGTGAACCTGCGGCCTTCGTCTCGCCACTGGAGGCGCGCGATGCCGTCATTCCGTGCAGGCTGTCTCCGGGGTCCGCTCCGTGGGGCCATCCTGAGTTCACGTGCACCGATATTGTCGACGCGGTTCCAGCCGAACGGTTCAACATGTACTCAACGGTCGTTTCGTCTGCGCCTTATGAAATTAGCGGTGTCGCCTACGGCTATCTTCGCGTCTCCAGTCTGCCGTTTCCGCACGCAGACCCAGGCTCCCAGGCCAGCATCGGGCCGTTCGACATGCCCTGGCGCTCGCACGTGCGTGTCGCATGTGCCGAGCGCCTGCTACGATATTCGCCGCACGCGTCACCGAATGCGTCGGTCGGGGCCCCCGCCTACTTGGATCTGTCGCCGGAGATGAGGAAGTTCGAGAGCCAGGGTCCCGCCTACTGGGAGTACTTCGCGCATTGCCCGTTGGCCGACCCAGAAGCCTGCAAGTACGCAGGAGGTCAATCGAAGCTGGGGCCCGCCTCTGGAGCCCTGTACCACGACGTAGTCAAGGCTAGCAGTTACGACCACGACCCCGTTGGTACCTACACGCTGATCCAAGACCCCCACGGCTTTGAGCTGCCGTCGATTCCGTTTCTGACCGCTCACGATCGCGTCGCCATGGGCCACGCCTCGGCGGCGGAATCCCCGACGACCGCGGAGCTGGCCCAGTCGTGCATCGACGACCTCGATCGCTCGCCGGACGAAGTCGCTTCGGCGCTCCTGGATTATCCGTCTCCGCTCGACCTGGATACAGACCTTCCCGCCGTGCTCGACCGGCTCTTCCCGCAGTCGAAGTGCATCAATATTGCCGTGTGGCACCGCGTCCTCGACGTGCTGGAAGAGGTCGTGCCGGACAACGCAGCCGCTGGGGCGCTCTATGCGCGTCTCATAGCAACCTGGCTCGAGATTCACTCGTTCCTGGGCTCCGCCGCCTCCACGTCCAACACGCTGAGCGAGATCCTCGCCGCTGAGGGCGCGCCGCGTCCGGTGACCCCGGCAGCCGCGGGTGATGAGACGCCCGACAACGACCTCTCGAGCACCATCGCGCGCATGGAGCGGGGCTTTGGCCTCGTACTCCACCCAAGGGTGCATGAGGTGCTCTCGTCTCTGCCCCTCGAGACGGTGAGAGACTTCGACTACCGACGGCATCTCTACCTAAAGGCGGAGCTGAGAGAGGCCATCAACCGGGCGCCCGGTCGGGCCCGCACTTCCGGCGGGTTGGCCGTATCGCTTGTAGAATCTCTGACTACCTACGTAAAATTAGTCGATCGACACCTTGGCAAGTCCGCACTTCAGGCCTACGCCGAGTGCGCAGCGTCAGGTTCGTCCACGCGAGCTGAGGCCGCGCTCGCCACCTATGGTCGGGCCCAGCGACTCGCCCTCCTCGTGGAGGCCATGGCGACGGCGCTCCACGCCAAGGCCACGCAAGGAGACCCGACGCAACCCCTCGTCTGGGAGGCCGCATGGGCGGCCGCGGCGTCGGAGCTTGGCGAGGCGAGTGCGCTCCTGTCGAAGACCGGACGCGCGTTGTCCGACTGCGAGAACCCGCTGGGTATCCCCGACGATGCCCTTCCGCTGTACTTCGGCGACCCCTCCGGCACCTCGGGCAAGGCGTTCTCATCGTCGGACTACCTTCTGAATACGTGGGCTGCCCCGGCCGTGGCCTCGGCGAAGGTGTCACTCGAGGCCGCCCGATCGGCGTGGCTTCAGAAGCTCTCATCGACGGTCCATGAGGCGCAGATCAACCAGGATCGGGGCCGCCGAGTCGAGGAGCTGAAGCGGGGCATTGGCACCGAACTGTCTCAGATGTGCGGTCTGACGACCGATCCGGTCGTGCTGACCGACGACCTCATCGCGGGAAGGCTCGACGTCCGCGACTGCCACCGCCTGAGCGCAGCGGAGAACACCGCGTGCGGAAGCGTCTTCGACAAGCTGTACAAGTCGACCGGCCTCACCCCTGCACCGGATGAGTGCCCGGAGGCACCGCTTGCCGACCACGGAGCCGAGTTGGCGTCCCACAAGCTCGCGCTCTGCAAGCTGCTCGTCGACCGCGCCAGCGCGATGCAGAACGGGAATCACACCAGCATCTACCAGGGGCTGAACACCGTCGCGGGCACAGCCGGCGCGATCGAGTCGCTCACGGCGTCGATCGATGAGGTTGTTGTCGGGCTGTCGCAAGAGACGCAAAGCCGTTGGATCGCCGCGCTGGACGTGGTGTTCTACGTCGGCCGCGGTGAGGTTGTTTCGAGCGCCATCCTGTGTGAGGAGGGAGTCGTGACGCCGAGCGGCACGCTGCTGACGTTTGGCGCATGCCTGCTTGACCGACTGCCGCCACGCCAGGAGCTGACAGCGTCCGACAGGGCGGCGTTTGAGGCGTTCATCGGTGACGAGACCGTTCCGACGCTGACACGGAGAGACTACGCCACCCTGGCTGCCCTTCGCTACGTCAGAGACTTCATGGATACCATGTCGGCAGGAAACCCGGTCCAGGCCGAGCTCATGACGCAAGGTGGAGACGCGTTGCCGGCGCTTCAGCCGAGCGATGTGCGGCTCGACGCCCTCGAGTTCACCGACTGTGGCAAGACCCTCAAGCGAGCAGAGTGGACTTTCCCCGCAACCCGGCTGGCACAGATCCACGCCGACTATCTCGTTCCGGTGTCTTTTGGCGCCGGGCTTCTCAACAAGTTCATCGCCCACTCGGAGAGCTGCTGGGAGTATTCCGGTTGCCAGGGCGCTCTCGACTACCTGTGGAACTATGCCTATCACCGTGTGTGCAACCAGTACGTGCAGCAGCACCCTCTGGGTCCCGATCTCGACGAGAACGAGCTGGTCGAGGCCAACACGGTGCCTCCGGCGGCGGTTGCTGCGTGCTATCGAGGCAGCCTCGGTGAGGCGGAGGTCCGGATGCTGCGGGCCCACGCCGACCTCCAGCAGGCGCGAGCCGCCTTCTCGACGAGCATCAGCCGATATGACGCAGCGGCACGGTCGTGCATCGTCACCCAGAACGCCAACGCGCAAGTCGAGGACGCCACGGACGCTCACCATGCTCAGATGGAGGAGCTTCGGACCGCGAAATCGGCGCTTTCGACGGTGTCGGCCTTCTTTGGGGCGTTCGTGGGCGCGCTCTCAGGCAACCCTAGCGGGATCTTGGGCGGCCTGGGCCTCGGGAAGCAGGCGATCAGCGACTCCATGGATCGCGAAAAGGAGCGCTATCAAGCACTGGTCCAGAAGATCGGCAACGATGCAGCCGTCAAGAAGTGCTGGCTGGAGGTTACTCCGCTGCGCTCGGCCATTCGAATCGAGCTCGCGGCCGCGCGGTCGGCCATGCTCACGGCCGGGGATGCCATCGTCGGGCTCTCGAACCTACAGAAGCGCGCAGACCAACTCGCGTCGTCGACGCCGGGCCTCATCGCGCGTGAGGAAGGGCGCGTGGTCCCGAGCCTGGCGCACCACTACTGGCTGGACGAGCGCATTCGCGAGTTTACGCGGACGATGGAATGGGCCCGGCGGCTGACATACCTGTCCCTTCGATCGGTCGAGTATGAGTTCCAGCAGACGCTGCCGATCCGCGGCGACATCATCGGAACCCACCATCCGGACGGGCTGGCTGAGGCGATTCAGAGGTTACAGCAGGACCAGGCCACACGCACCATCAACGGCCGTCGACCCGAGATGCGCACGTCGGTCTACAGTCTCAGAGATGACCTGCTTCTGCTGCAGGAAGCGCCCCCGGGAATGCCCGGGCTACCCACCGAGACACCCACCCAGAGGTTGCGGCGAGCCATCGGTGATCCGCGCTTTGCGTACTTCGACTCCTCGGGGACCTACCTCGGGCAAGCGGTGCCGTTTTCGTTGGCACCCATCGCGGAGCTCACGTTTCGCTGTGCGGAGCGGCTCTGGTCCATCGCGACGTCAATCCAGGGCGACCTGCTTGGGGCCAAGTCGGTGTCTGTGCCCCTGTTCGTGCTCAAGAGCAACACGTTTGACAGCCAGTGGTGCGCCGAGCGCGGTCCGGCCAACGAGACGCGACAGGTCGCCTCGGTTCAGCCGTCGGTGAACTTGTTCAAGCCCGGTGAAGGCTCCCAAGTGCAGGGGGAGATCAACGCGTTCACCTGGGCCTACACCTCGTCCTGGATCAACGTGAAACGCAAGGACTTCAATGCGCAAGCATACACTGAGGGTGCCAGCGGCGAGTTTGCGGGACGGGGCCTCTATGGCGAGTACATCCTGCTCTTCCCCTGGAAGGGACTGCTGGAGAATGGTTTTGAGCTGAGCCGGGTCGAGGATGTCCTGCTTCGCTTCGACTATGTCTCATTCGACAACGGACCCACTGGGCATTGGCTGGGGGAGTAGGCATGCGACACGTTGCGATTGCTGTTACTGTCCTGAGCGCGATGACCTCACTCCGCTGCGGCGAGAGCCCTGGCACTGGAGGCAGCGCGCCAGCGGGCCCTGACGACATCTTCGTGGAGGCGGACGTCGGTCTGGCTGACCTGTCGAGCGCAGCCGAGGTCTCAGCTGTGCCGCAGGAGGTCACCTGCGCGCCAGCGTGTGCGGGCCGCAAGTGTGGCCCGGACGGCTGTGGAGGAAGCTGTGGCACGTGTCCAGTACCGAGTGTGTGTGGGCCAGGCGGCGCATGCGACTGGTCAAGCGTGGAGGGCCGCACGGTCTATCAAGTGGTCGCCATTGCTCCGGTGCTTCTCGCGCTTCCTCCCTTGAAGCTTCCCAGCGGTAAACCTGGACCCATCAATCCGGCGGACTGTCTCCCCGAAGGGTATGGTATCGGCTCGGACGACAAGGGGAATCCGATCGATCCCGAGAAGCGATTGCTCTGGGGTGACGGCAAGGCATTCATTGAATTCGAAAGCTACATTCCCGATCCTGGACGAGAGGGTTTTCGCACGAGTGGTGCCTTGTTGCTGCTGCCCGACGTTCGGCCAGACTCCGACACCGGCAGTCTCGCTCTCCTCCGGGGAGAGCCGAGCGACGTGACCAGTGGACTGGCATGCTTCGCGCAGAATGGCCCCGTGTTCCCGTGGAGGGCCGATGAGCCCAATCGGGCTTCGGCGTGGGCCGGCGGGGCGAAATGCACGCTCTCCAACGTGCGCGATGTGGGGACGGCTCCAACCCCGAGCTGGTTGCTTGGCACCAGCGTTGCCATTGACAAGTCGGGGTGGGATCTCCAGCTGCGTCCCTCGTACTCGGGACTGATGAATCTGTTCGGACCCAATGCCAAATACCCCGCGTACCCGGAGGGGACGACCCCCTATGTCTCCGAGTATCCGCGGGTCTTCGAGTCCGAGTTTGCGGAGCTCGACATCCCGGTCGTGCCTTACGCCCCTGCCCCCGGTGCCGATTGGACAGTCATCACAAAAATACTTCCTGCGTCCACCGTGCGGTTGACCTTGGTAAAGATGCTCTTCCGTGACCCGGCGATGAAGACGGGCAAGCCGTGGGGGCGGATCAACGGGCGGCTTTGCGGTATGGTGAATTTGGTGCAGCTCTTCACCGTGTCCACTGATGTGTGCGCTGCTGCACAAAAATTGGGTTATCTGGGCACGTGCATGAACAAGTACTACGCCGGGGTAGACACGGATGAAGAGCGCCTCATCTTCATCAAGAAGGAGTTCTCGGGGCAGACCCAGGCGCAAGTGATTTTCGACTTCGTCGCCGAACCGACACAGCTCCACCTTCTGCCGGACGGCAAGTAGGCACCCCCTGTGACCTGGCTCGCGTCGGCGCTCGCACTCCTCGCGGCCGTGCCGCCCTCCCCGCTGGGCTCTTCGGTAGCGCTCCCCACCGGCCCGGCCTCTGTGCGTGGCCTCGCCGACTCACCAGAGATGTCCGTCTTCACTGGACAGATCGCCTACTCCATCCCGATTGACGTCCCCACGGGTCCCGGTGGCTTCGGTCCGGCCCTGTCGCTCAGCTACAATGGCGCGCTCGGCAATGGCCCCGTGGGCATCGGCTGGTCGCTGCTCGTCCCGCAGATTCGGCGGTCGACGCGCCTCGGCGTACCGAGCTACGAGGACGCCCGGCCGCCCGGTCCGGGCACCTTCCTCCCGCCGTGGGGTCGCACAATCGAAGACGAGCTCGAACTCGTCGGTCTTGGCGGCGGGCGGCTCGTCCCGTTCGCCCCAGGCGAGTACCGCGTGGAGGGCCAGGGCCACGCGCTGCGCATCGAGAAGACTCCGTCGACCTTTCGGCTGACGACGGCCCAAGGCCTGCAATACACGTTTGGCGGCGGCCCGCTCCTCGCGGTGTACTCCGACGCCCGCATCTTCGCCTGGGCACTGAAGGAGGTCCTCGACCCCTCGACTGGGCGCAAGGTGACGTTCACCTACACCGCCGACCAGGCGCAGCTCTGTTTGTCAGAGGTCACGTGGGGGCCGGACGTCAACGGCGAGCCCGCGCACCGCGTCGAGTACACCACCGCGTCGCGACCAGACGCGGTCGTCTCCTACCGTGAGGGTTTCCGCGTCGTGACGGCCAAACGGCTTACGCGCATCGATGTGCGCACGTCAGGGGCGCTCGTGCGTCGCTATGAGCTGACGTACGACGACGCCTTCCCCGTCAGCCGTCTGGCTCAGGTCGTCGTGTTGGGCACCGACGGCGTCACGCGCCTTCCTCCGGTCACCTTCACCTACGGAGACGAGGCGCTTGGCGCGTCGGGCCCGGGAGCGCACGAAGTTCCCGAGACCGGCGGGTGGGTCCTCGGCGAGCGGGGCGTCGGTCTGCTGGACGTGGACGGCGACGGCCTGTCGGATCTCGCGCGCTTCGAGTTGGGAGCCCGTTGGTTCCGCCGCAACCTCGGGGGCACTTTCGAGGCGCCACGGCCGCTCGACGGAGGCATGAAGCTGGATTGGACGCAGGTGAGCCACCTGGATCTGACCGGCGATGCGCGGCCAGATATGGTGTATGTCGGCGACGACACGTGGCGCGTGTACCAGCTCGTGGGCGGAGCGCTCCCCCCGGCGGTCAGCGAAAGCGTTGCTGCGCAGGGTGGAGGAATCGTCATGGTCGGTGGCGGCAGTCTGCCCACCCCGCCGAGCGGCTTGCCGTCGGATCGTGACACGGAGCTTCACTACGAGCTCGTCGGCACCTGGGAAGGCACCGACTGGGACGTCTCGCTCCGCGACAGCGCCACGGTGCATGGAGACCTGAACGGCGATGGACGCATGGACGTCGTTCGTCAGACCTACGACGGCCTGAGCATCCGGTTCGGCGGCCAGGGGAAGCTCCTGGCGCCGGTGCGCGTCGGGCCCATCAGTGCGGCCGAGCCCGCCCTCGAGTTTGGTCGCGAGGACGTCCAGCTCCACGACGTGAACGGCGATGGCCTCGCCGATGCCGTCTGGCTCGCCGATGAGTTCCTGCAGGTCAATCTGGGCCTCGGCGACGGCCGGTTTGTCCCCGAGGGCGACCCGTGGGCGTATCCGTGGTCGACGCCGTGGGTCGACCTGGCCAATGTCCGTCTTGGTGACCTCAATCGCGACGGGCTCCTCGACCTGATGCGCATCGAGGCCGGGAATGTGCACTTCTGGGCGGGTCACGTCGGTGGCTTCGCGCCGATTGCGCGCATCCTCGCGCGCCCGGACGAGGCCGCCTACGACGATGAGGTCACCATCGCCGATCTCGATGGCAACGGCTCGCAGGACCTCGTCTGGTCCGCGCGCTCCGGGCGGATGTGGTACCTCGACCTCGCCGGACCGGCCACGCAAGGCATGCTCACCCGCATCGCGAACGGTCTCGGCAAGACCGTCGACATCGCCTACACCACCTCGTCCTTGGAGCAGCTGCGCGCCGAGGAGCAGCAGCAGACATGGCTGCGCAAGCTGCCGGTGGCCGTGGCCGTGCCCAATCAGGTGACCGTCCGCACCGGAGTCCCTACGGACCCGCCGCGCGTCGTCGAGTATCAGACGCTCGACGGCTTCTGGGACGCAGACGAGCGTCGCTTCGGAGGGTTCCTGACGACGGCGACGATTCATCCGGACCCCGATCCGGTCAAGACGCTGCGGCTGGAGGTCCTCTACGACGAAGGGACCGGTCTGAATCGCGCGCTCCGAGGCAAGGCCTGGCACGAGGTCGCCTCGCGCGGCGATGGTCCCATGTTCCACGAGACCATCCACGTGCTGGATACGCTGCTGCCGTCGGGCTTTCCGACCGACGACGCGCTCCTGCGCATCCCGATCGTGACGCGCACGTTCCGCAACGAGCGCGAGTGCGCGTGTCCGAGCCCGACACATGTCCAGACGCGGTACGAGCATGACGCCGACGGCAATGTCGTGGTGGAGCGACGCGACGGTCGGAGCGACCTCGAGGGCGATGAGACGGTCATTCGGCGCGAGTTCGCCAAGAACGACGAGACCAACGTGCGCGGCGTCGTCTGCTCCGAACGTGTGGAGAGCGCGGACGGGGTCGTCGCGAGCCACGTGCGGACGTTCTACGACCTCGATGCACTCGAAGACGCAGGCGCCTGCCCGGCCCCGGTCGTGCCGCACGCCGAGGACGCGTGTGCGGTCACCTGGGGCCGGCCGAGCGAGGTCACGGCCTGGCTGGCGACCGAATCCCGGTGGGTGCCGCAAAAGCGCACGCGCTACGACTCGGTCGGCAACGTGACGTGCGCCACAGACGCTGGAATCACGCGCCGTCTCGACTACGACGCCCTGCGCCAGGTCCCAACGCAGGAGACGCTCAACCCGGGCGGGACGCCCGCGTTCACATGGACCTTCACGTCCCACCCGGTGCTCGGCCTCGTGACCGCGGTGGCGGGACCGAACGCGCCGAACGGGGACCTCGCGGCCTTCGAGTACGACCCGCTGGGCCGGGTCGCGCGCGTTCTTGGCGACTGGAACGGCGACGGCGCGGTCGAGGAGCTGCGGCGCTTCGAGTATCCGTGGGAGACCCATGCGCCGCTGCCGAGGACGGTCGTCGTCGCGAGCGACTGGGGCCTCGACCCCGTGGAGCGCACGACGGTGCTCGTGCACAACGGCGCCGGCCAGCCGGTCCATGAGGCGCGCGACCTCGACGCGCAGCACAGGATTGTGACAGGCCATCGTGTGCACGATCGCCATGGCCGGACCGTGTTTCTCGCCGACGCCTACGAGGCGACCGGCGCGCTCCCCGGTGCGACACCGCCGCAGGGCGTCGTGGGGACGAGCGTCGACTACGACGCACTGGGACGTGTGGTAGTCGAGAGGCTGCCGCAGGACCTGACGGTCAAGACCGTGGCCTACGCCGCGTTTCAGGAGACGGCCGCGGTCAGCGGCCTCGATCCGGTGACGACCACGCGCGACGGCCAAGCGCGCGTCATTCGCACCGAGCGCACCGTGACGGGACCGGGCGTGGCTCCGCAGGGCGAGGTCTTCGACGTGCAGTACGACCCGGCCGGTCGGGTCATCCGCCAAACGGTGCAGGTCGCGCACTCGCACGTGTTTACGTACGACACCCTGGGTCGCCTCGTGAACGCCGGCGATCCGGACCTCGGTCCACGCACCATGACCTATGACGACGGTGGGCGGCGGCTCACTGCGACCAATGCGCTCGGCGAGACGGTGGCGCACACCTACGACGCCGTCGGCCGGGTCACCCAATGGGAGGGCCGCGACGTGGTCGGCACGCCCGTCGAGCGGTTTCAGCACGACTACGACACTCTGCCTGGCACCTGTGCGGCACTCGGTGTCGCGCCGCTGCGCGGGGCGGGGCGGCTCACCGGCGTGCGGGACGTGCTGGGGACGACCGTCGCGACGTGTCTGGGCTACGACGCCGCCGGTCGCGTCGATCGCTGGCGGCGGACGGTGCTCGGGACGACGGTCGAGACCACGAGCGCATTCTCGGGCTCGGGGCTGTTGCTGTCGCACGCGCTGGCTGGCCTTGGTACCGTGACCTACGGCTACGATGGCGCAGGGCGGCTCGTGTCGGTGCCCGGGTGGTGGACGGCGACCACAATGGACGCGGCGGGTCGCGTGCATGAGGAAGCCTTTGGCAATGGCGTCGTCGGGAGCTTCGCGTGCGACGCCGCGGGTCGCACCACGGGCGTGGGGCTGGCGTATGGGCTGGACGCGCAGATCGGCCTGACGCTCACGCGCAATGGCTTCGGGGCGGTGACGGCCGTGCGCGATGCCGGGGAGGCCCCGTCGGCACGCCACGCGGACTTCGTCTACGACGGTGCCGCGCGGCTCCTGCAGGCGACCGTCCTCGGGCGGCTGGGCGACCCCGGCGCACGCACCTGGGACTATCGCTACGACGGCCTCCAGCGGCTGGTGAGCCGCACAGGCCCGAACCTCCCCGACACGCAAGCGCAGGGGCTGCTGCTCGGGAGCTATTTGTACACGGGCCCCGGCCCGCGGCAGCTCACGTCCGTGATTGACGGCGGTGGCGTGCCCGTCGCCACGATGGCCTACGACCTCGCCGGGCGACAGACCCAGCACGCCGGTCGGGCGCTAGGGTGGTCGCCGTCGGATCGCTTGAAGCAGGTCACGCTCGAGGACCAGAGCGCCCTGACGTACGCGTACGACGAGGCCGGGCAGCGCATCGCGTCGTCGAAGGATGGCGTCGTTCGGGAGCTGCGGCTCAGCGAGTTCCTCGTCGTGCGCGACGCGCAGCTGGAACTCCACGTGCGCGCCGGCGACCGCGTGCTCGCGAAGCTCATCTGGCCCTACGACGGCAATCCGCCGGCTGGGCCGCCGGACGTGCGGTACTTCCACACGACCTTTGGCCCCGGACCGTCGCTGCTGACGGACGCCGGCGGCGCGACGGTCACCGAGCGGCACTTCGAGCCGTTCGGGTTGCTGCTGAGCGCGACTGCAAATGCCGACTGGCACACGGAGCCTTGGGGGTTTGGCAACAAGCCGGTCGACGAGGATAGCCTCTGGGCCGACCACGGTGCCCGGTGGCTGTCGCCGCAGACGGGGCGGTGGCTGAGCCCGGATCCGAAGACGCTGACGCCGGTAGAGCGGCCGGACTTGCTGAACCCGTACGTCGGAATCGGCGGAAATCCGGTGACGTTTTGGGATCCGGATGGGCAGGATTGGACTCGACCCGCCAACCGCTGGTACTGGCCGTTCGCCAAGTCGGATGACAATGGGCATGGCGTCATTCATGAAAAACAGGAAGGTCCAAAGGCCGCGCCTGACCTGCCAGATCGCAACGGGCTGATGACCGGCGAGGAGGATGGGCTCAGGGCTATCGCCGAGAAGCGCACGTTCGACAAGGCGATGACCGGCTGGTTTGACGAGTTTCGCACTCGGCTCGCGGCACACGGCAAGGACGCCACCGGTGCCGTTGGCGGAGTCGTCCTCATCGGCCGCGACGGACCCCGGCTGGGTGGGACGACGGCCCCAAAGGCGGGCTTTCCCCGCGACTTCTCCACCAAGAACACAAGGAACTGGAGTGCGTCCTTCAAGTCCGAGGGGCAAGCTCGAGCGCTCGCTCGTGAGAGGCTGGGCCAGAGTCCAATTGAAGTCGAGCCAAACAAGTGGCGCAGCACCGACGGCAAGTGGCAATACCGAGCCAAGCCCGGGGACGTGAAGGACAACCACATCCACCTCGAAGAGCTGAACCCGAAGACCGGAGAGGTTCTGCAGAACGTCCATCTTCGGTGGGAGTAGGGCCTATGGGAATGAACCGTCGTGACGTGCGACTTCCCGACGATGGCGGGATCGTCCGAACCGAGCACACGATGTTCGAAGTCTCCTTCGGCACCATGCGACCCGAGATCGTTGTTGCTGAGATTCTCCTCTTGCTCGAAGGGCTGGTGATGGAACTGAGCCTCCGGCACCCGCAGCAGCACCCGAGGGTACGCATCTCCGTTGGCGAAACTTCAGCGAGGGCTTCGGCAACAGTCTCTGACGATGGCCTTCACGTCGGTGTGTCTCGGACAGAGCTGGAGTCGTGGATGTCTTTCTTCCTCCGGTACTACCGAGATGGCGTGGCGGAAGTCGATCACCTTGATCTGGAAGCGCATGCATCAGACGGCGAGGCAAAAACAGTGTACGTGCTCCTTCGGGTTGGGAAATTCGGCCAGCCTCTCAGCGGTGACGAGGCCCGGAGGAAGCTCGGGCTCTGATCAACCCTGCGGAAAAACAGGAAAAACAGGGGAAAAACAGGGACGGTCCTGACATGTTGACATTTCAATGCCCCCAAATGACGCCGTCTCCCCATCCAGAACGCACTCACGCACTACCCCACCGGCGGGCGTTACCACGTCACTCCGGCCTTGTCCCGCCGTCCCACCCGCTGTACCGTACGCCCATGCTCCCCACGCCCGCGCGCCTCCTCGTCGCCGTCCTCCTCGCGACCCTCCTGGCCTGCGCCCCTCCCGACGACGCGCCCGCTCCCGCCGCCACCACCACCAAGTCGGCCGACACCACCCCGCCAACCTGGCCCGAGGGGGCAACGGCCGTGCTCACGCGCATCGGCGCCACGCACGTCGCGCTGAAGTGGACGCCGGCAAGCGACAACGTCGGCGTGGCGCGCTACCACCTGTTCGTCGACGAGCGCTTTCATGCCGAGGCGCACGGACCGTCGACGGTCCTCGCGGGGCTGGCACCCGGCCAACGGTTCCAGCTGCGAGTCGAGGCGCAGGACGCCGTGGGCAACACCGCCACGTACGGCCCCACCGCGCACGTCACAACCGACGGCCGCTGCGAGGTCGGCCAGGCACCTGCTCCCCGGCGCTGAGCTCTTTACGGTGACAACGCCCAGCCGCCGTCGTCGAGCTGCGCGGTCAGGACCCACTCGCCGCGCGGAGTGCGCACGACCTGGCCGCGGCGCTCGGCGGCGCGCAGCGCACCAAGAGACGACGACCCATCGCGCAGCCAAGCGGCACGGGCGAGCACGGTGGTCTCCTGTGGCCCATCGGCAAGCCAAGCGAGCGCTGGATGCGGCGCGGTCCGGTCGGTCTGGCGAACGATTACGACGCGGCCATCGCCGCCGCGCTCGAGCGCCATCGTTCCGTCGTGGACCATGCGATGATGGACGGTGCAAACCGTGATGAGGTTCTCCGGCGTGTGCCGGCCACCGGCGGCGCGCGGGACCAAGTGATGCACGTCGCACCAGACGTGACTCGCGCAGCCTAGCACTGCGCAGCGGTAGCGGTCGCGGTGGAGCACGCGTCGCCGAGTCGCCGGCGGGATCGCGTGCGAGAGGCGCGCGTCTCGGGTGAGGTCCACCGCCTCGTGGTCACACCCGACTTCGACAGCACATTGAACATGGCCACAATACAGCGAAATTTGTGATTGAGTCATTTCGCGGAGTTACGCCCCTGGCTACCCGCGACATGCGCCAAAAACCTACATACATGACC
>SXOX01000269.1 GCA_005776585.1 Pseudomonadota bacterium | reverse complement strand
CCCAGCCGCTCGTCGACCAGCTCGCGGACCCAGCGACGCGCGAGACCGCGCTGCGTGGGCTCGGAAACGCGGGCCTGGCGGCCCATGCGAACGCCATCGCGGCGCTGCGGGCGGATCCCGAGCCGCGCGTGCGCCGCGCCGTGGCGTCCGCGCTGCGCACGCACGACACCGAGGCGACGCTGGCGCTGCTGCTCGGCCTGGCGCGAGACACCGACGCCTCCGTGGCAGCAGAGGCCGTGCGCACGCTCGGTGACCTGACGCTCGACGCGGCCGCCTTCGCGCGGCTCGGCACGCTGGCGTCCACCGTGCACGAGCCGCTCGTGCTCGAGGACCTAGTCAACGTCCTGGCCACCCGCGCCGACCTCGCCGAGGCGCGCGCGGTGCTGGCCCACCTCGCCGTCCGGACGGACCTGCCGAGCCGCCTCGCCGCGCGCCTGCGCGGGCTGTTGGGGTAGGTACTTCCCGCTGCACGCCGTGCTGACTCAGAGACACGACTGGCGGCCTCGAAGGAGATGCGCGCGGGAGCGGCGGTCGAGCGGGTTGGAGGACGCCAGGACCGCGGTGGAGCTGGCGCGCATCGGAGTCCTACCAGTGGCCCCGGCCGTTTCCTACATTCCCGAGAGGCTTACCCCGTCATGAGACAACGCGCTTCACGCGCCCGCCATCACGCGGCGATAGCGCCCCGTCACGTCGTGGTCAGCGATTTCCCTCGCAAACAGAGCCACCTCTCGCTCCAGCAGCGCGAGATCCAGGCCGTCGCGGTGCTTCTGGACCGCGCTCTGCGCATCTTCCAGGTCGCGCTCGCGCGTCGTAAGAACCTTGAGCAAAACGGTGCCCTCCGGCGACACGACCCGCAGCGTCTCGCCTCGGAGAGTTCCGGTCAGCGCGCGCCCAAGCGTCGCGAAACGATACCGTTCGGAGCGGGGACGAACGAGATCGATCGTGTTGAACTCGCCGTCGCCAATGAGCGTCAATCGGCTCAGCGTGCATCCGCCGAAGGCAACCTCCGTGAAGGTGCGAACGACGGTCAGCCCGGCGACTGCAAGCGCCTCTTGCGCCCCGTCGACCGACGCATTCACGGTCGCGAGGTCGGCATCTTGCGTTTCGCGTGCTCGCCCATACATGGCGACGACGAGCCCTCCATAGGCCGCCGCTTCGAGACCGGCGCGATCGAACGCCGCGGAGGCCGCGAGCATGACCGCAATTGGGTCACCGAGATTGAGCATCGCGAACCTGCTTCCGGGCCGCGAGCAGCTGCTCGCCGAGCGCCTTCAGCTCGAAGGTCGCGCGCCGCAACGTCGTGCGAGCCTCGTCGGCGCGCCGCAACATGGCGTCGATCTCTTCGCGAGTCAGCTGCATCGGCGGGCGCGGTGCATGACGGGACGCTGCGCGCACCGACACGCGCACGTCAATGGCCTGCGGGTCCCGCCAGCGGCCCGAAGACCGCGCCCGGGTCGCCTGAAATTCCGTTGACTCCGACTCGTTGACCGCACCAACATGCCTCATCCGACCGCTATCCGTCGTGCTCGCCCTGCTCGTGTCCCTGATGGCCACCTGCGCGGCCGAGCCCGCGGCCGAGCTCGGAACCCCGGACCTCGGCGTCGCCGAAGCCCTCGCCGACGGGTCCATGACCACGCACGACGCCACGCACGACGCCCCGACCCTGGGCAGCGACACGCCCGACGTCGCCTCCATGGACGCTCCGATAGCCCCACCCGACAGCCTCGTCGGACGCTCACGTGCGTCCCGGTCGGGTCTCAGGGCACGCGTCTCCCGCCGCTCAACTGGGACCTCGAGGACGACTGCTACCACGGCGGGTCGGACCGCGAGGCCAGGACCTCACGGCTGTGGGGCGTTCCTGCCATTGACGAGGAAGCGCTCGACCAGCGCAGCGAAGCCTCGCGTGTCGACGGGCTTGCTCACATAACCGTCGAAGCCGACGGCCAGCAGGCGCTCGCGGTCCCCGGACATGGCCATAGCCGTCACCGCGACGATCGGGACACCGTCAAAGCGCGGATCCGCCCGCATCTCCTTCAGCAAGACCTCGCCACCTCCACCGGGCACGTTGATGTCGAGCAGAGCCAGGTGAGGGACGCCGCGAGCTAGGTGGTCGCGTGCCTGGTTCAGATCGGTCGCTTCGAGCACCTCGTGCCCAGTGTGTTCCAACAGGATGCGAAAGAGCGCGAGGTTCAGTGGATGGTCCTCGACCAACAGGATCGTCGCGGAGCTCACGGCAAGGCCTCCATGGTCGTGTCGGGTTGGGGCGGGGGGAGAGGCAGGCTCACGGTGAAGGTCGAGCCTTGGCCGAACGTGCTCACCACGGTCACCGTGCCCCCATGCTCCTCGACCAGCCGCTTGGTCAGGGCGAGGCCAAGGCCCGTGCCCTCGAAGCGGGGCCCGGTCGGCTCGATGATGCGCTCGAACTCGTGGAAGAGGCGCGGCAGCTCCTCGGCGCTGATGCCGACACCCGTGTCCGTGACGGCGACGACGAGCTGGGCACCGTCGGTGCTCGCGTCGAGGAGGACGCTGCCACCGCGGGGAGTGAACTTGATCGCGTTCGACAGAAGATTGTACAGAATCTGCTTGATGCGGACGGGGTCGGCGAAGAGGGGCGGGAGAGTCGCAGCGCGAATCGTCAGGACGATCCCCTGCTTTTGAGCGAGCGGCCGGACGGTGGCGCCTACGCCGTCGATGAGCGACTTGGGCGCCATCCATTCACGCCGCAACTCGATGCGCCCGGCCTCCACGCTCGAAAGGTCGAGCACGTCGTTGATGAGTCGCAGCAGGTGGCGGCCGCTCTCGAGAATGTGATCGACGTACTGCCGCTGTCGCTCGGCGAGGGGACCGGCGATGGCCTCGATCTGCAGGACCTCGGAAAAGCCGATGATGGCGTTCAAGGGCGTGCGGAGCTCATGCGACATGTTCGCGAGGAACTGCGACTTGAACCGGCTCAGCCGCTCGGCGTTCTCGCGCGCGAGCTCGAGCTCGCCGTTGCGGCGCTCCTCCTCCCGCTGCGCCGCCCGATCGCGCGCGGCCCGCAGCTCCCGCTCGACGGCCGTTCCCAGGCGCGCGAGGCGGTCCTTGACGAGAAAGTCGTGAGCGCCGGCACGCAGCGACTCGACGGCGGTCTCTTCGCCGATCGTTCCGGAGACGATGATGAACGGCAGGTCGAGCCCCGAGCCACGCAGGACCGCGAGCGCCTCGAGCGCCGAGAACGACGGCATCGAGTAGTCCGATAGCACGAGATCCCAGGTGTCGCTCGTGAGCGCCGCGGCCATCTGCGCCCGGGTATCGACCCGTGAGTGCATCACCTGATAGCCGCAGCGGGCGAGCTCGAGGAGGACCAGGGCGGCGTCGTCCTCCTGATCCTCGACGAGCAGCAATCGGAGCGGCCAGTTCATGCTCCGCCCTCCGCCGGAAGCTCGTTGGTCACGAGCCAATAGAGCCCGAGCTGGCGCGCCGCGTCGATGAACCGACGGAAGTCGACCGGCTTGCGGACGCAGCACTTGGCGCCGAGGTCCGCCGGCACCGGCGCCAGAGCGCCACTCACGGGCTCGATCGGCTGCGGTCGCATCGTCTCGACCACGTGGACCAGCGGGAGCGCGCAGACACGGTCGCCGGCGCGACAGATCAGCGCCCGCCCGTCGCCGAGCGGCGGCGTTGGAGCCGAAGTTGTCTCCAGTGTCACCATAGAGCTAACACTAACTCGAAATCGGCCCGACGCCAAGCGCCACCTGGCGCTGACGACGAACGTCATCGAGCTTGCGCCCCGCGCCTCCGAGGTCGGCCGTCCCAGTCTCCGAGACACGGCCGGGTGCCTCGAGGGGCACGCGCGCCTGTCTCGGAGACACGACCGGGTGCCTCGCGAGGCGCAACCGCCTGTCTCCGAGACACGGCCGGGTGCCTGGTGGGTCGCGCATGCCCGGCTTGGAGACAGGAGCGCGTGCGGCGCGGAGCTAAACCACGGGCGGCGGAGGCGGCGGCGCGCCGGCGGGGCGGCGGTCGAGCAGGTCGAAGTAGCCGAAGACGAGCGCGTCGAGGTTGCGCGGCAGGGACGGATCGTCCACCAGGTCGTCTCCGATGGCCGCACGGGCCCGGTTGATGACGCCCAGCGTGCGCGCCCGGGTCGCGATGGCGCGCGGCCCCGAGGCGCCCTCGCCGTCGGCGAGCGCGGTGGCGCGGTTGGAGAGCAGGTCGTCCAGGCCGTCGCCCGCGTCGACGAACGCAGTGGCCCAGCTCGCGGCGGTGCCGCCACCGGCGACTGGCAGCAGCGCGAGATCGGCCGCCAGCTCCGTGAGCATCGGCCGATGGGCGCGAGCGCGCGCAGCCTCGGTCGCATAGCGCGCGTGCAGCTCGCGGCGCACCGGCACGAACGCGGCGAGGATGCGCTCGGCGGCAGCGCGCACCTCGGGCGGGGCATCGGGAAGGGCGAGGTAGGCATGACAGAGATGCCAGAGGGCCAGGCCGAGGCCGTCGTGTCGGGCGTCCATGTGAGCGCGCCGTCCAGCTTCGCGTCGCGCAGCCAGTCTGCGAACTGCAGGTTGGCGCCGAAATCAACGTACGGCGTTGCGAAGAGCCAGCCGTAGTCGAAGCCGTCGACCTCGCCCTCAGCCTTGGAGATCAAGTAGAAGTCAGACCCCTCGGTGGCTGCAAACGGCCCGAATCCAAAGTTGCACCAGTGCCAGCGACCGCCGGTGCCCTTGGTCGTAAAGCCAGCGTCCTGGTAGTGGCCGGTCGGAATGCGCGTCAGGACGAACTCCGCAACCGCAGACGAGATGAGCGACGCGACCTCGGCCAGGCTGAGCTTGACGGCAACGTTGCCCGCGTCTGGGGTGGCGCCGAAATCAGCGTGATCCAAGCGAACGGTCGCATCGTGCGACCCCGCGAAGGTCTCGCAGATGTGGAGACTCGAGGCTCGCTGGCTCGGTCGGACGCCGTGGAGCACGATTCATGCTCCAACGGATGGTGAATTGGTGTGGGACGTCGTCCGTGTCACGTGTGCCGCGAGATGGGACGGGTCCAGAAGGACGTCACGGGGCTTGTGTTTCGCGATCAGGCGCGCAAGTCGAAGCTGCTGGCCTACGAGATCCACTACGGTCGCGATCCCGAGAAGCGGAAGGCCGACTACACGCGGCTGATCGCGGTGGGTATTGAAGTGCTCGACCAGGCGCAGGCGGCGTTGCCCACGATTCGGACTGCGGCGGTGGACGAAAATCGCACGAGTCGCCGCAGGTTGGCACGGTCGCTCGCGACGCTCGAGCGCGTGCTGCCACTCGGCTGGCAGGTGTTGGAGCAAACGCACGCGCGTGTGGTTGACGGAGTCACGATTCCGGCATCCGAGAAGATCGTCTCGATCTTCGAAAGTCACACCGACATCCTCGTCAAGGACCGTCGTGAGACCCTCTTCGGACACAAGATCTGCCTGGCTGCCGGCGCGTCCGCGTTCATCACCGATGTCGTCGTCCTCGATGGGAACCCTGCCGATGCGACCCTGGTCGACCCCATGCTCGACCGCCATGCACGTCTCTACGGCAAAGCCCCGCGCCAGATCGCGCTCGACGGCGGCTTTGCCTCCAAGGACAATCTCGCGTCCGCCAAAGCCGCGGGCGTCAAGGACGTCTGCTTCTCCAAGCGCCGCGGCATGGCTATTTCCGATCGCGAGGCACGCGCGCCTGTCTTCGAGACACGACCGCGCGCGAACGAAACGGCAGTCGGAACTTGGCCGGAGGCCCCATCCTCTTCCGACCTTCCTCGCTTCCTGCGCTCCAGAGAGACTCTCCCCGGCGATAAACCACGAAAGTCACGCGCACGCCATCACGCGGCGAAAGCTCTCCTACCGTAACTGCCGCGCCTGGAGCTCGATCGCCAGCTCCGCGAGCGCCGACGCGTGCGCCGAGTCGTGGCGGTGCAGCAGCCGGAAGGTGTCCGAGAGCAGCGGCCGCTCGGGCAACAGACGCACGAGGCGCCCCGCGCCGAGGTCCGCCTCGACCATGTAGCCCGGCAGCACGGCGACGCCGAGGCCCGCGAGTGCCAGCGCGTGGATCGCTGCGCCCGTGCCGAGGTAGCGCACGGCCCCGAACGCGACCGCGTCGCCGGGCGACGTGACGAGGTAGCGGGCGAGCGGCATCGAGCGGTCGATATCGAGCAGCGTGTGGAGCGCAGCGTCCTCGGGCCGGTCGAGCGGCGTGCGCACGAGGAGCGCAGGCGCCGCGCACAGCACGTAGCTCTCCGGATGCAAGACGTGGCCGCGGAAATCCGCACGGGCGAAGGGCGCGCTCGTGATGGCGGCGTCGATCTCGCCGAGCTGGAGCCGCGTGAGCACGTCGGGCCCGGCGCCGAAGTAGAGGTGAATGGTCCACTCGGGTCGCGAGCGGGCGAGCTCGCCCAGCGTGGGCACGAGCCACGAGACGCCAAGCTCGAAGCGCGTGCCCAGGACGAACTCGGCCCGCGCCGGAGCGCCGATACGGGCGGCGTCGACGCAGCGGCGCACGTGCGCGATGGCCTCCCGCGCGACCGGTACGAGCGCCGCACCCGCGGCCGTGAGGGTGACCCGCCGCGTGGTGCGCTCGAAGAGCTGGACGCCCAGATGCTCTTCCAGCCTCTGGATACGCTCGCCGAACGCGGTCGGGGTCAGCGCGACGGCCCGCGCCGCGTGACGAAAGCCTGCGTGCTCGACGGCGGCGAGGAAGCAGAGCAGGTTGTCGGTGCTTGGGAGGGAGCCGATACCAATCATGGTGGGACGACGGTCAGCTTGCAGGTGCCGTCGCACGTGGGACCAGGGTCGTCGCACTGCTCCGAGCCGGTGCGGTAGCCATCGCCGCAGACGGCCGTGAGCGTGATGGCGACGCGGTAGTCGAAGCTCTCGTCTGGGGCATGGGCCTTCACCAGGACTACGTACTCCCCCGGTGGGAGCTGCCGCAAGCCCGCGTTGGCCTCGAGCGCGGGATCGAGCTTCGAGCAGCGTTCCAGGCCCGAGTCGTCGTCAGGCGCGGTGAGCGGGGCTGCGCAGTCGGGCCCCAAGACTTGAACGACCGTGTCGATGAGGGCGCAGGCGCCAGTCGGGTCGAAGGTCTCGACTTGGACGTCGGAGACCGCCGCGAGCGAGAACCGGAAGTGGTCGACGTCCCCCGCCGGCGCGATGCTCGCGTCGAAGGCGACCGGCGCGGGCACGGCCACGAGTCCGACGCAGCTGTCGTTGCTCGCGCTCTCGGGGACGGGCTCGAGCTGACACTGGCTCGAACAGCCATCGCCCGAGTCCTGGTCGCCGTCGTCGCAGGGCTCGCCGCCGAGCATGACGCCATCGCCGCACTTCGGGCCGCACAGCGATGGCTCGAGCTCGCAGACGAAGCCGGCGTCGACGACGCAGCCCGTGCAGCCGTCGCCGGGCTCGCCGTCCTGGTCGTCACAAATCTCGACGCCGACTGCGAGCACGCCGTCGCCGCAGAGGTGCGTGCAGGTCGTGGGTTGGTTCCCCGTGCAGGTCCAGCCGTGGACCTTCGTGCACTGGTCGCTGCACCCGTCGACCGTCCCCTGGCTGCCGTCGTCGCAGGCCTCGTTGGACGCGCGCGTGCCGTCGCCGCAGGTCGAGGTGCAGGAGTCCGGACCGACGCCGAGGCAGGCGTAGCCCGGCTCCACGAGGCAGCCGGCGGAGCAGCCATCGAATGACTCCATGTTGGCGTCGTCACAGGCCTCGACGTTCGCCTGGACTCCGTCACCGCACTTGGGCGCACACGTGCTGGGCTGGAGCCCCGTGCAGTGGTACCCCACCTCCACGGTGCAGCCCTCCGAGCAGCCGTCGTCGGGGAACGTCGCACCGTCATCGCAGCCCTCGGACGCGACCTTCTTGCCGTCGCCGCAGGTGGCGCTGCACGCGCTGGGGTTGCCGGGCAGACAGGTGTAGCCGAACTCGATGACGCACCCCGCGGAGCAGCCATCGTCTCCCAGCTCGTCGCCGTCGTCGCACTGCTCCGCGCCCGCGCGCACGCCGTCGCCGCAGTCGGTGGCGCAGAGGTCCGGCGTCGCGAGCGTGCACACATACCCAAGCTCCGGCGCACAGTCTCCGCTGCAGCCATCGCCCGACAGCTGGTTGCCGTCGTCGCACGTCTCCAGCCCCGCCCGCACACTGTCGCCACAGAGCGCGGCGCACGCCGAGGGAAGCTCGGTGCAGGTGAACCCCGGCTCCTGGGTACACTCGGAGGAGCAGCCATCGCCCGACGTCGGGTTGCCGTCGTCGCAGGTCTCGCCAAGGACCATGAGCGAGTCGCCACACACGGGCGCGCAGTGGCTCGGCGCGCCTGCGCACGTCCACCCCAGCTCGCGGCGGCAGTCGAGGCCGCAACCGTCTCCGACCTGCTTGGCGCCGTCGTCGCAGGTCTCGGCGCCGACGACCAGGCCGTCCCCGCAGACCGTGCCGCACGTACTGGGCTCGCCCTGGCACGCGTAGCCGCTCTCGACCTCGCAGCTCGCAGAGCAGCCGTCATTTGGCTGGGTGCCGTCGTCGTCGCACTGCTCGAGGCCCCCGATGAGGGCGTCGCCACAGTGGGTATTGCAGAGGCTGGGCTCGTTGACGCAGGTGAAGGCGTGCTCGACCTGACAGAGCGCAGAGCAGCCGTCGCCGCTCTTGGTGCCCTTGTCGTCGCAGGGCTCATCGCTCGCGACGAGGCCGTCGCCGCAGCTCGACTTGCAGATGCTCGGCCCACCGACGCACGTGAAGCCGTGCTCCACCTGGCAGAGCGCGGAGCAGCCGTCGCCGGGGAGCCTCAGGCCGTCGTCACAGCCTTCGTTGCCGACGCGCAGTCCGTCGCCGCACACCTCGAGGCACTGGCTGAGGTCGCCTGCGCAGGTCCAGCCCGGCTCGACGGTGCACTGGGCCGAGCAGCCGTCGCCGCCGAGGTGCTCGTCGTCGTCGCAGCCCTCGGACGCTGCGCGCTTGCCGTCGCCGCAGGTCGTCGTGCACTCGGAGGGGGACGCGGCGCAGGCGTAGCCGAACTCGATGGTGCACTGGGCCGAGCAGCCGTCGCCGCTCAGGGGTTTGCCATCGTCACACGCCTCGACTCCCGCGACGACGCCATCGCCACAGCCGGTCGCACACTGGCTCGGTTGAAAGGCGCAGGCCCAGCCCGGCTCGACCTGACACTGCGCGTCACAGCCGTCGCCAGCCGTGGGCTCCCCGCCATCGTCACAGGCCTCGAGACCCGCGACGACACCGTCGCCGCACGTGGTCTTGCAGACGCTGGGCGCGCCCACGCAGGTCCAGCCGGGCTCGACGGCGCACACGCCCGAGCAACCGTCGCCGCCCTCCGAGTCGGCGTCATCGCACGCCTCGGCGCCCGCGCGCACGCCGTCGCCGCAGGTCGTGGCACACGCGCTCGGGCCGCCGACGCAGGTCCAGCCGAGCTCGCGCTGGCAGTTGACGTCGCAGCCATCGCCGGACTCTTGCCCGTGGTCGTCGCACTGCTCTTGGCCGGCCACCACGCCATCGCCGCAGCCGGTCGCGCACTGGCTTGGCGTACCAGCGCAGGTGTAGCCGGCCTCGGTCGTGCAGGCCGGTGAGCAGCCGTCGCCTGCCGTGGGGTTCTGGTCGTCGCACTGCTCGCCACCGGCGCGGACGCCGTCGCCGCACGCGGTCATGCAGACACTGGGCGTGCCGGCGCAGGTGAAGCCGGTTTCGACGGCGGCGCAGTCGTGGGTGCAGCCGTCGTCGCCGAGGACGTTGTGGTCATCGCATGCCTCGAGACCGGCAGTGACGCCGTCCCCGCAGGTCGTAGCGCAGAGCGTGCCCTTGCACGTGTAGCCCGGCTCGAGCTGACATGACTTCGAGCAGCCATCGTTGGGAAGCTTGTTTCCGTCGTCGCACGCCTCGAGACCGACCCGCAGACCATCGCCGCAGTCGGTTGCACACACGCTCGGCTGCCCGTCGCAGTCGAAGCCGGCCTCGGGCGCGCACTCCGGCGAGCAGCCGTCCCCGGCGTCCAGGTTGCCGTCGTCGCAGCCCTCGAGGCCCGCGCGGACGCCGTCGCCGCAGCCGGTCTCGCACACCGACACGGCGCCAGCGCAGGTGTAGCCCGCCTCGATCTGGCAGAGCGCCGAGCAGCCGTCGCCGCCCTGGGCGTTGTCGTCGTCGCAGGCCTCGAGCCCGGCCCGAAGTCCATCCCCGCAGGTCGTCACGCAGAGCGACGGCGTGCCTTGGCACCCATAGCCGGGCTCGACGGTGCAGTCGTCGTCGCAGCCGTCGCCGCTCAGCGTGTTCGCGTCGTCGCACGGCTCGAGACCGACGACGATGCCGTCGCCACACGCCGTGTGACAGGCGCCCTTGGGCAGGTCGCAACTCCAGCCAGGCACGACCTGACACGCGGGCGAACAGCCGTCGCTCGGTGCCGCCTGGTCGTCGCACTGCTCCAGCCCGGCGACGACCCCATCGCCGCAACTCGTGGCGCAGACCGAGGGCGTCCCCTGGCAGCTGAAGCCCGCCTCCGTCTGGCACAGCGTGGAGCAGCCGTCGCCCGCCGCCGTGTTGTGGTCATCGCATTGCTCGGCGCCCGCGGTCAGGCCGTCGCCGCAGGTCGTGGCACAGACCGACGGCCCGCCATTTGGGCCTGCGGCGCAGCTCCAGCCTGCCATGAGCTGACAGGCACCCGTGCAGCCGTCGTCGGGCTGTGTGTTTTGGTCGTCGCACTGCTCCGCGCCCGCGCTGACCCCGTCACCGCACGTGGTGAAGCACGCGCTCGGCTGGCCGAGGCAGCCAAAGCCGGGCTCGACGGTGCAGCTCGCAGAGCACCCGTCGCCGTTCGCCTCGTTCGCGTCGTCGCACTGCTCTACGCCTGCGATCACGCCGTCGCCGCAGCCGGTCGTGCACGTGGAGAGCGCGCCCTTGCAGGCCCAGCCGCCCTCGATGGTACACGCGCTGGAGCAGCCGTCCCCCGCGGTCGTGTTCTGGTCGTCGCAGCCCTCGAGCCCGGCGACCAGGCCGTCACCGCACGTCGTCTGGCACGCGCTCGGCTGACCTGTGCAGATATAGCCGGCCTCGACGACGCAGCCCGCCGAGCACCCGTCGCCGTCCTTCTGGTTCTTGTCGTCGCACGGCTGGGGTCCGGCGGTGAGCCCGTCGCCGCACGTGGGGCTACAGACGAGGCCGGCGCACGTGTAGCCGCCCTCGACGGTGCACGCGGCGGAGCAGCCGTCGCCCGAGAGGTCGTTGTCGTCGTCGCACTCCTCGGCTCCCGCGCGCACGCCATCGCCGCAGCTCGTGAGGCAGACGCTCGGCTGCCCGAGGCAGGCGTAGCCCGACGAGACGACGCACTGCGCGGTACAGCCGTCGTCTGGAGCGTCGTTGCCGTCGTCGCATAGCTCGGCGCCCGCGATGACGCCGTCGCCGCAGCCGGTCGTGCACTGAACCGGATCGCCCGCGCACGCCCAGCCTGGCTCGACGAGGCAGTGGGCCGAGCAGCCGTCACCCGGCAGAGCCGCGTGGTCGTCGCAGGTCTCGCCGCCAGCGCGCACGCCGTCTCCGCACGTGGTCGTGCAGACGCTGGGCGTGCCGGCGCATTCGAAGCCGGCCTCGATCGCGCAGCTCGCGTCGCAGCCATCGCCGGTCGCGAGCCCGTGGTCGTCGCATTGCTCGCTCCCGGCCCGGATGCCGTCGCCGCAGGTGGTCTTGCACTGGCTCGGAGTGCCGACACAGCTGTAGCCGGCGAGCACCGCACAGCCGACGCAGCCGGCCTCGGCCGCGTCGTTGGCGTCGTCGCAGGCCTCCGACGGCTGGTTGACCTCGCCGTCACCGCAGGACGGCATGGCGACGCACTGCCCGCTCTGACACCAGTGGTCTGCAAGGCACGGCACGCCATCGGGCCCATGGACCGACGTGCACCCGGCGCTCCCGGCGCAGGTGTCCTGAGTGCACGGGTTCTGGTCGTCGCACGGCGCGGCGAGCCCCAGATCCGTCTGCCCGTCGCAGTCGTCGTCGATGCCGTTGCAGCTCTCTTTCGCGGTCGGATGGACGAGCGCGAGGCTGTCGGCGCAGTCACCGCCGCCCATTGGACACGGGGACAGGCCGCCTCCCAGCCCGGCGAGGGCCATCGTCGCATCGCACCAGCCGTCCAGGTCGTCGTCGCAGCCCTCGTCGGTGGCGTCATCGCAGTCATCGTCCATGCCGTTGCAGGCCTCGACCGCGAGCGGGTGCACGAGCGGGTTCTGGTCCTGGCAGTCGGGGCCGTTCTTCGTGCCGTCACCATCGATGTCGGTGTCCACGCAGTCGGCGATCAGGTCGCCATCGAGGTCCGGAAAGCCCTCGTCGATTGCTCCGTCGCAGGTGTCGTCTTTGCCGTTGCACTCCTCGGCGACCTGCGGGAGCGCGACGCACACGCGCTGGCCCGACTGACACTGCTCCTTGCCCGGGCACGCCTCCGCGCCGGGAGCGACGCACGCGGCGAGTGGCACCTCCTCGTCGGTCTGGCCGTCACAGTCGTCGTCTTTGCCATTGCAGAGCTCAGCCTCCGGCGTCGCGGCGCTACACGCCTCGAGGCCCGCGACCCCGCAGCGGCGCGTCCCGTGGCATGTCCCATTCACGTTGGTCACGGCGCACTTGGTCTCTGCCAGGCTGGCGCTCGCCTCTGCGGAACAGGCGCAGGTGCCCGCCGTGCGGATGCACTGATTGGCCTGGGCCTGCGACCCCTGGCTCAGCTTGCACGTGTAGCCCGAGGGGCACGACTCGGCGCTGCCGTCGCATGGCGCGCCACAGAACCGGCCTGCGTCTCCTTGAGCGACGCACAGCGACGGACGGCCGAGCGACGGGCAGTCCGCGTCTGTCTTGCACGGCCGACAGAGGGCCCCCGCGACCGGGATGCACGCCTTGGTCGACGCCTGCGGCGCGATCGCCTCGCAGAGGAACCCGGTGGGACAACAACTGACGCACGATGCGGTGCAGACGCGCCCGGTGGGCGTAAGGACGCAGTGCCCCGCCGTGCAGTCGCTGTCCTGGGCGCAGCTGGCACCGGGCCCGCCCGCGGCCGGCGCCTTGGGGAAGTCGCAGCCGGACGCGACCTCGACGACGAGGTCCGTCACGGTGTCGACGAACGACACCTCGGCGGTCACCGGCAGCTCGGCGAGCGCCTCGGGTGCGTCGATGGCGGTGACGGTATCGGCCCCTTCCGGAGACGACACCGAAGCACAGGCACCAATGAGCAGACCTGCGAGCCCCAGACGCGCTACGCACCACGTCATCTCGCCAATCTTCCCCAGCATGTTGACCCGCCCGTCACTTCGCCGCCGACCGCTCCCGTATCCCGTGGGATGGGACGCTAACGACCACGGGCTCTCTTGGCAATGGCACGTGTTCACCTATTCGCGAAAATGATTGCGAGCCCTGGCCCTTGCCGGGTGCCGGCGGTCGGCGCACGATGCGCCATGCGCCCGCGTCCTTTGGTCGTCCGCCTGAGCTTCGGAGCGCTCGTCGCCGCCGGGACGCTCGTCGCCGTGGCCCATCGACCGGCCGATATTCGCCTGCCCACCCTGCGGGTCCCGCACACGGCGCGCAGCCCCACGATCGACGGCGAGCCCACGGAGGCCGAATGGTCGCAGGCCGCCCGCACGGGCCCGCTTGCCCTCTCCAACGGCGTCGGCTTCCCACGGCGCGCGGCCGAGGCGGGCCTACTCTGGGACGAGCACGCCCTGTACGTCGCCTTCTGGGTCGAGGACCGGGAGCTCACGAGCCCCTACGGCGCGCGCGACGACGATCTCTTCCTGGCCGACGTCTGCGAGATCTTCCTCGACCCCGGTGGCGACGGCCTGGACTACGTCGAGCTCGAGGTCAGCCCCCGCGGCGTCGTGTTCGACGCGCGCTTCCCTCGGGTTCGCCATGACTTGCCGCGGAGCCGACGCTGGACGGCGGAGGGCCTGCGTTGGGCGGCGCAGGCGAACGGCACGGTGGACGATCCTTCGGACACGGACGTAGGCTATTCGATTGAGGTGGCGATCCCGTGGGCGGCGCTCGGCGACGCCGCGAGGTCACAGACGCTGCGAGCGAACCTCTTTCGCATCGACGTCGACGCGCGCGGCGACGGCGCCTACGCCGCCTGGAGCCCGCCCATCGTGGGCGACTTCCACACATTGGACCGCTTCGGCACCCTCCAGCTCGTCGAGTGAGCCCTGCCCGCGCGCTGCCTCGGGCGCCCTGGCCCGTTGCATTCGGCGCCCGGCGACGGTAGGAAGGCGCCATGGCGCCGTCCTCGGATTCCAGCGTGCTTGCCTCCTCTGATTCGATGCCGCTCGTCCCCGAGCACATCCGCCGCCTAGTCCCTTACCCGCCCGGTAAGCCGCTCTCGGAGCTGGAGCGAGAGCTTGGGATCACCCATGCCGTCAAGCTGGCCTCGAACGAGAACGCGCTCGGCCCCTCACCCCGGGCGGTCGAGGCGATGCAGGCGGCGCTCGCGACGGTGCATCGCTACCCCGACGGCGGCGCGTGGTTCCTGCGGCACGCGCTCGCCACGCACCTCGACGTCGCGCCGGAGCGGCTGCTGCTCGGCAATGGCTCCAACGAGCTCATCGAGCACCTGATCCGAGCGTTCGGCGGTCCCGAGCGCGGCGTGCTGGCGAGCGAGTGCACCTTCGTCGTCTACGCGCTCATCGCGCAGGCCGCGGGCGTCCCGGTCACCACCGTGCCGACGCAGGACTTCCACTTCGACCTGGAGGCGATGGCCGCAGCGTGGCACCCCGGCATCCGCCTCGTGTTCCTGTGCTCGCCCAACAACCCGACTGGCACGGTCATCGCTCCCGCGGCGCTGGAGCGGTTCATGGGCCGCATCAGCGACGAGACGATCGTGGTGCTGGACGAGGCCTACCTGGAGTACTGCGACCCCTCGGAGCGCCTCGATGCGCTACGTTGGGTCGCCGAGCGCCCGCGCACCGTCACGCTCCGCACGTTCTCCAAGGCGTACGGCCTCGCCGGCGTACGCGTCGGCTACGGGGTCACCTCCGCGGAGCTGGCTGACTACGTCAACCGCGTGCGGCAGCCCTTCAACGTCAACACGCTCGCGCAGGTGGCCGCCGAGGCGGCGCTTGCCGACGTCGCGTTCCTCGATGAGGTCTTCCGCGTGACCCGGCACGGCCGCCAACAGGTGCTCGACGGGCTGGCTCACCTCGGGCTGCGGACCATCCCCTCGCAGGCCAACTTCGTAATGTTCGACCTCGCCCGCGACGGCCGCGCCGTCTACGACGCGCTCTTGCGGTTGGGCGTTATCGTCCGGCCCCTCGCGAACTACGGGCTCCCGACCTGGCTCCGCGTCAACATGGGCACCTTGGACGAGAACGCGCGCTTCCTCGCGGCCCTGCGCCAGGTGCTGGCGTGACCGATCCGGGCGCACCTGCAGACGCCGCGGTGATTCGTCCAGCGCGACGGGTCGGCGGTACGCTCGCCGTCCCGGGGGACAAGTCGCTGAGCCACCGGGCGCTCCTGTTCTCGGCGCTCGCGGAGGGCCCGACCGTCCTCGAGGGACTCGGGACCGGGCAGGACGTCGCCTCGACGCGCGCCGCCATCGCGGCCCTCGGCGTGACGGTGCGACAGGAGGGCCCGCGGGTGCACGTCACGGGCCGCGGCCTCGACGGGCTGAAGCCGCCTGCCGCCGCGCTCGACTGCCAGAACTCGGGCACGACACTGCGCACTCTCATGGGGCTCCTGGCCGGGCGGCCCTTCACTACGACGCTCATCGGCGATGCCAGCCTCTCGACGCGGCCCATGCGGCGGGTCGCCGACCCGCTGCGCGCCATGGGCGCTCAGATCGCGCTCAGCGACGGGGGACGTCCCCCGGTCGTCGTGACGGGCGGCGCGCTCTCGGCGCTCCGGTACGAGCTCCCGATCGCCAGCGCACAGGTCAAGACCGCGCTCCTGCTTGCCGGGCTGCAAGCCCAGCCGACCGCGGCGCTCGATGGCACGACCGTCGTCGAGCCGGCTCCGACTCGGGACCACACCGAGCGCATGCTCCGGGCCATGGGCGCCGACCTCGTCGTCGATGGACCCGAGGTCTGCATTCGACCGGGTCGCCTCAGCCCGCTCTGCCTCGGCGCGGTCTACTCCGTCCCGGGCGACCTCTCCTCCGCCGCTTTCTTCCTGGTCGCGGGTGCGCTGCTCGCCGATCGGCCGCTGCGCCTGGCGAGGGTCGGCGTCAACCCCACCCGCACGGGCATCCTGGACGTCCTCGCCGCGGCGGGCGCGGAGGTGCGGCAGGAGGAGCTCTCCCTGGATCCGGCGGGTGAGCCCGTCGCCGATCTGTGGCTTCAGCGCTCGGAGCTGCGGGCCGTCGACATCGCCGGCGACCTCACAGTGCGGGCCATCGACGAGCTGCCCGTCCTGGCCGTGCTGCTGACTCAGGCGCGGGGCCGCTCCACGATTCGCGACGCGGCCGAACTGCGGGTCAAGGAGTCCGACCGCATCGCCGCCACCGTGCGCATGCTGCGCGACATGGGCGCCACGGTGGAGGAGCGCGCCGACGGTCTGGAGATCGTCGGCCCCACGCCGCTGCATGGCGCCACGGTCGCCGCGGGCCACGATCACCGCATCGCCATGGCCGCGGCGGTCGCGGGCCTCGCCGCGGTCGAGGGAGACACCCACATCCAAGGAGCGAGCGCTGCATCCGTGAGCTTTCCGTCGTTCTTCGACACCCTGGCCTCAATCGTCGACTGACCGGTGCTGGTCATGGGCACGCATTTCTTCGCAATTGGTCGCCGCCCTGACTATGGTCACCGTGTGAGCGTTCGGACCCATCCTGTGTTTCAGCGCCTCGCCCTCGCTTGGCTGCTCTCCGGCTCGCTCGTAGCGTGCACCGCCTCGGAGGACGCCAACGAGGCGAGCAAGGCGACGGACGTCAAATCGCTGTTTGCCGATACGAAGGCCAAGTTGGACGCGACGCCGACGCCCGATTCGAGCGCGGCGTGCTGCACGACGCGCGCCGATTGCACCGGTGCGGAGCGCTCGGTCTGCCTGCTCCCGGCGCTCGGTGGCGCCGGCTTCTGCCTCGAGATTCCACCGACCTCGGGCGACTGCGCCGACGACTCCGACTGTAACCTGGGCCAGCACTGCGAGGGCGCCAGCGTCTCATGCACGTGCGGGCAAGGCGCGTGCGCAGATCCGCCAAAACCTGGACGCTGCCTTGGCTTCTCCATCATGTGTTGCACTGCAGACCAGGACTGCCATGAAGGTGCGGTGTGCGTGCGCCCGCCCGCGGCGACCGGCGGCGTGTGCGTCAATCGGCCGGATCCGGGACTGTGCTTCGTGGCGTCGCACTGCGCGGTCGACCAACAGTGCGTCGGGGCGGGCTCTTGCGCCTGCGATGGGACGTGCACGGGGGAACCAAAGCCCGGGAAGTGCACGGCGCCCGAGCCCGTCGTGTGCTGCGCGACGTCCAGCGACTGCCCCTCGACCGCGAGCTGCATCGGCCCCGAGGGCAAGCGGCGCTGCGTTCCGACCGTGGCCGCTGGCACCTGCTGGGGTGACGCGAACTGCGCGCCGGGGGAGACGTGCGAGGGTGCGCTCGTGTGCCCGTGTGAGCTGCCATGCCCGACGTTGACGCTCGGAGGCTGCAAGGCCAAGCCGCCTGCCCCGTGCACTTCCGACAGCGCGTGCCCCGGCGGGAGCTGCATACCGGCAGGCACGTGCACACCCGGGTGCGCCGTCGGCGATCCGAGCTGCTGTGACCAGAGCAAGTGCGTCGCTCTCACCAACGCCTGCGCCAAGGACGCCGACTGTCCCGCTGGCATCTGCGTCGCCGGCACGACGTGCGCTCCAGGGTGCGTTCCGCCATCGGCGGCCTGCTGCTACGGCAACACCTGCCAGCCCGCCGGCAAGTGCAGCGTCAGCAACCCCGCCGGGTGTGCGCAGCTCGGCTGCGGGACGGGCTTCACCTGCGCGCCTTCCGCGACGTGTCATCCCAGCGCGTGCACGTGCGACCTCGGCAAAGGCACGTGGAGCTGCACCAAGGACTGCGCAGGGGGCGAGTGCGTCAAGAGCGCGTGCCCGGGCAAGAGCCCCGCGGGTTGTCTGAAGTCGGGCTGCGCCGCCGGGCTCGAGTGCAAGACGAACCTGGGCTGTGCGCCGTCGTCCTGCACGTGCGACGAGTCCACGGGCACCTGGCAGTGCCTCCCCGACTGCGGTGGCGGGCTCTGCGCCAAGCCGTGAGCGCGTCGTGCGGGCATGGGAAGAAGACCGGCCCCAACGGGGTTGAGCGCGGCCACGCGCGACGCTATGGTGCGCGCCGCCAAGTGCACGGAGCCTGACATGAAACTTGCGTTCGAGCGTTCGCTACCCGCCCTGCTGTTCGTCTATTTCGCCCTGGGATACGTCGTGGGCCGATTCTCCGGGGTCACCGAGCCCAAAGCCGCTCCCGCCGTCTCCGGCGGCTCGGCGGTCGCACCGGCCGTGCCAGTCGCGGTCTCGCCGTCCGCCGTGCCCGCAAGTCCGGCGTCGCCGCCGACACCCTCGGCGCCAACCCCGCCCCCCACGCCACCCGCCGCGGCCATGGCCACGCCTCCGTCACCCACTCCCGCACCGACTCCTGCGCCCACTCCGGCATCCGCACCGGCGGCTCCGGCTCCGGCGGCACCCATCGACCCGAACCAGATATGGCGGATCCCCGTCTTCAAGGATGACGTCCAGTTTGGACCATCCAACGCGCCCGTGACCGCGGTCATCTTCACAGCGTTCGACTGCGACACCTGCGCCGACGCAGCCGGGTTCCCCAAGAAACTGGAGGAGAAGTACGGCGCCAAGGTGCGCGTCGTCCTCAAGCACAAGGGCGTCCCCATCCTCGGGCCCGACACCATCACGGCCGCGGAGGCGGCGCTCGCGGCGCACGCGCAGGGCAAGTACGCGGAGATGGCGGCCAAGCTCTACGAGAATCGAAAGTCCCTGGACCGGGCTAGCCTGGAGCGCATCGCGGGCGAGGTCGGACTTGACGCGGCCAAGTTCAAGGCGGCGCTCGACGCCGGCACCTACCGCGGCCAGGTCTTGCGCGACGCGCTCACGGCCAACGAGATCGGCGCGCACTCAATGCCCAACTTCACGGCCAATGGCGCCCGCACGCAGACCCCGGACAAAAGCTACGCCACGCTGGAGAAGCTCGTCGAGCAGGAGCTCGAGAAGGCCAAGGCCAAGCTCGAGGGCGGCGCCAAGGGGGCGTCGTTCTACGATGACCTCGTCAAGGGTGGGAAGTTCTTCGAGCAGCTCGACCCCAAGGTGAACACCTTCGACTCTACGGGAGCGCCGTTCCTGGGAGCCGCGGACGCCAAGGTCGTGATCTCGGTCTTCGAGGACTTCCAGTGCCCGTTCTGCGCCAAAGCCGCGCCCATGTTCAAGGAGTTCGTCGACCGCTACCCGAAGGACGTCAAGCTCGTCTTTCGGCAGCTCCCGCTCAACATCCACGACAAGGCCGAGATCGCGGCGCTGGCGTCGATCGCGGCCGCCAACCAAGGGAAGTTCTGGGAGTATCACGACAAGCTTTACCAGAATCAGCAGTCACTGGACCGCGCGAGCCTCGAGCGCTTCGCCGGCGAGGTCGGGCTCGACGTCGCCAAGTTCAAGGCCGAGCTCGACTCGAGCAGCGGCAAGGCCATCCTCCAGAAGGACGGGGCCGAGGCGCAGCGCGCTGGCGCCAGCGGGACGCCCGCGGTGTTCCTCAATGGTCGCAAGTATCAGGGCATCCGGGGCTACCCACCCGAGGGACTGGAGGCGATCGCCCGGGTGTATCTGGGACTCGGGGCCAAGTAACGCGCCCGCCGTGTGCGCGGCTCTGGCGCTACCGAGGACTCGGCGGGTAGAGCCATCGCTGGAGCCAGCGCGTCAGCGTCGGCATGACGAACCAGGTCATCAGGATGACCTCGACGATGACCGTCACGAGCATGCGCAGGCGGAGCGGCGTGTCCTCGCCCAGGCCGAGCGTCACGATGGGATTGAGGATCTGGATGAGGCCGTAGACGACGACGATGATGAGCACGGCCATGCGCCACTTGACCGGGGCGCCGTGCGTGGACTGACCGCTGGCGGTGAACCAGAACTCGAGCCCCTCCACGCGGTCGAAGCGCGGCGCAGTCACCGTCGCTTCCACGGGCGTCTCGGCCATGCAGGCCAGGCGCTCGGCTGACTGCTCCCACGCCCGGAGCGCCTCACCGTCTGCGAAGCGATAGAAGCTCGTGTACTCGCGTTGGCCCGGGCCCGGTCGCTGGACGTGGACGCCGAGGTAGCCTGGATAGTGCCGCGCCGTCGCCTGCAGGCGCGCCAGCCACGCCTCGTACTGGACCGCGTGTGAGGGCTCGACCTCTCGCCGCACGATGAGGGTCACGGGATCGTGGCGCATGGTCATCGGTGCCTGCGGTTCGCTCAGAGGGCGCGACGGTCACGTACGGCGCGGGCCAGCGTGCCTTGATCGACGAACTCGAGGTCGCCGCCCATCGGCACCCCGGTGGCAAGGCGGCTGACTGCCACCTGCGGCAGTCGGTGCAGCAGCCGCGCGACGTACATCGCGGTGGCCTCGCCTTCGACGTCCGCGTTGGTCGCGAGGATCACCTCGGTCACGCTCTGGGCCGTCACGCGCTCGAGCAGCGACGGGAGCTTCAGCGCCTCCGGGCCGATGCCACGGACCGGCGAGAGCGTCCCGTGAAGCACGTGATAGTGGCCATTGAACTCGCCCGTACGCTCGATGGCGATGAGCTCGGGGAGGCCCTCGACGACGCAGAGGCGGCTCGCGTCGCGTCGCGGATCGAGGCACAGCTCGCAGCGCTCGGCCGTGGCGAGATTGTGGCACTGCGCGCAGTGACGCACGGCGGTGTGGAGCCCCGAGAGCGACTCGCCCAGCTCGGCGGCGAGGGTCGGTGCCTGGGCCAAGAGGAAGAAGGCGTACCGGGTGGCCGTGCGCTCGCCAACGCCCGGCAGGCGCGCCAACGAGGCCACGACGCGCTCAAGAGGGGGCGGGAGACGCATCCGTCTACAGCAGAGAGCGCAAGAGCTCGGGCGGAATCGGCAAGCCCAGGCCCTGGACGACATCGGACTGCATCGTGTGCTGGGCCTGCTCGAGCGCCTGATTGGTAGCGACGACGACGAGGTCCTCGACCATCTCGCGGTCGCGGGTCTCGATGAGCGTGGGGTCGACGATGACGCGCGTGATGCGACCGAGGCCATTGGCGCGCACAATCACGAGCCCGCCGCCCGCCTGGCCCTCGAGCTCGACGTGCGCCGCCTGCTCGCGCGCCTTTTGGAGCTGCTCCTTGACGCGACGCGCCTGCGCCATCATGGCGCCGAGATCGAACGGCGGCTTGGTCTCATCAGTCATAGGACTCCTCCTCGACGCGCACGTCGATGACACGACCATCGAGGGCCTGGACCACCGCGGCCGTGGCCGGATGCGACAAGACCCGCTCACGCTTGGCGTCGGTGTCCGTACGGCGCTTGTCGGCGATCTCGGCGGCGAGCGTGCCCTGCGTGGTCGTCGTGAGCTCGAGCATCGGCTGGCACCCCGGCCCGAACTCCCGTGCGACCAGGCCACGCAGCCGCTCCTGGCTGGCCGGCCGCTGAAGGCTCGACAAGAAGAACGCGCTGGCGACGCCGATTCGGAGCGTCTGGCCGTCGATGCCGAGCAGGTCGGCGTTCTCGAGCATACTCGCCAGGATCGGGTCGGCGGCCTTGACCGCCTGAACGAAGGGCCGCCAGGACGTGCGGTCCAGGGGCAACGTCGCGGCTGCCGGCGCGGCAACGGGCGCGGCGCGCGGGGTGGCGACCGCCGGCGAGGGCGCTGGAGCAGGGGCTGGAGCCGGGGCCGGCGAACGTGGCGCAGCCATCGGTCGCGGAGGTGCTATCGACGGCGCCTGGGGCGCCGCGCGCGGCGCGATGGGTCGGGCGCTCTGTGGGGCACCGCCCAACGACGCCTCCAGGGCCTCGAGCCGTTGCAGCACCTCGGGCAGCCCGACGGTATCGAGCGCCGCGACGGCGCGCACGATCGCCATCTCGAGGACGAGCTTGGGGTGCCGCGAGCTCGCCGCCTCGTCGGCCGCCTTGAGCATGATCTGAAACAGGCGCTCGAGGGCCACGACCGAGTGCCGCTCGCCCAACGCGCGCAGCGCCTCGGCCTCGCCGTCGGAGAGCTCGACGGCGCGGCTGTCTTTGCCCGCGACCCGGACGACGACCAGATCCCGCAGCGACTCGAGCGCGTCGGCGGCGAAGGCGCGGAGGTCGTAGCCGTACTGAAAGACGTCCGCAATGACGTCGAGCGCGCCGGCCGCGTCGCCGGCGAGGAGGCGCTCGAGCAGCGCGCCGATCCAGGCACGGTCAGCGACGCCGAGGCAGTCGGTGACCGCCCTGGCGTCTGCGTTCTCGCCGGCGAAGCTGATGACGCGGTCGAGGAGCGAGAGCGCGTCGCGCACGCTACCCTCGGACTCGCGCGCGATGACGCGCAGCCCCTCGTCGTTGACGTGCACCCCCTCCTTCTCGAGGAGCTCATTGAGGTGCGCCTTGACGACGGTGAGCGGCACGCGCTTGAAGTCGTACCGCTGGCAGCGCGACAGGATGGTGACCGGGATCTTCTGCGGCTCGGTGGTCGCGAAGATGAACTTGACGTGGCGTTGAGGCTCCTCGAGCGTCTTCAGGAGCGCGTTGAACGCCTCCTGGGTGAGCATGTGGACCTCGTCGAGGATGTAGATCTTGACGCGGTCGCGCGCAGGCGCGTAGGCAACGCCGTCGCGAAGCTCGCGAATCTCGTTGATGCCGCGGTTGGAGGCGCCGTCGATCTCGAGCACGTCCACCGCGTTGCCAGTCGCGATCTCGGTACAGGCGCGGCAGGTCGTGCACGGCTCGGGGGTGGGGCCCGCCTCGCATTGGAGCGCCTTGGCCAGCACGCGGGCTGCGGTCGTCTTGCCAACGCCACGAGCGCCGGTGAACAAGAAGGCATGGGCCACGCGATCCAGGCGAATCGCGTTCTTGAGGGCACGCGTGACGTGCTCCTGGCCAATGATGGCCTCGAAGGTGCCCGGCCGCCACTTGCGGGCCAGCACGAGGTACGACACGAGTCACCTCCGCCCGCCGCCCCGTCGGGAGCGGCCCTGAGTCGGTCCACACGGGCACTGAGGACCCGCGCACGAAGCTTCGACGCCACCGTTGCTGCCTTCCGGCCCTGGCGGGTTCACGCCTCTACTCCTGCGCGAGCCCTCACTGCCCGCGTGGGCGCCGCAAACGCCCGGGAAGAGCCCGGGAAGCGGAGAGAGAGGGATTCGAACCCTCGGTAAGTTTTACCCTACACACGCTTAGCAGGCGTGCACCTTCGGCCACTCGGTCACCTCTCCGAAACCTGGCGGAGGGCGAGGGATTCGAACCCCCAAGGGCTTTCACCCGGCGGTTTTCAAGACCGCTG
>SXOX01000268.1 GCA_005776585.1 Pseudomonadota bacterium | reverse complement strand
GGCTCCAGAACCGCTCCTCGAAGCCGCCTCCCTCACTCTCTGGACGGCGGATGTCGTACTTCTGGACCGCCATGGCGTCGGCGACCCGACTCGTGCGCGCTCGGTCGAGCGACGCGCACAGGTTGGCCGTGCCGGTCGCGTGCGGGTCATCGGGGTTGTCCGGAAAGACCTCGAAGAGGCCTCGCCCCATGATCTGCTCGCGGGTCGTCAGCGTGGCTCTCAGGTACGCGTTGCTCGCTCCGACGATGGTATAGTGGGGAGCATTGGGTTGGAGCACGAGGAAGAGGCCCGGGGCCTCCTCGAACACGAGCCGAAAATCGAGTCCGCTTGCCGGCGCGGTGACACCAGCGAGGTTCGCCTGAGTCGGTGTCTGCGGCATACGGTCCAGCGTACACAGAGCGCAGGGACTCGGTCAAGGTGTCCCACGATTTCACTGCGAAATCGACGTCTGGTTTTCGGTGTTGAACGCGGTGTGCATCCCTCCCGTGCCGGGCCACACGGGTGAATCCTCACTATCACGGGGACTCGTCGAGGGGCGTCTCGACCCAGCGGAGTGCTCGCCGGGCCGGCGCATTGCGTCTCCGGCGGCCCCGTGATTCCATCGCGGCCTCGCATCTCGGCGCGCCGAGGTGCCCTCACCCGCGCGATGGAGGCCCATGGCGGCTCGGTCTGGCAAAGCCAAGGCGATGGCGCGCACCCGCAGCGAGCCCGAGGTCCTGCGGATCGCGCGCGAGGCCGGTAACTCCTTCGGGCTGGCGACGGCACTGCTCGAGCTGGCCGAGGCCACGCCGCTCTTCTCCGATGCCTTGACCCAGGTCGAGGACTGGCTGTCCGAGTCGCGCGACCTGGCCCACCGGATCGTCCTGCCGCCCCGCTGTGAGGTGACGCAGATCGTCCGGCTCTCCGAGGTCCTCCTCGCGTCGGGCGCAGCGCTCGAGGCCTTCGACGTCGCGACGGAGGCCGCGCGGCTCGCGAACAACGCCGATCTGCCTGGCCTCGTCGACCGCGCGTGGACGGCCCAGGCGCGCGCGCTCGTGCGCCTCGAGCGTCAAGATGACGCCATTCGCCTCTTCAACGCGCTCGTCGAGCACGACGTCCCGCACTCGGCCGAAGACCGCCTCGTCCCCGGGCTGGCGTTTCTGGCCTTTGGCGAGGCGCACCTCTTCCAAGGCCGCTACGACACCGCGTGCGCGCCGCTGGAGCAGTCGCTGCTATTGCTGCCACAGGGGCCCGCGGCCGATCGCTTGCGCTACGACGCGCTCGTGGGGCTCGGGATGCTGGACCATCGCCAGGGTGAGCTCGACACGTCCGCCATTCGCTTCGAGGCCGCGATGCGCATCGCCGACACGCACGCCTCGCGTCCCGAGCAACTCGAGTCGCTGCTCCTGTCGGCCACGCTCTGGCGCGGCCGTGGTCGCATCGAGGCCTCCAATCGCTGCCTGCAGGCGGCCATCGGGCTGAGCCCGCTCGCCACGCCACCGGCTCGGCCGCTTACGTTTCCGACCGAGCGCCTGCGCAACCTCGTCGGGCAGACCACAGTCGCCGAGCTCATCGAGGGCGCCTCAGAGCTCGCCCGCGACTGCGGTCACGCCGGCGACCTGATGGGCTACGTCCAGATTGTGGCGCTCGTGGCCACGCTGCATGCCTTCGAGGGCCGCGTCCTGGAAGGCCTGCGCCTGCTGAACCACGTCTCGCTCGCCCTGCTGGAGGCGGGCCATGGGGACGCGGTCGAGGCGTTGCAGCGGCATCGGCTCGGCTACGAGCCGTACTTGCCCGCGTAGGGAAACCGCACCTCCAAGATGCGGCGGTCGACGGCGTCCACGAGCAGCACGGCGTCGACGTCGTACGCGCATGCATACTCCAGTAGCTGTCGCCGTGTGGCGCCCGAGGTGACGTGGCGCTCCTTGCCGGACTTGACCTCGACGGCAAACCGCTGCGAACCACGCGTCACGAGGAAGTCCGCCAGGATGGGGATCGCCACGCGTCGGCCATCGACGATGACGACCGCGTCCGTCTTGGGGTGCACGTTCAGGATGTCGTAGCCGGCGGACTCCAGCAGGCGACGCGCCTTGCGCTCGGCACGACGGCCCGCGAAGCCGCGCCAGCGCCCGAGCCACGCCGCGACCCGCCGAAGGACGACGACCGCGACGATGAGGCCCAGGACGAACGCGACGAGCAGCCACACCAGCGTGCCGTCCGTCGGCGCCGGGAACGGCGCGAGCGCGAGCCTACTCCTTGCGGTAGATCGCGCGGACGCCGCCCAGAAGGACGTTGGCCGAGTCGATGCCGTAGACCACGTGGAAGTTCGCGGCCGGCGCGAGGCGCTCGGCGGCCCAGATTCCCTTGTCGAAGCGGTAGACGACGCCGTCCCCGGCCGAGGCGTACACGGGCGCGCCGACCTGGGTCCACGCGCTCGTCAGCGTCGCGCCGGCGGACTTCTGAAGGACGTCCTTCGGGATGCTGCGGTCGATCCAGTCGGTCCCGTTGTACTGCGCGACCGTGCCGCCCTCGCCGACGACCCACACATCGTTCGGGCCGGTGCCGCTGATGTCCCTCAGCGCCGCGGCCGCGACCTGCTTGTAGCTCCACTCGCTGCCGTCGAAGCTCTTGACGCCGCCGGTCGTGCCGTCCACCACCCAGAACGCCTTCGTGGTCGTACCGAAGCCGCGCACACCGGCGCCGCCGCCGAGGTGCTGCCACTGTGCTCCGTTGAACAGGTAGGTGCCCGAGGACTGCACAGCGAGCAGATCGTTGGGCCCCGTCCCCCAAAGGTCGTTCGTCGTCGCGCCGTTGGGACCCTTGCCATCGACCCAGGCGCCTTGATCGGTGTCCCAGGTCTTGAAGAGCCCCGACTCACCGGCCGCGATGAGGGTGCCTGCCGCGTCGCCCCAAAGCGTCGTGAAGCTCGCCGAGCCGGTGCCTCCCTGGCACTGACCGTCGGCGATTGGCGCTTCGAGCCACTGGTTCCCGGCCCGGCGGAGTGCCAGGCAGCTCGTGCCCACGGCCCACTGATCGGCGGGAACGCCCGTGCGGCCAAAGAACGCCCACACGTTGCGGCTGACCGTCGGGAAGACCCACTTGCCGTCGGGATCGGAGTAGCCGACGCGGCCGTCATCGGTGGCAAACCACAGCCCGCCAGACGGCGCCGTGGGGCCGCCGCTGAGCCCGCGCAGGTTACCGGTGGCTCCCAGGACCTGCTCGATCTTGTCCTGCTTCGACCACGAGAGCCCGTCGAACTTGTAGAGCTTGCCGCCGTCGCCCGCCGCGAACACGGTGCCGTTGACGCCCGTCAGGCCCACGACCGCGCGAAACGAGACGCTCGCGTTGTCCGACAGCGTCTCGGTCGCCCACTGCGTCTGAAAGCGAAACAGCGCGCCGTTGGTTGCAGCCCAGACGTTCTGGTCGCTCAAGCCCCAGAGCCCGCGCACTTGGTTCGGGCTGGGCGTGGGCTGCAGCGCCCAGGTGCCGCCGTCGTTCATGATGATGACGCCGTCATCGCCGCCAACCCAGAGCTTGGACGCCGAGTGCGCCCACACCGCCCGGAAGCTCGTCGTCTTCCACGTGGCCGCCTCGTCCCAGGTCTCGGCCTTCCACTTGAGCCCATTCCAGCGGAGGACGGTGCCGTCTGCGCCAACGGCGACGATGTTGGCGCCGCCGAGACCATGTACAGCGTACAAATGACTGTAGATCCCTGTGACGACCGTGGACCACTTCCCCGCTTGAAAGCGCACCATCTTCCCCGACTCGCCCACTGCATACAGCGTCAGACCGCCGGCGTCTTCATAGCCCCAGATGCCGTACAGGTTCTTGGTCGTGCCGGTGTCCATCCGCGTCCACTCGACGCCGTCATAGTGCACGACTGCGCCGCCGTTGCCGGCGAGGTACAGGTGCGCCCCGACGGTCGTGACCGCGTTGATCCCCTCGAGCTGGAGCGGCGTCTCGCGCCGCCAGGTCACGCACGCTCCGTCGTTACACTGGCCCTCGCCACACTTCTGGAGCTGCTTGCCGAGCTTGCCGCAGCTGTCCTGCTCGTGCGCCGCGTCGGCCACGCAGACCTTGCTCCAGCCCACGGCGCACGTGCACTGCCCCGCGGCGCACTTGAAGGCGCCCGTGCAGGCGGTGACGACCTTCTCGAAGCACGGGTCGCCGTCTTTGGCCTCGCCACAGGCCCACGAGGCGCCGAAGTCCTCGCTGCAGCCGACCTCGCCCGCCTTGCACTCGTTGGTGCACGAGGCGTTGCCCTGGGCGAGCAGCACCTGAACCTGAGCCTGGAGGTCGGCGACCTTGGTCTTGAGGTCGGCGACCTCCTTCTGGGTCGGCGAGAAGTCGGCTGTCTTGGCGAAGTCCGCGGCCGCGACGCCGCCCAGCTTCTCGGCGTCCTTGGCCAGGAGCGCCGAGGCGGACGTGTCGGCTCTGACGGCGTAAGGGACACTGAGCACCTGAAGCCGCGGCTCGAGCTCCGGACCACCGTTGACCGCGATCCCGAGGTACTTGACCGCGCCATCGAGCGAGAGCGCCGGGATGGGATTCAAGTTGGCGCCCAAGACCACGAAGAACAGGCCCTTGTCGACCGGAGTCTTGGCGTAGGTGTCAAACCAGAAGGCCGAGCCGCCCTGAGCGTCGTGGTAGAGCTTGAACGTGAGGTCGAGGCCGTTGGGAGCATCGACCGCACCGCCTTGGACGTCGGTGAGCACGCCTTGAAAGCCGACCATCGCTGGGACGGCCGCGGCGCCGTGAGCGGCAAAGAGGCACACGGCGATCGAGGTGAGCCAGTGGCGAGACATACGCATGGAGTCGCTCCCTACTTGACGAGCGGTACCGCTTGGATGCGGTAGCTCGAGTTCTTGGCGGTTCCGACGATGGTGGGCGTGCCAAAGCGCGTCCGGAGCTTCATCCCGGACGGAGAGCCCGTCTGGGTGGCCGGCACGAGCTCAAACGACTGCACCCGGAACGTGGCACAGCCGGGCTTGGCGGCATCCAGTGTGCCGACGCACTCGCCCTGGACGCAGAGATCGTCATTGGTGCAGTCCGAGCCGTCGGAGCACGCCGTGCCGTTCTCGATGGCGACGACCTTGCACGCCGGTGAGCCGTTCTCGAAGACGCACTGGGTCGTCTCGCACGCGCCCAGTCCGGTGGACGGGCACTGGAACTTGGAGGCCGGATCGACCTTGCAGATCTCGTCGAGGCAGACGTAGTGCCCCTTGCAGGGGTCGTTGGGGTCGTACTGCGCGCAGTCCTTGGTCGTCGCGCATGGGCACGAGGGCGTGCCCTGGCAGGCGCCGGCGACGCACTGGTCGTTGGAGGTGCAGCCCTCACCATCGTCACAGGTGCCCGACTTTGCCAGGTGCGCGCAGTCGCCCTTGGCCGTGTCGCAGAAGTCGTCGGTACACGGGTTCTTGTCGTCGCAGCCGAGCAGCGTGCCCTTGCACGTCCCGGCCACGCAGCGATCGTCTTTGGTGCAGGCCTGCGCGTCCGAGCACGCGGCGAGGTCGTCGGGTGTGGCGCCGCACACGCCGTCCTTGCAGTGGTCCTTCGTGCACGGGTTGGCGTCGTCGCACGTCATGGGCGTTCCGATGCAGATGCCCGACTTGCACGCGTCCTCGGTCGTACAGGCGGAGCCGTCGGTGCAGGTCGTCCCCTCGATGGCCACTCGGGAGCGGCACACTCCAACGTCGCAGTACGCCTCGCGGCAGGGACCGATGTCGGTGAGCTGCCCCAGGCACTCCCCGTCGTTCTGGCAGGCGACCACCATCGGCGGCGCGACCTTGCAGTCCGGCGGCGTCCCTGCACACGGCGAGTCCGCGGCGCACGTCTTCTGCAACTGGTAGCCGGACCCGTCGTCCTTGCACTTGGCGACGTTGTTGCCAACGCACGTGATGACCCCCGCCTTGCAGGCGCCGTCGGGGTAGTTTTGCTCGACGGTCGTGCAGCTGACCACCAGGGCCATAGTGACGAGAGGCCCGAAGCGGGCGCGAAGCGGCTCAATCAATCCTTGCACAGGTCCTTCGTACCACGTTGCGCCGAGGAGATTCAACCACCGTGCGCCTCGGGAGCGACGCCGCGCACGAGGCGGAAGCACGGCAGCTCCGCCGGCATGCCGATACGCACCGGCGCGGCCGTCGTGCCGAGCCCGCCCGAGACGTAGAGCACCGACTGGCCGAGCACGTAGGCGCCTGGGACGAAGTCTTGCCCGAACCACGACAGCAGCGCCCCGCGCCGGCCCAGGAACGGGATCGCGAGCTGACCGCCGTGCGTGTGCCCCGAGAGCTGGATGGCGACGCCCTGGGCGGCTGCGGCGGGGAAGAGATCCGGGTCGTGGGCCAGGAGCAGCACGGGGAGCTCCGGTGCTCCAGTGAGCGCCTTCTGGATGTCGGCGTGGCCGCGCCAGGTGTCGTCGACCCCGGCGATGACGAGCGAGGCGCCGCCGCGGCGGAGCACGTGGTGGGCGTTGTCGAGCACGCGGAAGCGTAAGCGACCATAGACGGCTCGGAGCGCCTTGTTCGCTCCGCTGAAGTAGTCGTGATTGCCCATGACCGCAAAGGTCCCGAGGCGCGGCTTGAGCCCGGCGAGCGTGCGCTCGAGCGCCGGCAGGAACGCCGGTCCGGCAGCGATCACGTCGCCCGTGATGGCCACGACGTCGGGCTTCAGCGCCATCGCCACGCGAATGACGCGGCGTGCGTAGCCCTCGGGGACGAGGGGGCCGAGGTGCAGGTCGGAGAGCTGCACGACGCGCAGGCCCTCGAGCGCGGGCGGGAGGTCCACCATGGGGAGATCGAGGTGCGTGATGCGCACGCGGCGCCATGGGATTCCGACGGCGTAGAGCGTGAAGACCAAGGCAAGCCCGAGCCCCGCCCAGGTGAACACCTCCGGAAGCCACGGCGAGAGCATGACGACGGGCACCGCCGCGAGTGAGAGGATCGACCAGCCGAAGAAAAACCAAATGACGTAGCGCTCAAACCAGGCGGGTGGCGGGGTCGGGCGGGGGACCCACCAGACACGCACGCCGATCTGGGCATTGAGCAGCAAGAACCAGCCGACGACCCAGCCTGCGCCGAGGCCCGTGAGCGTTGTGAGCATCCAGAGCAACGGCGCCTGCGCGAGCACCAGCACGCAGAAAAGCAGGAGCACGACGCGCGCAAAGCGACGCCGCTGGCCGGGGGTGTCACGATCCTGGGGCGCGGGTGCCGGTGCCTCCGCAGTCATCCTACGGAGCGATCTCGAGGTCGGAGCGACACCAAGTCGTACCGCCACGGCCATCGCGGGCGACGATCCAAAGCGGTGCAGGGGAGGGCGTCGCGGTATTGGGCTCGAGCTCCCACTGCACCTGATGCGAACCGACGCTCTTGACGATGTCTTGCCCGAACTTCCCCTCCGTGGAGAAGAACGAATAGAACAGGGTCTCCTCGCGCTCGACCACGTCGAACAGCTTGCCCGTGGAGGAGCCACCCAGAAGCACCGAGTACTTCGGCGGCGGGTCCGGGATGTTGAGCGCCGTGAGCTTCCACTTGCCCCCGGAGAGCTTGATGGGCGCGGTGTCCTCGGCGAGGAGGCACCGCCCGCCGGGAGGGACGGGCTGGGCGGTCTTGGGCGGCTCGGCGGTGTCGCCATCTTTGACGAGGTGGAAGAGCACGTCCGGCGGGTTCGTGTTGCGCGTCGTCGAGAGCGACACGTTCACGCGCTTGTAGGCCACGAGTGTCTCCGCCGCCGCGCCCGTCCCGGCGGTAACCTCCAGAGTGATCGTCACGTTTACGCCGGCGATGGTGAGAAACGCGGCGGTGGCCTCGGCGAGCTGACCCGTGACCGCGGCGGGAGCGCCCGTACCGACCGTGGGCGACTTCAGGCCGTAGACCTGGGCGACCGATGATGGCGTCAGCACCTCGGGCGGCACGACGAACGTTGCCTCGCGCCCATCGGGGCTCATCGTGAGCGTCTTGGACAGGTTCTGCTTGGCGTCGGGAGGCAGACTGGAGCAGGTCCCGGGGTCGTCGGTCGAGTAGCCGGAACCGGACGTCGAGGTGGTCCCGCCCGTCGAGAAGAAGCCATTGCCGCGCTCGGGGATGAGGCAGGCGGACCAGCGCATCGTCAGCGGTCGGCCCTTGCCAGTGGGATCGACGACGAGCGCCGTGAGCTTGACCGAGTCTCCGGGCGCCGCCTCCGGGGGCTCGGCCCGCACCGCCAGCACGCGCAGGCTGTCCACCTTGGACGGGCGCGGCAGATCCTCGAGGCAGCCCGCGAGCACGAGCACGAGCAGTCCGAGGCCGAGGCGTTGACGTCTCCGTGTCAAAACACAGCCCTCACGCCGATGGTCGGCAGGATAGGGATGCCGACGCCGTTGACCCGAATCTTGAAGTCGTAGGAGTAGCGCTGCGACTCCGGATTGCCCGCATTGTACACGTTCTGGATGTCGAGGTAGGCCTCCAAGTACCACGTATCGAAGCGCCAGCGCTTGTCGAGGCGGATGTCCAGGCGATGGTAGACCGGCAGGCGCTCGCGGTCCCCCGAGTAGACCGGCACGTAGCGATCGCGGTCGGAGTCGTAGCGCGAGCCGGTGATCGGGAAGTACAGGTTGCCCGAGGTGAGCGTAAAGCGCGTGCCGAGCGACCAGTCTGCCCCCAGGTTGACGGTGACCGCCAGGTTGAGGATGTGCGTCTGGTCGTTCTCGTAGGTCTCCCAGTCCTTCGGCGGGCGGAGGCGCTCGGACCGCGATAGCGTGTACGAGATCCACCCGTAGAAGCGGCCGCCGAGGCGCTTCCGGATGAGGGCCTCGAGCCCGAACGCCCGGCCCTCGACGTCGGACTTCCAATACGGCCGGTCGATGCTCCCCGAGTCGCCGACCCCAACCTCGCCCGTCGGCCTCGAGAAGTTCTGGTAATAGTTGAAGAACCCTTCCAGCGAGACCTCCCAGCCCTCGCCCCCGGCCCACTCCAGGCCGAGGCTCGTCTGCGTGGCGCGGATGGGCGGGATCGTGGGGTCACCAAAAGGCTTGGCGACCTGAAACGGCGGCGGCTCCTGATGGGCCATGCCCGCCGAGGCCTTGAGGGTGAAGCCCTCGGGCAGCTTGTAGCGGAGCGACAGGCGCGGATCGACGAAGAAGCGCGTGCTCTCGGCGTACCAGTCGGTCGAGAAGCGCACGCCGGGGAGCACGCGAAAGCCAGGGACCGGCTCCCAGTCGGCCATGATGTACGGCGCAAACGACACGAAGTGCTGGAGGATGCTTGCGTTGACGATGATCGGGTCGAAGATCGGCGGTTGCGGATCTCCGAGCGCCGGAAGCGACGGGATCTTCAGGTCCGAGCCGATGTTGGCGTAGAAGAAGTCCAGGCCCCACTGCGTCTTGAATGACTCGAGCGGCTTCCAGTCCAGGAACGAGCGCCATTGCAGGAAGTAGCCGGCAAAGCCCGCGTCGATGGTCGCGTCATCGCTCGAGGTCCGCACCGAGGAGCTGCGGTCGTGCTCCCAGACGAAGCTGTTGGTCCACATCAGGTCCTTGCGCAGGTCCCACTCCGCGGCGCCGAGCAGGCGGTGGAAGCCCGTGACGAACTCGAAGGAGCGCTCCTCGGACTGCCCCGGGTTCGTGCCCGTCTGGGCCACGCGATCCTCGGAGCCCAAGGCCACGAAGCGGGCCCGCACGCCACCAGGGAAGTCGTACGTGAGCCGAAACTGGTAGTCGAGATAAGACAGCGACACGTCATCTGTAATGGCAGGCAGGATGAGCTCATAGTAAGAGCGTCTTACGTTTGCCGTGACCATGCCCCGACCCTCGTGAAAGGGCACGCTCCCGAGCGCCGAGACCTTGAGCAGGTCGAGGTCCACGTCCGCATGCCACCGATCGTTCGGCGGGTTCTTCGTGTCGATCAGGATGGCGCCGCTGGCGAAGCGCCCGTAGCTGGCCGGATAGTTCGCGGGGTAGAACGTGATGCCGCCGACGAGCTCGGGGTAGAGCACGCCCGGCCCGCCGAGCAGGTGGTAGAGGAAGAGCGCCGGGTGGCCATCGATGAAGAAGCCCGTGTTCTCGAAGCTCGCGCCGCGTACGATGTAGTAGCCGAGGCCGAAGGGAGAGCGTGAAACGCCCGGGAGCGACGCGATGACCCGTGTCGGATCGCCGAAGGTGCCTGGCGTCCGCGTGAGCTCCTCCTGCTCGAGCTTGACCTCGGAGGCCGCTGCCGGTGGGCGCTGATCCTTGATGACCGTGCGGTACTTCGGGACGCCGACGGGATCGAGGTACACGGGCGCCACGGGAGGCTCGGGCGCTCCCAGGGGGCGGCCCACGATTCGCTGGCGCACGACGGCGTGCTCGCCCGTCTCGACCGTCAAGTCCAGGATCCCCGGCGGGAGCCCCTCGAAGACATACTCGCCGCGGTCGTTGGTCACCGCCTCGAACGTTCGCCCGGTCGCCGAATCGCGAACGGTGACCGGGATGGCCACGAGCGGCGTGCGCGTGCCCTTCTCGACGATCACTCCCGAGGTGCGGAAGCCGGGCGTGGCCTCGGTCCGGCGGCGATCCGTGCGGGTCTCGACCATCTTGCCGCGCGCCTGAACACCGCTGAAGCGAAACGTGAATGGGACCTTCACGGCGATGGGCGTCCCATCGGAGGTCGCCGGCAGAAACCGATAGCGCCGCAGGGTCGCGATGGCGACCTCGTCCCAGGGCGCGCCGGCACCCGATTTCAACGTGACGTCGGTCACCTCGCCGCTCGCGTCGATGGTCACCCACAGCTCGACGGTACGGTCCTCTTCGACGACGCCCGCGGGCAGGGTCGGCGCCGAGGCCTCGATCAGCTCGGGCGGCGTGACGTTCTTGTCGTCGTCGGACGCTGGCGGTGCGGCGAGAGCGCCGTGGCAGACCAACAAACCGACAAAAAGGGGCAGGGCGCGCACGGCGACCTTGTACGGCGCTCGGCTACTTGAGGTTACCCTCGATCGCCAAGAAGCCGTCCTTCTTTGTGAGCGCCAGGTCCCCGAGCTTGATCTCGGTGCCCGGCGGAATCCCCGGCGCGAGGCCCGAGAGGTCGATGCTCGGGATGGGGATGGACGTCAGCGCGCCGCCCGTGAGCTTGGCGAGCAGCTGCTTGACGAGCATGTCCTTGACGAGGCCCTCGAGCGCAGCCTCCTGGCCGGCAAAGGCGCCCTCGACGTCGTAGACCTGAATTTCGAAGACGCTCACGCCGATGATGTTGAGGCCGAGCGCGTCGTTCTCCGCCTTGAGCGTCACGTCCGCCTGGAGCGAGAGCCACGCCTTGAACTTGATGGGCAGGTCGCCCAGCTTGAGGTCGGCCGTCAGATGCGCGTCGCCGAGCTGAAGGCCCAGAATTTGCTTGGAGTTGCAGTCATCCAGAATCGGCGGGAGCAGCGGGTCGAGCTTGAGATCGGCCTTGGTCAGACCCGTGGTGCCGAGCCCGAGCTTGGTGCCATCGATCGTGAGGTTGAGGCCGCCGGTGTACCAGGCGCTGAACAGGATCTGGTTGATCACGTCCATGCCGATGCCAAGCGCCATGGGTCCAGCCTTGGGCGTCTGGAAGTCACCGGGATCGGCGCCCAGGCAGTGGTCGCGCAGCACGCTACCGAGCGGATTGCGGTCCACCTTCTTCGGCGCGACGGCAACGGCGTCGAGCCCGAGGTCGCCACCGGCCTTGGTAAACGCCACCGAGCCGATCTCGGCGCGGAGGTGCACCGTCGACTTCGGCTGTCCGGGGATGAGCTCCGGGATGGCGATCTGCTGGTCGATGGCCAGCGACTCGAGCATGGACTGCACCGCCGGTGCGAGGAAGTTGGCGATGTAGGGTCCAAGGAAGCTCGTGAGCAGGTCGAAGATGCCGCCGATGCCATTGAGCAGCGGATCGAGCACGCCCTGCGCCGCCTGGCTGAGGGGCCCGAGCAGCCCGTTCAGGTCGATGATGCCGAGCGGGATCGACGTGGTGAACAGCCCGCCGAGCGCCGAGAACTGGACCGTCCCGAGGTCGATGAAGGCGTTCGCGAAGGGCGCGAGGCTGATGCCCTTGGGCGAGAGCTTGAGGTCCTTGCCCGTGACCTGGAGCTGACCGTTGACGGTGGCGATGTCGAAGCTCGCGAAGATCTGGAGCTCATCGATGGTGAGCGTCGTCGTGGTGTTCACGCCCGGAGGCGGAACGACCGTGGCCTTGAGCAGCTGGAAGTTCGGGATACCGAGGCCGATGTTGAGGTTGGCCTCCGCGCTCAGGATGAGCCCGAGGAACGCGTCGAGCCCGATGGTCAGCCCCGGCTCGGCGCCCTCCTTCTTGAAGGTGGCCGTCATGTCGATGCCGCCATCGCGCGACTTGAGCGTGAGCCCCACCTTGCCGAACTTGGCCGTGGCCACCGTGAGCGAGAGCTTGCCGTTGCCCTTGATGTCCACGCCCGCGATGTTCTGGTTGATGATCGGGATGGTCTGATTGACCAGCGCCGGCTTGCCCAGGAGCGCTGCGACGTCGACGTTCGTGAGGATGATCTCGAGAATCGTCGCGATGTCGTCGGCCTTGGGCTCGGTGTGGTCTCCGTCGTCCAGGATTTGCTGTGACAGCCAGATCCGTACCTGATTGGTCAGGAGTGCAGCGGCCGTGTCTTTCTCGTCGGTCGGCTGATACTTGGACGAGAAGTACCACGCGACGTTGGCCTTGCCCGTGTTGCCGTTCTTGTCGGTGGCCTCGGCCACGACCACGTTCATGCCGTGCACCGACGGGATGGTGAGCGTGAAGGTCCCGGTCGCCTCGTCGAAGCTCACGAGCTTGCCGTTGACGACGAGCTTCTGCACGCCGAAGTTGTCCTCCACCTTGCCGGTGACCTTGATGTCCGTGTTGCCGGTCAGCGTTTGACCACGCTCGGGCGTGAGGATGATGACCTTGGGTCCGGCACCATCGACGACGAGCTTGACCTCGGCCGACGGCTTGCCGCCCGTGGTGACGGTGACCTTGAACGTGTAGTAGCCGTCCTGGTCGAGCGAGAACTTGACGTCGGTCTTCTTGGTCACGCCGGTCGCGGGCGCGGTGATCGTGGCCGGCGCGTCCGCGATGGGGTTCTTGAACGTGTCGAAGGCCGTCCACTTGATGGTGACCTGATCGCCCGGCTTGTAGGCCGGCTGCTTGGGCTCGGCCCAGGCCTCGACCGTCTCGGCAGAGCCGGCCGTGACCTCGATGGTGGCGGGCTTGAGCTCCGGGGTGCCCTTGGTCGCGTCGGCCAGCTTGCAGGTGATCGTGAACTTGCCGGCCTGCTGCGCCGTGAGCTTCTTGCCCTGGAGGCCAATGCCGGTGGGCGCATCCACGACGGTGTCCACCTGGAGCTGCGTGCCGGCCGAGTCGAGCACCGTGCAGGTCACGTCGACCGTATCGCCGCTCGCGGCCGTGGTCTTGGACAGCGTGGTCACGACCGTGACCGGCTTGGGGTCGCCCTTGCCGACGACCAGCAGCGCGGGCGTCTTGTCCTTGAAGACGGTCTTCTGGATGCCGCAGGCGACCATCGCCTCGCCGTCCCGCTTGCCGGTAACCTTGTGGTCGGCGACCGAGGCGACGTCGCTCGGGATGGCCTCGACCGTCGTCACCAGGTCAGAGAGCGGCTTGCCGTCGAGCGCGACCTTGCACGTGGCGTCCGTGCTCCCGCCGACGTCGACCTTGCTCGAGCCGAGGGCCGTGTCGATGGAGACGCGGTCCATCTCGTCTTGGGTGAGCGCATAGACGACCGCCGGGGTCTTGTCCTGCCGCGAACCGTCAGCCAGCGCGCAGGCGACGTAGTAGGTGCCCTTGGTCGTCGGCGTGGCCTTGTAGCTCGTGACCGGGAGCGTGGGGTCGACCTTGACGGTGAAGTCCCGCTTGATCGGCGTGCCCTGCGCGTTGGCGGCCGCGCACGAGATCTCGAAGCTCTGGCCCACCAGCACGAGCTGCGGAGAGACGGTGGTCTCGACGGTGACGGCCTCGGGCTCGGTGCCGTCGTCGGCTGAGTCGGAGCAGGCCGCCACGAGCAGCAAGGCCAAAGTTGGAGCAGCGACCCGTCGGGTCGTCAGAGAGAGGTTCCAGGTCGCGCGTCGCATGTTCGCCTCCAGCGGAAAAAGCGCGGCGAGTATAGGGAGGGGAAAAACTAAGACAAGAGAAATCGAACGCAGTCGCACGGATGGCGAGCGCTACCCACGGAGGCCCAGGCGCTCCATGACCTTGTACAGACCGGGGCGGGTGAGGCCGAGGTCGCGCGCGGCCTGCGACACGTTGCCGCCGCTGCGGAAGAGCGCGTGCTCGATCGCCTGTCGCTCTGCGTTCGCCACGATGTCGGCGAGCGCGGTCGGCGCCGAGGGGAGCGTCCGCTGGCCCGACTGCCGCTGCGTGATGGCCTCGGAGAAGACCTCGGTCGCCACGGGCTCGCCCTCCTGGGAGAGCGCCACGGCACGCACGACCTCGTTCTCGAGCTCGCGGACGTTCCCGGGAAAGTCATGCCGCGTCAGCGCCCACAGCGCCTCGGGCGTGAAGCCGGGCAGGCGCTTGCGATAGCGCTTGCAGGTGCGAGCCAGCAGGAAGTGGGCGAGGAGCGTCCCGTCGTCGCCGCGCTCGCGCAGCGGCGGGAGCTTCACGGACACCGCGTTGAGCCGATACATGAGGTCCGCGCGAAAGAGGCCTTGCTCGGCCTGGACCCGAAGATCGCGGTGGGTCGCGGAGATGACGCGGACGTCGACACGGATGGCCTTGCTCGCCCCGACGCGGCGCACCTCGCCGTCCTGGAGGACCCGCAGGAGCTTGGCCTGCATGGCCGCCGGCATCTCGCC
>SXOX01000267.1 GCA_005776585.1 Pseudomonadota bacterium | reverse complement strand
TCGAGGAGTGGCTCGGAGCCGGCGCGCTCTATGCAGGACGTCTCTTTCCGGGCGAGGCCGCATGAGGTTTCCCGCCGCCCTCACCCTCGTGCTCGTGTCGGCGGCGCTCGCGTGTCGGCGCTCGGAGCCGGCCTCGCCTCCCGCCGCACCCGCGCCCGCGTCGCCTGCGTCGGAGCCGGTAGCGTCGCCCGCGCCGTCAGAGCCACCGGCGCCGGTCGTCGGTGCACCACCGGCCGCACCGGCCGCCTCCGCCGCGCGTCAGGAGGCGATTCAGGCGGTGCTGAACGGCGCCTTCTGCCTCATGAAGCGCGAGGACCGCACGGGCCTGGCGCAGCTGCACGAGCGCCATGGATTCGTGGACGCTGCAGACTGGGCCCAGGCGTTTGCGGCGGCGCGGGCACGCGATCCGGCGTGGGCGACGCAGGTGCTGGCCGACGCGACCAAGCAGACGTGCGGGGTGCCCGCCGCTCCGGCTACGCCAGCGCTCGAGCCCGACGCAGGTGCCGCCACGCCCTGAGCCAGAAGCCGAACGCGACCCCCATCAACGCCACCGCCAGAGCGGCGATGAGCACCGACGTGCGGACCCGATCGGGCGTCTGGCCATCGATGAAGAGCCACAGCTCCCCGGCGTCGCCCCGCACGTCGAGCTGGAGCTGGCGGCGGTAGAGCGCGACGACCTCCGAGTAAAAGCGCGGTGCGCGAGAGGCCCGCAGGAGGCGACCCTCCGCGCTGAAGCTGGAGCTCAGGTCCCCCGGCTCGATTTGTCCGGTCACCAGGAGGAACGCACCGAGGCCGCGCTCGGGGAGGGGGCGCGGCGCGCGCTCCGGGAGGCTCCGGTGGGTCACGACGAGCATCGAGAGGATGGGATCGTAGTAATACGAGGCGCCGTCCGCGGCACGCGTCACATGCGTCGGCACGCCGTTGTCGAAGCGGAGCCAGGCGTTGTGCCTCCGGGTCGCGAGGCGCGTATGGGCAGCATCGGGATCGGCGCCCAGCACCTGCGTGCGGATGTCCCCGAGGTCGACGATGTCAGCCTCCGTCTCGCGGAAGTACGCCACGTCGTCCCAGGTGGCCACGAGCGCCACCGTGCCCACGGCCAGCGCCACCACGAGGAGCCAGCCGCGACGACGCAGGCCGACCGAAGCGCGGTGCACCAACTCATCACTGCTGGGGGGGTCCGCGCTCTCGGCGATCCCAGTCAACGGGCCGGGCACGTCCACGAGCTCACGCATGGCGCGAACGGGTCAGTCGCCCGCGCGGCGGCGGGCACCTTCAGGCTCGGCGGACGTGGTCACGACCTCGATGGGCTGCCACTCCTGCCACTTACCCTCGCCGCGCACGCGGTACTTGATAGGCGTAAACCCGCGATGGACGAGCTGCTGCACGAACTTCTCGACCAGCACGTCGAAGCTCGCCGCCTCGCGGATGATGAACTGGATGATGTAGTGAAGCGGGTCCGAGCATTGCGTCTCGGCAAACAGCTTCCCCCGGTTGCGCTCCGTCTTCTCGAAGACCGTGACCTGAAAGACCACGCTGCGGCCAAGCTTGGCCGCCTCGAGCTGGAACCTGTTGTATTCCTTGATGCTCACGCCAGGATACTCACTAAGGCTCGCATTGGAGCGGGGGCTAGCATAACCAGGGTCCGAGGGATGTCAAAGGCCCCCGAGAGCGTTCTTGCGGATGTCTGTTTCATGGCCGAATTTTGTGGCTTGGGACCGTCGCCTCGGTGACTCATTGGCGTAGCCGCCGGACGTCCCCGATGCGAATGGTGACCTTGCGCGCGTCGAGGTACTCGCCGATCGGCACCGTGAACTTGCGCGTGGTGCCCGTCAGCTCCTTGAGCTCGGGCGTGGTCATCTCGCCGCGCTGCTCGAGGTGCGCCACGACGAGCTTCTCCATGTGCCGCAGGTGCTCGGTGGCAAAGACCAGCGACTCGGACAGGCGTTCGAGGAGCCCTTCGCTGATGAGCAGGTCCGTCATCTCCCGAACGTCCTCGGGCGCCGCGCCAGACGACTCGGCCAGGCTCTCGGCCACCTCCGTCGGCGAGGGCGGCTCCAGTCCCGCGGCGCGATAGCGCGACAAGACCGCGTCGCGCAGGCGCTCCAGCACCGGCGTGAGGCTGGGCACGAAGTCCGAACGTCGCACGCTCTGCCCCACGAGCGTCATGGTGCCGCGCGCGACGAGGTGGTCGGAGAGCTCGGCGAAGTAGCGCGGCGGGAGGTCGGCGCGGATCTGCGAGCGGAGCTCCTCGCGCGGCATGCCGGCCCGATGCGGGAAGCGTGCATGATAGTCCGACAGCGCGGCTTCCGCCCGCGTGAGCAGCTCGATGAACGGTTCGCGGTGAACGTAGCGCGGCGTGCCATCGAGGACCCACGTGAACGTCCGCCCGGCCGCGCCGAGCGCCTGAAGCTGCTGCCCGGCCTCGGCCGGCGACACGTCCAGCGCCTGCTGCACGTGCGCCACCGTCGTCCCCGAGTGCCCCGTCAGGCGCACGATGTGCTCGACCTTTGCGAGCAGCTCGTCTCCCCGGAGCGCCTCGAGGGCCGCCAGTACGCGCGGATCCCCGCGCTTGTGCTTGGCCGGCAGGGGATGCCGCACCACGCCGCCGGCGAACGTCTTGCCGAAGCCCGAGAGCACCTCGAAGCCCCGCAGGATGACGCGGTCGCCGCCGAGCGCGACGACCCAGTCGTCGAGGCGCAGCTGAACGGGCGACGTCTCCCCGGGCCCGACCAGCTCCGCCTCCAGCGGGACGATGGTCCCCGTGACCTGAGACGTCCCAACGTGGACGAGCGCCTTGGCCTGCGCCTCGATGGGGTGATCGAGGTGTGCGAGCACATGAAGGTCCACATCCAGCATGCGCGTGGGCTCCAGCGCGCCCTGGTGCGCGAGCGTCTCGCCTCGGGTGACGTCCTCCTTCTCGACCCCTTGGAGGTTGACCGCCGCACGTTGGCCGACGGTGACCTCGCTCACCTGCGCGCCGTGGCTCTCGATGCCGCGGACCTTGGCGCGCCGCCCGCCCGGCAGGATCTGGACGGCGTCGCCCGCCTTGAGGCGACCGGAGGTGACGGTACCCGTGACCACTGTGCCGAAGCCGCGAATCGTGAAGACGCGGTCGACCGGCAGGCGCAAGGGCTCATCGCCGCCCCGCCGTCCAACGCGCGCGGCCGTCTGGCGGAGCAACTCGAAGATGGCGTCCTTGAACGGCGCGTGAGTCGCCGGGTTCATCGCCGAGAAGTGCAGGACCGGCGCGCCATCCAGAAACGAGCCCCGCACGAAGTCGCGCACGTCCGACTCGACCAGCTCGAGCCACTCGGCGTCGACCAGGTCCACCTTGGTGATGACGACGAGGCCCCGCGCGATCCCCAACAGCTTGCAGATGTCGAAGTGCTCCCGCGTCTGCTGCATGACCCCCTCGTCCGCGGCGACGACGAGCATGACGAGGTCGATACCTGAGGCGCCCGCGATCATCTGTCGGACGAAGCGCTCGTGACCGGGGACGTCGATGACGCCGCAGCGGGGACCGGCAGGCACGTCGAGGTAGGCGAAGCCGAGCTCGATGCTGATGCCGCGCTCCTGCTCCTCCTTGAGCCGATCGGTCTGGATTCCCGTCAGCGATCCCACGAGGGTTGTCTTTCCATGGTCAATGTGACCGGCTGTGCCCAAGATGATCATGCGTTTCCCTCACGCGGGCAGGTGGTTTTGGCCCTGCGTGCGCCGTTTGCAGTTGCGATGCGCAGCTTCGTTGCCGCTTCTAGCGCTTGGAGCTAGAATCCTTCGCAATGAACGTCAAGTGCCCGAGCTGTCGAACCGTCATCGTCGTCGATGACGACAAGAGCCAGCCGTTCGGCGTCACCTTGCCCTGTCCCTCCTGCGGCGCTTCGGTGCCGGTCGGAGACGGCGGTGGCAGCGACCTCGAATTCTCGCTCGACGTCAACGTCGAGTTCACCGATAGCGGACTCAACGCCATCCCGGCACCCGCGGCGCCGCCCGCCCGGGCCATGAAGGCGACGACGCAGTCACTCGCCGAGGCGGAGGCGAGCGATCCATTCGGGATCGAGATCTCCAACTCGAACCGGGACGCGAAGAGCTCGTTCTCCTTCGACAACCCGGGGCGCGGTACCGAGGTCTCGCGCCTTGGGGACGTCGACCTCAACGTTGCGGGCACCTACCACCGCACGGGGCGCGTGCTGCACCACGCGACGGACGTCGTGTGGACCGGTCGGCAGAAGGAGGCCATGGAGAGCGCCGGCGTCGAGCAGGTCTCCGTCAGCGATCCGCGCAAGGCGGCCGCACCGCGCTCCTCCTCGCGGGTCGACTCGCGCGCGCCCCCGGTGCTCGCCGACGAGGCACCCGCACCGCGCGCCTCCGCTCCACCCCCACGGGCTCCCGAGCCACCGCGTGCGCCTGCACCTCCGCCACCCACAGTGGGGTCGGTCGGTGGCGGGACCGTGCCAATGGTCACCGAGCCGCCACGCCCCCCTCCGGGCGCTCCGGGGCTCGAGCAGCTCGATTTCTCGAGCCTCCTCGACTCCGACAGCCTGTCCGGTGGCAAGGGCATCTTCGCCGCGGAGTCCAACCCGTTCACGGACCTCGGCCTCTCGACCGAGAGCGTGCCGGGGCGACACCTCGGCACCACCGGACCCATCTCCACGGAGGACTACGACAATCAAGGCGCCGCGCAGCCCGACAACGAGACGAGCACGTTCTTCATCGACGCCCCAACGGTTGGCAAGGCGGCCAGCGCTCCGTCGGCCGCCACCGCGCAGACCAACGCGTTCAAGCTGGAGATCAGCGGGCCGCTGTCGCTCGATCTCGGCGGGGATCCCGGTCCGGCCACGAAGTCGAACACGCAGACGATCAGGGCCTCGACGTCGGCGGTGCGCGCGACGACCAAGGCCGATCTGCCGCCCAGCGCCATCACGGATGCGCAGGCCGGCAGGAGGAGCACCACTCGGCGCGGGACCAGCAAGGGTGCGGTCGCCGCGGCGGGATTCTTGTTGGTCGTTCTGGGGGTCGGCGTCGCGGGCGAGGCGCTCAACCAAGGCTGGTTCTTCACGAACGCGTGGCTCGGAGACGACGAGAGCGCGACCCCTCCGCCCAAGTCGGGCGGTGCGGCGCCTGGGATCGCGACCGCACCCGGGGCGCCCGCCGCCGAGGCGCAGCGGCAGAAGCCGCTCGTGGCCGATACCCCCGCGGGCTACGACAAGGCCATCGCCGAGCTGCAGCTCCGCATCAAGGACACTGAGTCCTCGGGCGACACCGCGGCCGCCGGTCGCTTGAAGGACGAGCTGCTCTCGCTCCAGCACCGCTACCACTATCGGTGGCCCGGTCGCTTCGATCGGGACGCGAGCCGCAAGGAGGTCGTCGCCAAGCTGCTGCCCCCAGGTCAGGCTCCAAGCGTCGAGGCGCAGTTCTGGAGCCAGCTCGCTCAGACCTACGAGACCAAGGAGAAGCGGGACGACGCGCTGCGTCAGGCGGAGGTCCTCCTCGCCCAGCTGCCGCAGGGTGCCGTGCCTCCCGGCCGCGACCTGCTCTACAAGGCGGTGCTGTTCAAGGAGCAGGGCAAGGTCGACAACGCCCTGTCGTTGCTGGACCTTGCGCTCAAGGAGCGTGCCGAGGACGGCTGGGCGCTATTCGAGAAGGCGCAGATCCTGTTCAAGAAGGAGAAGCTCGACGACTCGGACGCGGCGCTCGCGGCCTTGCTACGCGTCTCGCCCGAGCACCGCGAGGGTCGCCTGCTCGCGGCACAGCTGGCCGTCGCGCGGAAGATGACGGAGTCTTATGCGCGGGCGCGCGAGCTCGCGGAGCAGTCGCACAAGGAGTCCGTCGACGCGGGCGATGCCTTCGGTGAGTACGAGTCCAACCTCGTCCGCGCCAACGTCTACGGCCTCCAGAACGATCTGGGCAAGCGGATGGAGGCGCTCGAAGGCGCCGCCAAGTTCGATCCCAACGACGAGACGCTCATGCTCGACCTGGCCGAGAACGACCTCCGCGCCGGTGATCCGGGCAAGGCCGCCACGCGGCTGAAGGCCTGCAAAGACGAGGTCTGCAAGTCGGTCGCGTTCTTCCGGCTGTTCATCAAGTCTCTCGTCATGTCGCACCAACTCCAGGACGCCGAGGCCATCGTCGCGCGCGCCGAGGGCAAGTACAACGACAACGTGGACCTCCTTTTCCTGTCTGGGACCGTGCTCGAGGCGCGCGGAAAGCTGCCATTGGCTGCGCGCAAATACGACGCCGTGAAGCAGAAGGACTCCATGTATCTCGAGGCTTATCTGCGATTGGCGGGCATCCACCGCCGCGAGAAGGAGTTCGACGAGGCCATCAAGGTCCTCGACGAGGCCAGCAAGGTCTTCGAGGGCACCGGAAGAGACTCCGAGGCGTCGATGCACCTGCTCCAGGAGCGCGGCGAGCTGCTGCTCAAGCAGGGGCGTCACGATCAGGCACGCGAGGTCTTCGGCAAGGTCGTCACCGCGCAGCCCAACAACGCCTCGGCGCGGCTCAAGCTCGCCAAGCTGCTCGTGGACCTGGGCTATCCGCAGAAGGCGCTCACGCACTTCGAGAAGCTCTACGAGCAGGGCAAGTCCGACGCGGACGTGACCATCGTCTACGCCGAGGCGCTCATCCGCAGCGGCAAGCCGGATCGGGCGATCGAGGAGTTGACGAGTCTGCTGGAGACCAACCCGAACAGCCTGCAGGGCCTGGTCAAGCTCGGCAACGCGTACGCGCAGAAGCAGCGCTACGACGACGCCAAGCAGGTGCTCGAGCGCGCGGTCGCCATCAACCCGAACTATGCGCCGGCCTACTTCTTCGCCGGGCTCGCGGAGCTGGGGCAGCAGCGCCAGAGGGCGGAGGACATCGAGCGCCGGCAGCGCAATGGCGAGGTCGTGCGAGACGAGGAGAAGCCGGACTTCACTCGCGCCATCAACGCGCTCACGACCGCCAAGGAGAAGGACCAGGACAACCTGGAGTATCGCGAGGTGCTGGCTCAAGCGCTCACGGAGAGCCGGACCGACCGCAACCTGCTCGCGGCGCTCGAGCAGTACGACTTCATTATCGGCGTCTACGAGAAGGCCTCCCGCCTCGGCCGCTCGCTCAAGCGCAATGCGGAGGTCTACTATCGTCGCGGGCTCATCGCGTCCAAGCTAGGTCGCCCGCAGTCCGAGGTGCTCAAGAGCTTCCAAGATGCGTTGGCCATCGACGGCGAGCGGGCGGACTTCATCGCGCGCTACGCCGAGGAGCTCTACCGGATGCAGTCGCGCAAGGTCGCGGGCGACAAGCTCGTGCTCGAGGCCAAGGCGTACTTCAACCTCGTGCTCCAGCATCACAACGCCAACCACGTGCGCGCCAACTTCTACATGGGGCGCATCCTGCTGCTCGAGTGGGACCGCCAGCGCGCCAAGAAGCCGGGAGACGAGCTGCACAAGCAGGCGCTCCAGCACTTCCAGCGCGTCGTCAGCAACAACGGAGCGGACGAGTTTCCCGAGGCCTTCAAAGAGATCGGCAACATCATGAAGGATCTGGGCACGCCACGCGTCGCCAAGGCGCAATACCGGAATTATCTGGACACCTATCGGCGCTCGATGCGTCGCGACCCGCCGGACGCCCGCTACATCCTCGACCTCATTCAGCAGCTCGAATAGGCACCGGAAGGCGCCGCGCGAGCGTGCCTCGGCCATCGGAGAGCGTCAGGCGCTCGACGGCGACGCCGAAGACGCGCGCGACGAGCTCGGGCGTCAGCGTGTCAGACGACGGGCCCGCGGCAACCACCGCGCCACGATCGAGCACGAGCGTCCGCTCGCAGACCGTGGCGGCCAGCGCCAGATCGTGCAGCACCATGGCCACGACGCGCCCGGGCTCAGCGACCCGATGGAGCTGTCGCACGATGAGCTCCTGATGGGCGAGGTCCAGGTTGGCGAGCGGCTCGTCGAGCAACAGCACCGGCGTGTCCTGTGCCAGACCGCGCGCGATGGCGACGCGCTGCTGCTCCCCCGCGCTCAGCGTGTCGTAGCGTCGCGCGGCCAGGTGGAGCGCGTCGGTGGCCTCGAGCGCCTGCCGCGCAAGCTCACGATCGCGCCCGCTCGTGACGCCGTAGAAACCGAGGTGCGGCGTGCGGCCGAGCTCGACGACCTCGAGGGCCGAGAACGGAAAGCGCAGCTCCAGGCGCTGCGGGACGAACGCGATGGTGCGGGCCCGCGCGCGTAGGGTGACCTGGCGCAGGTCCTGCCCTCCCAGGTCGACGCGTCCGGTGATGGCGAGCGGACGCGTCTCCATCATCGCGCGGAGCAAGGTCGTCTTGCCCGAGCCGTTGGGGCCGACGATCGCCGTGAGCGCTCCGGCCGGGAAGTGCGTCGAGAACGGGCCGAGCGTGAAGCCCCCGGGCCCCCCGGCGCGCGCGCTCAGCGCATCGAGGCGCAGGTCCGGCCGCATTCTACAGCGCCTCGTCGCGGGCGGTGCGCCGCAGCAGCCAAACGAAGACGGGCCCGCCGATGACTGCGGTGACCACGCCGACCGGGGTCTCGCCCGAGAAGACGGAGAACAGCACGCGGCTGACGGCGTCACACAGCACGAGGAAGACGGCGCCGAGGACCGCCGAGGCGGGCAGGAGGACGCGATGATCGGCGCCCAGCACGAGGCGCACGACGTGCGGGACGACCAGGCCGACGAAGCCGATGAGGCCGGAGACGCTGACTGCGGCGCCGACGACGACGGATGTCGTCACGAGGACCCACCGGCGGACGCGACGGGGATCGACACCCAAGGCGGCCGCGGCTTCGTCTCCGAGCGTCAAGACGTTGAGCGCCTGGCCAAGGGCCGAGAGCGCGAGCGCGCCCACGCCGACGAGCACCGCGGAGAGCCCGATCTCCAGATCCGTGACGCGCTCGACGTCCAGCGTCCCCATGAGCCAAAAGAGCAGCTCCTGCGCCTTCTCGGCCCGCACGGTCGTCTTCAAGAACATCACGACGGCGGAGGCGAAGAAGTTCATGACCACGCCGACGAGCAGCACGTCGACGGGTGAAGCGCCGCGCGGCGTGCCTGCGAGCACCATGACGAGCACCAGCGCGCCGAGGCCGCCGAGGAACGCCGCAATTGGGACGGTGGACACCATGAGGCCGCCGGGGAGGACGAGAGTCCCGAGGCCGACACAGATGACGATGGTGCCGCCGAGCGCTGCGCCACCGCTGGCGCCGAGCACGAAGGGATCGGCCAGCGGGTTCTTCATGAGCGCTTGAAACGCCGCGCCACTGACCGACAGCGCCGCGCCGACGATCGCGCCGAGCAGCACGCGCGGGAGGCGGTGTTCGACGAGGATGGTGCGCTCGACGCTGAGCGGATCGGAGAGCGCGCGGCCCAGGTCAAGGGGGCGGTGTCCCACGACCAGGCCAACGACGAACGCGAGGCCGAGCAAGCCGAGAATGGCGAGTGCTATCCCCAGCAGGCGACGCGGTTGGACGGCGAGGCTCACGGCGTGGGGCCCAGGAGCCGCACGAGGAGCTCGAGCGCGTCGGCGACGCGGGGTCCGGGGCGCAGCAGTCGGTCGTCGGGCACCGAGTGGATGCGGTGGTCACGCACCGCAGGGATCGCGGTCAGCGCGCGCCATCGATCGAGCTCGGCCCGTGCGAGGTCGGTCTCGCCGCCCATCGAGACGTCCAGGATCACCTCGGGCCGTCGCTCCAGCAGCACCTCGGCCGACCACTGCGGGTAGGGCCGATTGGCGTCTGCTGCGGCGTTCTGCCCGCCTGCAAGGGTCACGAGCTCGTCGAGCCAGGTCCCTGGACCGGCCACGATCAGAGGTCGGTGACCCACGACGACCAGCGTGCGTGGTCGACGCGCGCCGTGTGGGATACGTGCGGTGACTGAGGCGATGCGGCGGTCGAGGGCGGTCCGGAGCGTGCGCCCGACCTCGGGCCGGCCGAGCGCCTCGGCGACGACCTCGAGGCCGGTGCGTACGTCGTTCAGTCCATCCAGACGCAGCCACAGTACGCGCAGGCCCTCCGCTTCGAGGCGACGCACGATGGCCTCGGTGCCCGAGTTCGTCGCGACCAGGACCAGCTCCGGTCTGGCCGCCAAGATCGCCTCCACCGACGGGTCGAGGAAGCCGCCGATCTTGGGAAGCGCGCGCGCTTCGGCGGGGAAGTCACAGAAACGCGTCACGCCGACGAGACGATCACCGGCGCCGAGCGCGTAGACGAGCTCGGTCAGTGCGGGGGCCAGGCTCACGACACGGGACGGCGCCGGGAACTGGCCCAGAGCCGCGAGGTTGTGCGGTGCGCCCGGAGCGGTCGTCGCGTCCGACGGCGGCGCCGGCTTGCGGCACGACACCGCCATCGGGAGCAGCAACACGCCCCAACAGACCACCCGAGCTAGCATGCCGTGCCCCTTCACCGCGCGGCATGCTGCGCCGGAACACGCGTCGTGTCGACGGTCACGGGGCGAGCGTGACGAGCGTCTTTCCGGAAGTGAGGTCCACTTTGACGAGCTCGTGCGTGTTGAAGTTCACGACCCAGCCGACCGGTCCCGACGCGCCCTTGTCGACCGCGAGGGCCCACGGATTGGCGCCGGCCCCGCCCGCGAGCGTCACGGCCGCCTTGTTGAAGGTCTTGCCGACGACGTCGTAGGCGCCGATCGTGCCGTCCTTGCTCTGCGTGACGTAAAATACGCCATCCAGTGTGCTCACGCCGTTGCTGAAGCCGCCGATCTCGGCGACGCCGACGGTGACCGTGCCGGCCGTGAGGTCGAAGGTCGAGAGCGCGTTGCTGACCGCGCCTTTCGCGACGAGCAGGGTGCTGCTGACCCACGCGATACGGTCCACGAGCGCCGACGCCGGTGCGACCGCGTTCGAGAGCTTATACGGCGCCTTGGTGGCCACCGCGTCGACGGCGTCCGTGCTCGGGTCCACGACGTGCAGCAAGTCCGTATTTGGATCGACCACGTAAATCAGTCCGTTGGGTCCGACGGCGGGGACGGTCTGGTGGGGACCCGCGGTCTTGTCGATCCAGATCGGGTTCGTCGCGTCGTTCACCGCCATCTCCTTGGCGACGTCGATCTTGAAGAGGATGCCTCCCGTGAAGCTGCCGAGGTACAACATGCCCTTGACCAGGACCGCGATCGCCGGAGCGCCTACGGCGGGGTTCTTGGGGTCGTTGGCGATCTCGACCTTCTTGATGTTGGCGAGGTCGCCGCCGATGGGTCCGAACTCCACGGCGCCGGGACCGGTCGAGACGACGGCGCCCGCACCCACGTCGTAGGTCGTCGCACCCGACTCCACGAGATAGACGGTGTCTCCGTCGACGACGAAGCTCGCGGGGTTCTCGCGGGCCGTGGCGTAGCGGAAGACGACCTCTTCCTTCTTCGCGTCGACCACGGTGACGAAGCCCTGTCCGGCGACGAAGGACGCGTCGAGGTTGGCGTTGCCGACCAGAACGAGGCCCTGCTGCGCGAGGCTCGTGACGGCCGTCGGCGTGGCGAAGCAGCCCTTGGGGAGCTTGCCCTGAGCCGCGCACGGGTCGACCGGAGTGGCGGTATCGGCTCCGGTATCGGTCGTATCGGTGGCCGCGATGTCGTCGGGCGCAGCGTCCGTCCCAGCATCCGTGGTGGTGTCCGGCGTGATGAGAGGCACGTCCGCTCCCGTGTCCGGCGTCGCGAGGTCGGTGGGCGGCTTGGTATCCCCGGTGGTCCCGCCCGGGTCAGCGCCGCTCGGGCCCGGATCCGCGGTCCCAACCGCGTCACCCGAGGGCGTGTCCGTCGTCCCGATGGCGTCGCTCCCCGGCCCGGTCTTGGTGTCCTCGGACTTGGCGCAGCCCCAGACCGCGAGCGCGGCGATGAGGCACAGAGTGGATTTCGTCTTCATGCGGTGGATCTCCTGAGATGTTGTCTGTTCTGTTTCTGATTTCACTATAAACAGTTACTTGTATAGATTGAAGCGAATCGCCCCGAATAGCCGGGCTCCCGGGAGTGGTTGCTGGATCGAGTCGACGGCGTCGAGCACGTTGGTCAGGTTCGAGGCCTCGAGCGAGATCGCGAGGTGCGGGCCGATGCGCGCCTCCGCGCCGGCATGGACCAGAAAGCGCGCGGGAGTCATCAAGGCCTCGAAGCGATCGAGGGGCGCCCCATCCTGGCCCTCGAGCTCCAGCCAGACGGTGAACGCGTCACCCCAGCGCAGGGTCGTGCGCAGTCCGCCCGTGTGGCGCGGTCGTCCCGGCAGCCGGCGCTCGGAGTCGCGAAAGCGCGCGTTGGTGAACGTGTAGCGTCCTTCGAAGGTGACGAGCCCTACCGGGCCCAGCCCCACGCGCAGCTCGAGCCCCGACGAGCGCGCGCCCTGCGAGTCGTCCGCGCGCACGCTGAAGAGCGTGGTCGGGAGAAACAGGACGAGGTTCTCGATCCGCAGGTGAAACGCATCGACGGCGAGGCGCACGGCTCCGAAGGTGAGGCTCACGCCAGCGTCGAAGGACCAGGCGTCCTCGGGCCGCAGTGCCGCGTTTCCGCGCACGGCGCCAGTGTCGAAGTACAGCTCGTCGAACGACGGGAGCCGGTAGGCCCGCCCCGCTCCGGCGCGGACGGAGAGGCTCACGTTCTCCCATGCCGGCTCCCAGAGCACCGCCAAACGCGGCACGAGCGCGGTGTCCTGGCGACTCGACGCATCGACGCGCACGACGCCCTGCAGCGTCACGTCCGAGCCTCCGATGGCCCACTCATCGGCAAGGAGCGTGCTGCCGACGACGCGGGCGTGAGCGGCGTCGACTCCGCCGAGGCGGCTCGTGTGGGCGAGGTCGGCGACGAGTCCAAGCCGTGCGCGGACGGTGTGGCCGTGCGGCGCGTACCAGAGAGTCTCGAAGGCCGCGGTGAGCGAGTGCGAGCGGCCCACGACGTCGACTGCGGGCGGGACCGCCGGCTGCGGGTCGACGACACGCGACTGATGCGACGCCCACGCCAGCTCGCCGCGCAGCGACAGCCCGCGGACTCCGACGTCGCGCCCGAGGACGCTCGCCGTCGCGAAGGCCGAGAGCGTGTCGTGCTCGGCCGAGGTCGAGGGCTGCTGCTCCACGCCGGGGAGCTCGCGGAAGGCATACGAGAGGCCCGCCGTGCCACGGAGCCGCAGGTGTCCGAGATCGGCGCCGCCGCTGAGCATTCCGGCCTCGAGCCGCGTCGCGGCATGCTCGCGCGTGCGATCGCGGCCGTTGGTATCGACGAAGCTGAAGTCGTTGCGCGCCTGGCGATGGAGGAAGGTGCCCACGAGACCCGCGTGTCCCGAGCGCCAGCCGTAGCCTGCAGTGCCCCCGGCCTCGAACCAGCCGAGCGTTCCGCCACCGACGCGGGCCTCCGCCGTCGCTCCCGGAGCTGGGAATCGCGGGACGAGCCGAATGGCGCCACCGAGCGCGTCAGTCCCGAAGAGCGCGCCGCCGCCGCCGCGGTAGACCTCGACTCGGTCGAAGGCCGCCAGCGGAAGCAGCCCAAGGTCGACACCACCGCCCAGCGGTGGGTTGAGGCGAACGCCGTCGAGCACGACGAGCGCCTGCTGCGCGTCCGTCCCGCGCAGGCTGACGCTCTCGCGGCTGCCGATGCCGCCGTCGCGCTGGAGCACGACTCCGGGCGTGTGACGCACGAGGTCGCCCACGCTGCGGCCGGCACCCGACGCCGGAAGCGCCGATGGACGAAGCACGTCTCCCGCGGACGCCGGGTCGATCTCAGGGGCGGAGGGGCGCGTACCCTCCACGTCGACTACCGGGGCGTCGGGCGGATCCTCAGGCCGTGGCTCAGGCGGTGCGCCGAGCGCCAGCCACGTAATTGCTACGATGGATACCAAAAATCATGCGCCTCTTTCAGCCGAAGAGCGACATGCCTGCGTCGTGGACAGGTTTCCTGGCTTGCGAGTCTGAACGCGCCCGGTTCGATAACCGGAACAACGTCCACGCTCGAGCCCCACCTTCCCAGGCCGGTAGGCCCAGTGGCTGGCGAATGCCTTGGGGTCGAGCTGCTCGCTTACAGTGGCGGGACCGCTCGGGACTTGCACCCGATTCCCTTGTGGGACGGCTCCACGACAGGCCGGGTATAGTCTCGCGCGGGCGGCCGTGTCAATATCGACCGGCTGCGGGTGACCTTGGCGTCATCTCGTGCGGCGGGTCGGGCTGGCGGAGCGACGTGGCGATGGATCGAGTACGGTCGGAGGCGAGGTGGCTCGCGTGGGTGGTGCTGTGCGGTATCGCCGGATTCGGCGGCGCGTGCGCGGTCACCGAGACGGGGGCGCCCGCGCGTGAGCCGGTGTTGCCGGACATTCATGGGGCGATCGACCTCGGCGCACCGCAGAGCACGCCAGCGCCGGATGCCCTCGTGGTGCCCGGCCCGTGCGCCGGCCTGACCAATGGCAGCCCGTGCGACGATCAGGATCTGTGTACGGTCGGCGACCAGTGCAAGGGCGGCTTTTGTGTGCCCGGGGCACCGCTGACCTGCGACGCTTCGAAGAATGGCGCCTGCCGCACCGCCCGTTGCGAACCGGCCTCGGGCTGCGTCGAGGTCGTCGCCCCCGATGGCGCGAGCTGCCCCGCGCCCCCGTGCTACACCGGGGCCCAGTGCCTCGGCGGGGAGTGCCACGCGCTGGCCGACGCGAGGCTCGTCTGCCCGCCGCCAACCGATCCGTGCGCCGATACCGTCGAGTGCAGCCCGAAGACGGGCACGTGCGACGTGGTCCTCTACACGCTCGCGTGCCCCGCTGGCACGCTCTGTCGCTCCGGAAAGGCCGGACTCAGCTGCATTCCGGTGCACACGCGCTTGTGCCGGCCGTGCGTCGTCGCCTCCGAGTGCGCCGACCCGCACTTCCCCGAGGCGGACAACGTGTGCCTCTCGACCGGAGATCCCGGCTCCTACTGCGCCACGGACTGCACGACGACGGCCTGCCCCGCGGGCTTCGACTGCGTCACCGGGCGATGCCGTCCCGCCGCGGGAGCCAGCTGCTCCTGTCGCGCGACGTGGGCCGGCCTCGACCTGTCGACCAACTGCGCGACGACCAACGCGAGCGGATCGTGCCCGGGCGAACGCCGCTGCACGGTCGCGGGCCTCTCCGAGTGCGACGCGCGGACGCCGCTGCCGGAGACCTGCGACGATCAGGACAACGACTGCGACGGTGAGACGGACGAGGGCGGCGAGGCGCTGTGCGGCCCCTTGGGCGCGTGCTGCACGGGACCAGGACAGTGCGTCTCCATCTACGAGACGGCCTGCGCGAAGAAGGGCGGCAAGTTCCAAGGCCCCGGCGTCAAGTGCGCCGACGCCGCGTGCGGTGGAACGAATGGCGCCTGCTGCGCCGGCGGCGTCTGCCAGCACCTCGGGCAGGCCGCCTGCGACCTGGCCGGTGGGCTCTACTACGGCGATGGCCACACGTGTGCCGAGGTGAAGTGCGGCACGCCGCCGCCGCTCGGCGCCTGTTGCGGCAGCAGCGGGCTCTGCAACGAGATCTCGAGCAAGCTCTGCACCGAGTCCAAGGGCAAGTACTCCGGCGATGGGACGGGCTGCGGCATCGCGAGCTGCGAGCCTCTGGCGGCCTGCTGCCTCGCGGATACCCAGTGCCTCGACTCCTCCAAGGCCGACTGCCAGAAGAAGGGCGGCGTCCACAACCCGAATCAGCTACTCTGCAGCCTCGCGCAGTGCCTCCCCAGCCAAGGGTGGGGCGCCTGCTGCCTCCCCGGCGGCGGCTGCGCCGTGCTCGATCCAGGGACCTGCAGCGGAGCCGGGGGCCAGTTCCTCCTGGGCGAAGGCTGCTCAGGCCAGTGCAAGGTCGTCCCAGTCGGCGCGTGCTGCCTCCCTGGCGCGGAGTGCACCGAGACCCAGGAGGTCTCCTGCACCTCCGGCAACACCTGGCACGGCGCGGGGGTCACCTGCACCGAAACCTTGTGCATTCCCGCCGGACACGGCGCATGCTGCCTGGCGGGCGAGTGCTACGGCATCATGCCTGAGTCGAACTGCTTCATGTTCAAGGGCACCTTCAAGGGCGCAGGCAAGGGTTGCAGCGCCTGCAAGGGGACCTAGAGCCTCGAGGAGGAAGAGCGTGAGTTCTCAACAGCTCGGTTCATTCACACGACGGCGCGCACTGGGGCTCGGCCTCCTGACTCTTCTGACCGCCTGCGGTGGCGAGGTCGAGCGCGGCGCGGACCTGGCGATTGGACTCGCACCGGCGCAGGTGAGCTTTCCCAGCATCGCCGTCGGCGCTGAAGACTCCGTCAAGGTCACTCTGACCCACACCGGACGCTCGGGCACGCTCCGGCTCACGACGCCGGTCATGTCGACGTCGAGCAGCGACTTCGCCGTAGGTCCCCTCGGGCGCACGGCGCTGGAGCCCGGGGAGTCGACCACGTTCACCATCACGTATCACCCCAGTGACACGGTCTATGATCAGGGAGTCGTCTACATCGGGCACAACATCTTGGAGAAGGGCCCCATCACGGTCCCGGTCCGCACCGGCGCCCAGACACCGCTCTTGTCCACCGTGCCCGCCTACCTCGACTTCGGAGAGCTGGCCGGCGGCGAGACCCAGAAGCTTGCGGTCGTCGCCTCGAACGTCGGTACGGCTCCGCTCGTCATCGAGAAGGTCGGCTTCGACATCATCGGCGGAGCCGCCTTCACGGTCGTCGATCTGCCGTCGCTTCCCGCCACGTTGATGCCAGGCAAGGACCTGACGCTCAACGTGCGCTTTGCCCCGTCGGCCGTGGGAAGCGACCGCGTCCATCAGGCCAACCTGCGCTTCATCACGACGAGCGCGGAGTCCAGCAACCGCGTCGTGCCCGTTCGCGGCGTCGAGCGGCACCCGCGTCTCGTCGTCACGCCCGCGCAGGTCGACTTCGGCTGGGTACCGGTCGGTGGCACCGCGCTCGCGGACGTCACCCTGCGCAACGCGGCCGCCGATGCGCTCACGGTCGAGTCCGTCGCCTTGACCGGCGCGCACGCCAAGCTCACGGCGATTGGCCTCCCACCTGGGCCGGTCGTACTCGCACCGCAAGAGACGCGGACGGTGACGCTGCGCTTCTCACCCGTCGAGGCGCTCGAGGTCGACACCGCGCTCGGCACGCTCGACGTCAAGGCCAAGGACTGGGTCGTCACGGCGCGCTCGGTGCCCGTCCGAGGCAAGGCCGCTCAGCCGGCCGTGCGCCTGGATCCGCCCGAGCTCGTGGACTTCGGCATCGTCGGCATCGGCTACACGCACGAGCGTACCGTCTTGGTCCTCAACGACGGCCCCGTGCCGCTTACCGTGCTCGGTGTCACGCTTACCGCCGACACGGCCAAGGGGTTTCTCATCGACTCCGGCCCCATCGTGCCGGTCACGCTGGCGCCCAAGGGCGGACGCACCGAGGTCCGACTGACGTATACCAACGTCGGTGACCCCGACGGGCAGGGCGTCGGGACGCTGTCAGTCAAGACCGACGACCCGGTGAAGCCGGTCGCGACCGTGTCCCTCCTCGGACGCAACACCGCCGCGGGCCGGTGCATCCCGCACTATGAGCCGCCCAGCCTGTACTTCGGGCTGGTCGGTCCGGGCAACCACGCCACCGAGACCATCACGCTCGTCAACGAGGGCTCGCTGCCGTGCACCTGGGCGGCCATGAGCTTCGTCGCGTGCGCTTCCCCGTCGGGTCTGTGCCAGCCGTCGGGCGCCAGCAGCGTCTTCTCGGTCGCGCCCGACGGACCGCCCCCGGGGCGCCACGTCTTCTTCGGCGAACGCCTCGACATCCCCATCGTGTACACGCCCTCGGGCACCTCCGGCGAGGACGCGGCGTTGGCTGTCGCGGCCCTCGTCGACGGATATCCGCCCGCGGCCATCATCCAGCACGTCACGCCCGAAGGCGGCCTGCCTCCGACACTGCGCGGCGCGGTCGGCAACTCGGGCGTCCACGTGCAGCCGACGGCCATCGACTTCGGGCTCGCGCCCGTCGGCTGCGGCACCGAGAGTGCCCCGGTCGGAGTCACGCGCTTGGGGCCGCTCAAGCTCGATCTCGCCACGGTCGACTTCAGCGGGTGCGCCGGCCAGTTCGTCTGGAAGGGTCTGCCGACGCTGCCGGCGCCGCTCTACGAGGACGCTGCAGCGGCGATCTTGTTCAATGTCCAGTTTCTGCCTACGTCCGCAGGTGCCAAGAGCTGCATCGTCGCGTTCAAGGCAAACACCACCGAGGCTGGTGTCGCGACCTTGGCGCTGTCGGGCGTCGCGACCGCAGAGAAGGAGCGCACGGAGTATTTCCAGCAGAAGCCGGAGTATTTTGCGGACATCGTATTCGTGGTGGACAACTCGGGCTCGATGGGTGACGAGCAGAACCTGCTGGCGACCGGGTTCGCAGGCTTCCTCGACCAGGCCAAGACCTGGAACGTCCAGTACCGCATCGCCGTGGTCACGACCGACATCGACAAGGGCAAAGGGCGCTTCGTGGGCCCGCCGCAGTACGTCACGAACGCCGATCCCACGCCGTTCGTCACCACGGTCAAGGTCGGCACGAAGGGCAGCGGAGACGAGCAGGGGCTGCGCGCCGCGTGGCTCGCCTTCCAGCCCGACGTGATGGCGCAGTCCACAGTCACGTGCAATCCGGGCGATACGTGCGCGCCCGAGAACGGGACCTTCTGCGTCGGCGGCACGTGCGGTGGGCCGAACCACGCCTTCGTCCGGGAGGACGCGACGCTGGTCGTGATCTGGCTGTCCGACGAACAAGACCACAGTCCGGGCGCGGTCGACGACTACGTCGCGTTCCTCAAGGGCGTCAAGCCGAACGGCGCCGTGCGGGGATACGCGATCGTCGGCGATGCTCCGACCGACGCGGCACCCCTGGGCGGGTGCGGTGGGTGGAAGCCGGGCGGCGGCGGCAAAGGGTCGGGGGCGGAGGCCGGCACGCGCTACAGCGAGGCGGCCAAGGCGCTCGGCGGGTTCTCCGCGAGTATCTGCTCGTTCGGGAAGACGGACGGTACGCAGCCTTCGCTCCTCGACGAGATCGGCAAGGACGCATTCAAGCCCGTGGACACGTTCGAGCTCAAAGGCCTGCCGGACCCGAAGACGCTGGTCCTCAAGGTCAACGGCACGGCCTGCGCGGACGGCTGGACCTACGACGCGGCCAAGAACGCGGTCGTCTTCACCTCGAGCGCGACGTGCTTCCCCGGAGCCTCCAGTGTCATCGAGGTCACCTACTCACCGCTGTGCTACACGCTGGAGTAGGCCGGTTGCCTCGCCGTCGCCGGTCGTGTAGACACCGGGCGTGACCACGCAGCGAGCCGATCAGCGAGAAGTGCGCGTCGCAGCAGCCGACGGGACCGACCTGTGCGCCTACGACGTCGACGGTCCGGGTGAGCCGTTCTGCCTCGCCAACGGGCTCGGCGGCAACCTCGACGCCTGGCGCCACGTCGTGGACCACTTTCGGCCGCAGCACCGCATCATCTCGTGGGACTACCGTGGGCTCTATGGGTCGGGCAAGCCGGTTCCACCTCAGCGCGTCGCGATCACCGATCAGGTCGACGACATGCTCCGCGTCATGGACGCGCTGGGCGTCGAGCGGCCGGTCGTCTTCGGCTGGTCGATGGGCGTGCAGGTCGCGCTCGAGCTCTATCGCCGCGCGCCCGACCGCTGCCGTGCCCTCGTGCTCGTCGGTGGCGCCGCGGGCGTCCCGCTCGACACGGCCTTCGGCGCCCTCAGCGGGCGGCTCGGCATCCAGAGCCTCGGCGGTTTCCTCCGGCCGCTCTTGAGCCAACTGCACGCGCTCGAGCCGTGGTTTGGCCCCGTTCAGGCCCGTTTGGCGGTCCTCGCGCCGTTTGCCGCGTGGCTCAAGCACACTGGCCTCTTCAGCCCACAGGTCGACGAGGCGCTCCTACGGGAGCTGGCGGGCGGCTTCCTTCGCCTTGATTACGATGTCTATCTCGCGACCATGAAGGCGCTCGCGGAGCACGACGCGCGCGACATGCTCGAGACGATCGCCGTGCCGACGCTCGTCATCGTGGGCGACCGAGACGTCATGACGCCTCCCGCGGTCTCCGAGTCCATGGCCTCGACCATCCCGGGGGCGGAGCTGCTCACCGTGCGCGGCGGGACGCACTACCTGCCCATCGAGTACCCGGAGCTGCTCAATCTCCGGGTCGCCAAGTTTCTGCGCCAGCGCGTGTTCGTCGGGTGATGGCGGCCGCGTCGCCGATTCGCGCGCCTCGCTTCGCCGACGACGGCTGGTACCCGGCCTCGGCGGAGCGCCTGGCCACCACGACGGCGCGCCTGCTCGGACCGCGCGCCAGTCTTTCCACACAGGTCACCGCCGCCGTGACGCCCCACGCAGGCTGGCGCTACTCCGGCGCCGTCGCGGGCGCGACCTTTGGCGGCATCGTCATCCCCGACCGCGTCGTCGTCGTCGGACCCAATCACCGCGGCCTCGGCGCGCGGCGCGCGATCGACGACGCCGAGGCCTGGGCCATGCCCGGAGGTGCTGTCGCCATCGATGCCGTCGCGGCCGACGATCTCGTCGCGGCGAGCAGCGGTTGGCTCGTCCGTGACGGCCTGGCGCACCGCTTCGAGCACGCGATTGAGCTCGCGGTACCGTTTCTTCAGGCGTGCAACCCGCAGGTCCAGCTCGTCCCCCTGTCGGTCTCCGGGCTCGACCTCGCGGGCTGCGTGCGGCTGGGCGAGCTCCTCGCCGACCGGCTGCGCGCCTGGCCCGGGCGCACGCTGCTGGTGGCCTCGAGCGACATGAATCACTTCGAGTCCGCCGCCGTCGGCAACGCCAAGGACCGCGCAGCCATCGAGCGCATGCTGGCGTGCGACGCGCGCGGCTTGTTCGACGTCGTCGCCCAGCGCGACATCTCGATGTGCGGAGTGCTCGCGACCACGGCGGTCATGACCGCCGCCGCACGGATCGGCGCGGCGCGCGCGACGCTCGTGCGCTACCAGGACAGCGGCGACGTCTCTGGCGACAAGAGCTCGGTCGTCGGCTACGCCGGACTCCGCTTCGACTGCGCGCCACCATCACTTCTGGAGAGCACCTCATGAGCACCACCCCCCCCATCGAGGGTCAACCCGCGTCGTTCGAGGCCATCCTGTCGGCTCTGGAGAGCGAGGTGCAGCGTCTGGAGCGTGGCGACCTGCCGCTCGAGGACGCGCTCAAGGCCTTCGAGAACGGCATGGCCTTGGCCCGCTCCGGAGGAGAGCTCCTGGGTGCCGCCGAGAAGAAGGTCGAGCTGCTGCTGTCCGTCAAAGACGGTCAGGCCGAGACGCGGCCGTTCGATCCCGAGAGCGCGTGAGCCCAAGGGTCGATCTGCTCCTGGTCGAACTCGGCCTGGCGCCCAGCCGCGAGCGGGCGCAGGCGCTGGTCCTCGCCGGGCAGGTGTACGTCGGCGAGACGCGCATCAACAAGCCGAGCGATCGGCTTCCGGCACATCGGACTCCGGAGGAGCTGGTCGTGCGCGTGACCGAGGCGCAAGGCTTCGCGAGTCGGGGCGCCCTCAAGCTCGCGCCCGCACTCGACGCCTTCGCCGTCGACCCTACGGGTCGCACGTGTCTCGATGTCGGCGCCTCCACGGGAGGCGTCACCGACGTCCTGCTGCGCCGTGGCGCCGCGCGTGTCTACGCCGTCGACGTCGGCTACGGTCAGCTGCTGTGGTCGCTCCAGAGCGATCCCCGCGTCGTCGTCCTCGACCGGACCAACGTGCGCGACCTCGGGGCGACGCACGTTCCGGAGCCGGTCAGCCTGACCGTCATCGACGTGAGCTTCATCAGCCTGACGCTCGTCTTGGCGCCGGTCGTCGCTCGCTGCGCGCCACGCGCAGAGATCCTGGCCATGGTCAAACCGCAGTTCGAGGTCGGCCGTGGCAACGTCGGCAAGGGCGGCGTCGTGCGCGATGAGGGCGCGCGCCGCGCGGCCATCGCGGGCGTCGTGCGCTGCGGGACCGAGCTTGGCCTCACGCACCTCGGCACGCGAGACAACGAGGTCACGGGCCCCAAAGGCAACCGTGAGGCGTTCGTGCACCTCCGCGTCGACGGCGTGGCTTGAGCTGCGTGTTCTGAGCTGCCGGTTCGGCCGTCCCGGTTCGGAGCTACCAGATCTGCGGCCGGTCTTCGGCCGGGCGCACCATCGCATCGCCGGGCTGACATCCGAAGGCGCCGTGGAACTCGGGTAGGTTGGCGAGCGGACCGTTGACGCGGTACTTCGCTGGAGCGTGCGGATCGGTCGCGACCCGGTTGCGCAGCTCCGGCTCACGCACGTTGCCGTGCCACGCCTGCGCGTAGGCGAGAAAGAAGCGCTGCGCCGGGCGAAGCCCATCGATCGGCTCGGCCTTGCCGCCCCGCGCCAGCGCCCGCTCCAACGCGGCGTAGGCGATCTTCAGCCCGCCGAGGTCGGCGATGTTCTCGCCCAAGGTGAGCTTGCCATTGAGCCGGAGCCCCGGCAGAGCCTCATAGGCGTCGAACTGCGCGACGACCTTGGCCGCGCGCGCATCGAAGGCCGCCGCGTCCTCCGGAGTCCACCAATCGGTGAGGTTGCCGTGGGCGTCATATCGGCGTCCCTCGTCGTCATAGCCGTGCGTGAGCTCGTGACCGATGACCATGCCGATCGCGCCGTAGTTCACCGCGTCATCGGCGTCCTGATAGAAGAACGGGGGCTGAAGAATGCCCGCGGGGAAGACGATCTCGTTGAGCGTGGGGTTGTAGTACGCGTTGACCGTGGGCGGTGACATACCCCACTCGGTGCGGTCCACCGGCCCGCCCAGCTTCTTGAGCGTGCGCTGTAGGTCAAACCGGCGCGCGGCGCGCACGTTCGCCAAGAACGTCTTCCGAGACACGGCGAGGCCGCTGTAATCGCGCCACTGGTCGGGGTAGCCAATCTTGACCATGATCGTGTCGAGCTTCTGCTTGGCCTTGGCCTTGGTCGCCGCGCTCATCCAGGGCAGGGCGTCGATGCGCTCGCCCAAGGCGGCGCGGAGGTCGGCGACGAGCGTCAACATGCGCCGCTTGGCCGCCGGCGGAAACGCGCGCTCGACGTAGAGGCGACCCAACGCCTCACCCAGGGCGCGGTCAGTCGCCTCGAGCACGCGCCGCCAGCGCGGCTGCATCACCTGCGCGCCAGTCAGCGTCTTGCCGTAGAACTCGAACGCCGCCTCGGCGAACCGCTTGGGGAGCATGGCCGTATTCGACTGGAGCGCCGTCCACCGGAGGTAGAGCGCCCACGTCGCCAGCGGCAGCTCAGAGACCGCCTTGGCCACCGCCTCCAGGTAAGCGGGCTGCCGCACATTCAGCGGGGTCGCCGGCGGGACGCCCAGCGTCTTGAAGTAGACGTCCCACGGGAACCCCGGAGCCCGAGCCATGAGCGCCTCGAGCGTGAGCTTGTTGTAGACCTTGTCCGGGTCCCGCTGCTCGACCAGCGTCATCTGCGCGCGGGCGAGTCGCTCCTCGAGCGCGTAGATGCTCGCCGCCTCCGTCTTCGCCTGGGCCTCCGGCGAGCCGGCGAGCACCAGCAGCCGCTCGATGTGAGCACGGTAGGCGCCTTGGAGCGCGACGGACTTGGCATCGGTTCGCGTGTAGTAGTCGCGGTCTGGCAGGCCGAGCCCCGCCTGCTGAAGGTGGACGATGTACTTGGTCGCGTCCTTGTCATCGAGATCCACGTACGCACGAAACGCACCCACCGCGCCCACGGCTCGCCACTCCGCCAGCGCGCGCGCCAGCTCCGCGGGCGAACGGATGGACGCGAAGGCCGCCTCATCCTCTCGGAGCGGGGTCGTGCCGAGCTTCTCGACCTGCGCTTCGTCCATCCCCGCCGCGTAGAAGTCGCCAACGAGGCGCTCGGGCGTCCCGGCGGCATGCTTTCCGCGTGCAGCGCCTTCGGCGAGCTCCTTGAGGATTCCCTGGTTGCGCTGCGCGACCTCTTCGAAGGCCCGGAAGATGGCGAACTCCGGCGGGATGGGGTGGCGATCCTGCCATCCGCCCGTCGCGTGGCGGTAAAAGTCAGCGCACGGACCGACCTTCGCGTCGAAGTCCGCGCGATCGATGGCCGGTGGCGCAGCATGGGACACGCTCGCGACCAGCGCCGCGGGAACGACACACAGGAAACGTAGGGCGCGGTGGGTCATGGGCTCCTCCTGGCGCTGGCGTGTAACGCTCGCCGCGAGCGAGGTCAAACACCCGGCGAATTCTTCGGGGTCTACTTCGTCCATGCCCCGTGGAGCGCTTGACGTGCGGCTCCAAGCTGGAAAACAATCGCTCGTCCCATGTCGCTGTCGCCGTTTTCTTGGAGTAACGATCCTGAAGGCGGCGGCGAACGTACGGAGCGCGAGGCAGGTCGACTGCTCCCAGTCTTTTCTTCGTGGTACGGACCGGTCGTCGGGCGTACCGCGATGGACGACGTCCTCGAGCGCGCGGCCGCTCGAGAAGGCGCATCATCAGCCGCATGATAGGAGCTCCAAATGAATCGTCGAGACTTCAGCAAGGTGGTGGCTGCCGCGGCGGCCGGTGTTCTCGCGGGTGTGACCGCGCTGTCGGGCACGGCCAAGGCCGCCACGAACGTGGACCTGAGCGTGCAGGGCTGCAAGGGCGAAGGTGGCTGCGACGCCAAGAAGGGCGACAAGGACCACAAGTGCAAGGGCAAGGACAAGAAGTGCAAGGGCAAGGACAAGGGGTGCAAGGGCAAGGAGAAGGACCACAAGTGCAAGGGCGACGACAAGAAGTGCAAGGGCGACGACAAGAAGGACAGCAAGTAGCCTGACCCTGCACGGCGGCGGGTGCGGCTAGCGAACGCTGGCGCCCCGCCGCGCCTTCCTCGCCTTCCTGGAGGTCACGTGATTCCCAATCGCTGGGGGCTTCCGGACCTGGGCTACGGCCTGGGCCTTCGCAAGGAGCACTACCCGGACATCCTTGATCACTGGCCCGCAGTCGACTGGTTCGAGGTCATCACCGAGAACTTCCTCGACACGGGTGGGCGGCCCATGTGGGTGCTCGACCAGGTCGCAGAGCGCTACCCCATCGTGCTGCACGGCGTATCGCTCAACATCGGGAGCACCGCCCCTATCGACTTCGAGTACCTCAGGAAAGTCAAAGCGTTGGCAGCGCGCGTCAAGGCCGTTTGGCTCGGCGACCACATCTGCTGGACCGGCGTGGGTGGCGTCGAGGGCCACGACCTCTACCCGCTGCCGTACAACCCGACCACGCTCAGGCACCTCGTCGAGCGCATCCGGATCGTGCAAGACGTGCTCGAGCGCCCCCTCGTCATGGAGAACCCGTCGACCTACGCGACCTTTGCGGCCTCGACCATCCCCGAGGCCGAGTTCATCGCCGAGCTGGCCGAGCGCTCCGACTGCGCGCTCCTGCTCGATGTGAACAACGTCTACGTCTGTTCCCGAAACCACGACTTCGACGCCCGTACGTGGCTCCCGCCGATCCCGTTGGATCGCGTGGTGCAAGTCCACCTCGCGGGTCACACCGACCGTGACACCCACTGCATCGACACCCACGACGACTACGTCGTTCCGGCCGTGTGGGACCTCTACGCGGAGCTCATGCGCTGCGCGGGGCCGCGCTCCACGCTCGTCGAATGGGACGACGAGATCCCGTCCTTCGAGACCGTCCATGCCGAGGTGCTCAAGGCGCGCCAGTTTCGGGGCGACGAGGCCACGCCCTCGGTCGAGCACGCGCATGGCTGAGGCCGACTTCGACCTCGACCGCTTCGAGCGGTGGATGATGGACGTCGTGCGGCATCCGGAAGGCGTGCCGGCCGGCTTGCGCGCCTCCCGTGCGTGGCTCGACGTGCCACCGGAGGCGCTCGGCGACGTCGTCTTGCCGTCTCGGGCGCTGTCTGCGACGGAGCGGCTGAGCATCTACGCCAACATGTACGCGTGGCGCCTGCTGGACTACCTGTCCGACGACCTGGAGGCCACGAAGGCCGTGCTTGGCGAGGACGCGTTCCATGCCGTGGCGACGGACTTTCTCGACGCCTACCCGCCGCGCCACTATCGGCTCATGGGCCTCGCGGCCGCGTTTCCCGACTTCCTGGAGCGGCGCGCGCTTCCGTCGCCGGCGACCGCGGCGTTTGCGTCGGACCTGGCTCGGCTCGAGGTGCTCGTCGAGGAGGTCTTTCACGCCCCGGAGCGGCCGGCGATCGGTGTTGACGCCGTTGCGGCGATCCCGCCCGAGCGCTTTGGCGACGTGCGCCTCACGCTCATCCCGGCGCACCGGCTCCTGGTCACCCGGTCTCCGGTCAACCCGACGTATCAGGCCGTGGTCGTCGACGAAGAGCCCGCGCCGCCACAGCCCGAGCCCGAGCCGTCGTATCTGCTGCTCTGGCGCAGCGACTACACGACCTGGCGGGCGCCGCTCTCGGCCGAGCAGTTCGCGCTCCTCTCGGCGCTGGTCGAGGGCCTGACGGTCGAGCAGGCCCTCGAGCGGTGCGCAGACGCGGGGGTTGACCTGGACGTCATCGCCGCCAACGTCGGCGAGTGGTTTCAGGACTGGACGGCCGACGGCCTCTTCTGCGACGTGCGACTGGACTAGAACGCGCTAGATGTCCGACGGCGCCGCGGCAAAGCGCGTGCGCGTCTGGAACAGCGACAGGAGCGCCATGTAGAGGAAGCCGAACTGGAAGAGCACCATGAACGGCAAGCCGACCCACGCGCCGTACTCGATGGCGAGATAGACCGCGTACGTGAACCACAGGCCCAGGCTGAGCTCCAGGAACGGCAGCCAGTCCTTCTTGCGGTGGTACTGCGTGTGCTTGTGCCACGCGATGTCACCCTTGTCTGTGACGGCGTACTTGGGCGTGCGCGCAAAGCCGGACTGATGCCCGAAGAGCGCCTCGATGGCAGCCTTGGCGTTGTTGATGCAGAGCCCGATGCCGATGGACAGCACGACCGGCAGGTACTTGAGCCGCTCCCAGCGCGAGACGCCGGCCTCGCGTTGGCAGACGTAGTAGAAGTATGCCATCGAGATCGAGGCCAGCAGGAAGGCGGGCAAGTCGATGTACATGAGCGCCGGGACGCGCAGGCCATGCCGGACCACGATGCTGACCGGCAGGATGAGGCACAGCACCACCATGAGCAGGTAGGCGAGGTTGTTGGTGAGGTGGAACGTGGCCTCCGCCTTGACCGACCACGGGAGCGAACTCTTCAGGATGCGCGGCAAGAGCTTCTTGGCGGTCTGGATGCTGCCCTTGGCCCACCGATGCTGTTGGCTCTTGAAGCTGTTCATCTCGACGGGCACCTCCGCCGGCGAGAGCACGTCGGGCAGGAAGACGAACTTCCAGCCCGAGAGCTGCGCGCGGTAGGAGAGGTCGAGGTCCTCCGTGAGCGTGTCGTGCTGCCAGCCGCCCGCGTCCACGATGGTCGCGCGGCGCCAGATCCCCGCGGTCCCGTTGAAGTTGAAGAAGCGCCCCGAGCGGTTGCGCGCGGTGTGCTCGATGATGAAGTGTCCGTCGAGCAGCACCGACTGGGCGCGTGTGAGCAGGCTGAAGTCGCGGTTGAGGTGGTCCCAGCGGACCTGGACCATGCCGATCTTCTCGTTGGTGAAGAAGTGGATGGTCCGCTCGAGGAACTCGCCCTGCGGTACGAAGTCCGCGTCGAAGACCGCGACGAACTCGCCCGAGGCGACCTTCAGGCCCTCCTCCAGCGCGCCCGCCTTGAAGCCGTCTCGATTGGTGCGGTGCAGGTAGTGGATGTCGTACCCTTGCGCGCGCCACTTCTCGACCGCGGCGCGGGCGATGTGGACCGTGTCGTCGATCGAGTCGTCCAGCACCTGGATCTCGAGCTTGTCCTTGGGGTAGCGAATCTGACAGGTGGCGTCGATGAGGCGCTCGACGACGTACATCTCATTGAACGTGGGCAGCTGAATCGTGACCCGCGGCAGGTCCGCGAACTGCCGGTCCGGCACCGGCACGTCCTTCTTGTGGCGATAGTAGAGGTACGCCAGCCAATACCGGTGGAACCCGTAGATCGACAGGAAGACGAGGAGGACCCCATAGGTCCCCAACACGAAGATTTCGAAACCGGAGAGGTGCCCGTCCACTATGTCCCTATGATCCTTTGCCCGGTCAAAAAGGCGGCTGACTATATACCTGGCTTTTCAGGCAAGTCAACAAAAAGACTTATAATGGTTTCAATGGTTTGGCGCGATCTTTCGCGGCTTCGCGGGTGGCACGGCCGGCTCGGTCGCGCGCGGCGAAAACGGTTGACGTGGCCGCATCCGTGGCTAAGATGCCACGCCCCGAGGACTGCGCTTGGTTCGCGAGCGTCCCGGGATGGAGCGTAGCCGATGTCCATTGAAATCGAAGGCATGCTGAGCGCCGCGGGGATGCGCTTCGGTCTGGTCGTGAGTCGCTTCAATGGCTTCCTCACCGAGCCGCTGCTCCAAGGCGCGCTCGACGCCATTCGGCGACACGGTGGCGACGTCGAGGGCGCGCGGATCGTTCGCGTCCCGGGTGCCTTCGAGCTCCCCTTGGCGGTGAAGGTGCTGGCGGAGTCGGGCGCCGTCGACGCCGTCGTGGCGCTGGGCGCGGTCATTCGCGGCGCCACGCCGCACTTCGACTACGTGGCGGGCGAGGCGGCGAAGGGCGTCGCTCAGATCGCGCTGGCGACGGGCGTGCCTGTCGGCTTTGGCGTGCTCACGACCGACTCCATCGAGCAGGCCATCGAGCGGGCCGGCACCAAGGCAGGCAACAAGGGGGCCGAGGCGGCCGTATCGGTCATCGAGATGGTCGACGTGCTGCGCCGGCTCCGGGCCTTGGGCGCTCAGCGCTAGCATGGGCAATCGACGCAAGGCTCGGGAGTGCGCGCTTCAGCTCCTCTACGACCTCGAGTTCAACGTCCAGAACGAGGGCTTGGACACCGATCGCGCGTTCGGCGAATACTGGACGTCGTTTCCAGACGAGACCTCCCAGAGCGATGAGGTCCACGAGTTCGCCGAACGCCTCGTCCGCGGCGTGCGTGAGAAGGAAGACGAGATCGACCTGCTCATCCAATCGGCCTCGACGAACTGGAAGCTCGAGCGCATGGCCGTCGTCGATCGCAACATCCTGCGCATGGCCACCTACGAGCTGAAGTACATGAGCGACATCCCGCGCAAGGTGAGCCTCAACGAGGCCATCGAGATCGCCAAGCGCTACGGCAGCGAGGACTCGAGCTCGTTCATCAACGGGATCCTGGACAAGATCGCCTCGCTGGCGACGCCGGACGGCGGCTGAGGCGCACGCAAGGCCATGCTGTTCAAGGTCGTCACGCCCACGCTGCCGCGCCTCGATGAGGTGACCTACGATACGCTCGTGCTGTCGCACTTCGCCGACGAGAGGCCGCTGCGCGGTGTCGGCGGGCTCGTCGACTGGCGCCTCAACGGGACGTTCTCTCGGCTCATGCTCGATGGTCGCCTCACCGGCGCGTGGGGCGAGCAGCTGCTCTACCCGCAGGCGCTACGGCTGCCGTTTCGCAAGATCGTCGTCTTTGGGCTTGGCGATCGCGACAAGTACGGCAGCACCCGGTTCAAGGAGGTCGCCAGCCGGATGCTGCGCACCCTCATGCGCCTCGAGTGCACGTCGTTTGCGACGGCCTTGCCTGGGAGATCGTCGCTCAAGCTGGTCCCGCGCCAGCTCATCGACCTGTGGCTCGGCGAGTTCCAGAAGGCCATCGTCGCCACACGCTACGCAGACCTGGCGGTCGAGATCGGCTTCTTGGAGCCGCAGGACGTCCAGGGCGAGATCTCCGAGTCGCTGACCGCCTTTGCGCGCCAGCACGCCCAACGCGGCTAGCCCGCCTAGGGCGCGCACGACCAGTCGAGCGACCACAGGACGTTGCGGCCGTGCGCGGAGGCGTCGGAGCCGCCGAAGGTCAAGGCCATCCCCATTGCGGAGTCGTAGAGCGTCGCGGTGCCTGCGAGCGCGTTCGGAAGCGCAAAAAACGGCTGCGGTTGGGCCGACTTGGCGACCAGGTCGACCAACCAGAACTGCGCGGGCGGGCCCGCGACTCCCACGAGAAGCCGGCCACTCGCGGGCTCGTAGGCGGTGACGGGTCGGCGTGTCGCCAGCGCGGGAATCGTCACGACAGTCTCGTAGACGCGCTCGTCCAATGAAAGCGTCGCGATCGCCCCGCCGCTGCCCTCGCCTCCGACAAGGATGAGGCGTGGTCCCGTGGAATCGTGTATGGCGACTCCTCCGCGCCTCGGGACCGGCGCGCCGCTCGTGAGCGTGAGCTTCTCGACGGCCCCCGCCGTGCTGAGCGACCACGTGTCGAGCCGCGGAGTGTCGTCGGCTCCGACGCCGCCGTGGACGATCACGCGTGCAGAGATGGGATCCCAGGCGCTGGCGTGCTCGACGAGCGCGACCGAGGTCTCCACGGTCGTCCAGGTCGACCCCTGGAGCCAATGCAGCGTCGAGGTTGGCGGCGCACCCGCCGCGGTTCGGCCACCATGGACCAGGACGCGGTCGCCAGCGGCGTCGAAGGCGAGCGCCGGATCGAGGCGCGCGGGCCCAGCGCTGGAGACCAGCCCGAAGCCGCCTCCGGTCGTCGCGTCGCGAACCCACGCGTCGCCGAGCGGCACGGGCGCGCTCAGGTCCCGTCGCACTCCGCCGTAGACCCAGAGCCGGGCAGCCCAGGAGCCTGCGATCAGCGCCTCCAGGCGAGGCGTCACCAAGGCACTCGCGAGCGGCACGAAGCTCGGTGTCGTGCCCTCGGAGAGCCACCAGGCGTCGGAGAGCGCGTCCGTCTGACTGGCGCCGCCGAGCAGGAGCACGCCGGCGTCGGTGCGGACGAGGCCGGGAGAGCGACGGGCCGCGGGCGAGCCGGGAGGGAGTGGCAGCGGCTCCCAGGTGAGCGCGGACGGATCGAAGCGCCAGAGGTCGCCGAGCACCTGGCCCTTGCCGTCGACGCCGCCGAACATCCAGACCCCGGTCTTGCCGCTCACCATGCGATGCTCGCTGCGCGGGGGAGGGGACAACGGCTGCGCGTGGGGCGTCCAACCCGAGGCGCCGAGCGCGAGGAGCCACGTGTCCCCGAGCGTCGTGCCATCCACCCCGGAGCGACCGCCGAACACGACGATGCGTGCGGGGCTGCTCCCCTCCGCCGGGACGAATGCAGCTGCCGGTGCGTGGCGCCAACCGGGCCCTTGCGGCAGCGACGGTAGCCACTGGCCGCTCGCGAGATCCAGCGCGGCGACCGCGGAGCCCGGACCCGAGCCCGTGCCGCCGATGACCCACATCCACCGATTGGTGGGATCGAAGACGGCCGCGTGATCGCTCCGAGGTGCGACCTTGCCCAGCGTGGGCATGGGCGTCCAGGTCCACTCGCCGACCGTCAAGGTGACGATCTCCGCGGTCGGGCTGGGTGGCTCCCCATTCGGGGCCGCCGTTCCGCCAAAGAGCACGAGGCGCTCGCCTGGGGGATCGGCGATGAGCGTCGCGCCACCGCGCACCGGGGTGACCTTGCCGCCCTTGGCGTCCCAGGTGCCTGAGTCGGTCCGCAGCTGCCACGTGTCTCCAAGCAACGCGGGCTGGTCGAGCGGGCCCTCCAGCGTGCGTCCGCCGGTCACGATGACGGTCCCGCTCGCCGGATCGTAGGCTGCGACGGTCTCGAGCCGCGGCGGCGGCGAGCCGGCGGAGACGAGGTTCCAAGCCTTCGTCGGCTTCTTCGGGAGCCCCTCATCGATGAGTTGGTCGCAGTCGTTGTCCTTGCCGTCGCAGGTCGTCTCGGTCCCGGGCTCGTAGCCGCTGACCGCGGAGCGATCGCACGTCAGCACGCCATCGGTGCACGCTTTTGGGACCCCGCCTGCGTTCTGACAGACGCCGGGCCCGAGGCACGCCGCGACGTCGAGCAGCACCTCGGTGGACTCGTCGGTCAGGCCGTCGCAGTCATCGTCCTGGCCGTTGCAGGTCTCCTTGACCGCCTGGCTTCCTGGAGCGTCCGCGTTGGTCGAGCAGGTGGCGACTCCGGTCGTCGCGCAGACCACGGTGCCCTTGCCGCAGGCGCCGACGCCATCGCACGGCGCCCCGAGCGCGAGCCCCGACCACTGGAGCTCCTCGTCCGAGGTCCCGTCGCAGTCGTCGTCCTGGCCATTGCACGACTCGTCGCCGGCAAGCTGCGCGGTCGAGCACAGCGCGCCCTTGCCGTCGAGAGAGCACACGACGTGGCCGCCTGCGCAGACGCCGGTCCCACACGGGGTCCCGACCCCGTTCGCGGTGCCCGCCAGTGGATCGAAGTACGACGCGCTCTCGTCAGTTGCGCCATCGCAGTCGTTGTCCTTTCCGTCGCACCGGGTCTCGCTGACCGCCTCGTAGTCTCCGTTGGGTGCCGCGACGCACGTCCAGGCGCCGTCCTTGCAGGCCGCGACCAGGACGCCGGCCGAGGCGCAGACACCGGCCGTTGGACAAGTGCCCGCCACGGGAGCAATGGGCGGGTCGTCCACGGTCCCGTCACAGTCGTCGTCCTCCCCGTTGCACAGCTCGTCTGGAAGCGGACTCAGCGGGCTCGAGCACGTCGCTGACAGCAACGTGTCCGCGCAGAGGACCTTCCCGCCCTGGCAGCGCCCGACGCCGCAGGAAGCGCCGATCGCGTAAAGGGTTCCTGCGGCGTCGGTGAACGTGAAGTCCTCGTCGGTCTGCCCGTCGCAGTCGTCGTCGAGCTGGTTGCACAGCTCCGGTACGCCGACGTAGGCGCTTCCCGCGGGGTCCGCCGAGCAGACCGGTATGTCCGAGGTGCCCTTCCCGCACTCGACGCGTCCGACGCCGCACACGCCGGCGCTCGTACACGGGGCGCCTAGCGCTTGCCCCGCGGAGTCCATTCCGAGGCGGAGGTCTTCGTCCGTGTCACCGTCACAGTCGTCGTCGAGGCCGTTGCAGCGCTCGGGGCTCGCGGCGCTGTGGCTGCCTCCGGGCGCGGTCGAGCACTGCGTTGTGCCCAGGCTCGCGTCGCATTCGACGTGCCCGAGGCCACAGACGCCGTCCGCCTGACAGGCTTCACCAAGCGACAGCCCGCGCCAAGCGAGCGCCTCATCGGTCAGCCCGTCGCAGTCGTTGTCGAGCCCATCGCAGCGCGTCTCGGTGCCGGCCTCGTAGCGGCTGTCCGAGACGAGGCACGCCACATGGCCCAAGACGCACGTCGCCGTCGTCGTCGTGGCGCAGACCCCGAGAGTCGAGCAGCCGCGCTGCGCCAGGTGCGCCGCAAGGGTCGCCTTGCCGTCGGAGGGGTCGTGCTCATCGGGCAGGCAGCCTCCGCCGCTGGACGCGATGCCCGACTCGAGCGCGTCGATGTTGCCGTCGCCGTCCGTATCGAGGGGGAGGTCCCCCGCGCCCACCTCCAGGCCGTCCGGTCGGCCGTCGCGGTCCGAGTCGGGATCGAGCGGATTGGTCCCCAGACGCAGCTCGCGCGCGATGGAGAGACCGTCCCCGTCGACATCGGAGTCGGACGCTGTGCAGCGACCCATGAAGCAGAGCGCGCTCTCGCACGTCTCGTCGGTCGCGCAGCTCGCACCAACGCCCGAGGGCGCCTTGCTGCATCCCGCGGCCGCCCAGAGCGCGATCGACACCGCCGCCCTCAGGAACGGAGGCACGCCTCGATGGGTCGCGCGGTGCTTGACGGAAGGTGCCACGCGCCGATTCTGCCGGCTGCGCCCAACTCCGCGCAACCACGGCGCTCGACGCCGCGCGCGTTTCCGCGACCGCAGAGGTTCGAGCGGTCGCGTTCTTGACGTGCTGCCATTGGGGTCCAACATTCTGAGGGTGCCAGCGGCCGAAGGGTTCGTCCGGACCCGTCGGTAACCGGTTGGCCGGCACCGACGAACACGCGATGTGGGACTTTGCCGGTCGGTGAATCCGTTGAACCGGCGACAGGAGTGAGCACATGATTCACGAGCAAGACCGAATGTCGGCGATGATGGGCGAAATCCTGGGCGATCGGCTCGTCAAGCTCACGGTCGTCGCCTATGACGCGCACGAGGACTTCTCCCGAGAAGAGACCCGCCTCACCTGCCGCGTCAAGGACAAGACCAGCGGCGAGGAGTTTGCGATCGAGGGCAAGGGCGTCGGGCTCATCGACGCGTTCTTCCACGGCGTCCTCGCGCGGATGTCGCAGGAGTACCCGTCGCTTCAAACGATTGCCATTGATAAGTTCATGGTGACCGGCAAGATCGGCGGTGGCCGCGCCCAAAATCGCACGGACGCGCCCGCCGAGGTCGTCCTCGGAATCCGCAACTCGCAGGGCTCCCACTTCGAGTTCACCGCCGAGTCACGCTCGGTGACGCGCTCCGGGCTCGAGGCCACCCTTCGGGCATGCGAGTACTTCGTCAACAGCGAGCGCGCCTTCATCGAAGTCTACCGGGCGCTCAAAGCCAGCCGCGAGCAGAACCGTCAAGATCTCGTCTCGCGGTACACGAGCCTGATGGCGCAGCTTGTGAAAAATACGTCGTACAGCGAGACGATTGAACAGATCCGCGCCGATCTCGACCGGAGCCACTGAGCCCGCGTCGGTTTCCCTTGGCGGGCGCCTCGCCCCGTCCTACTCTTTCGCCCCTCCGGTTGCGCGCAGTGCGCCCGGCGAGTGGTCCACCGGTTGAAAGGAGCCCGACCATGTCCCTTGCGGCCACAAAGCCCTGTGACGTCGGCGGCCAGGCCGTCCTCGAAGGCGTGATGATGCGCTCACCACGCTGCCTGGCCATCGCGGTGCGCAAGCCCTCCGGGGAGATCGTGGTCAAGGAGGACGTCTGGGTCTCCATCTGGGAGAAGCTGCGGTTCCTGCGGTGGCCGTTCCTGCGCGGCGGCGTCGTCCTCTTCGAGTCCATGCACAACGGCATCAAGGCGCTGTCGTTCTCGGCCCGCCACGCGGGGCTCGAGGACGAGGGCGTCAAGCCCGACGCGACGGCACCCGCCACGCCCGAAAAGGAGCCCACCTCGCTGGCCATCACGCTCACGATCGTGACCTCGCTGGCCTTCGGCCTGGGCTTGTTCGTCGCGCTGCCCCACTTCCTCACCTGGCTTTTCGGCAAGGCGACTGGGAGTCTGGCCCTCCAGGGTGGAACGGCAGTCGCCTTTCATCTCGTTGACGGTGTTATCAAGATGGCGATCTTCATCGGCTACCTCTGGGGCATCAGCCGGATGAAGGAGATCCACCGCGTCTTCCAGTACCATGGCGCGGAGCACAAGAGCATCTACACCTATGAGAAGGGCCTGGCCCTTACCGTGGACAACGCGCGCGCTCAGACGCGGCTCCACCCCCGCTGTGGGACGAGCTTCCTGCTCATCGTCTTGATGACCTCCATCCTCGTCTTCTCCATGGTCACGCCCTTCCTGCCGCTGTTCTCGGAGACCAAGTGGCTCAACCACCTGGCGTTGGTCTTCGTGAAGATCCCGCTCATGTTCCCGATCGCCGGGCTGGCGTACGAGGCCACGAAGCTGTCGGCGCGTCGGCCCAACCACCCGCTCGTGCGCGCATTCGTCTGGCCGGGGCTCATGCTCCAGAAGATCACGACGCAAGAGCCCGATGACTCGCAGCTCGAGGTCGCGCTCGCGGCGCTCAAGATGACGCTGTGGCGGGAGGAGGTGGGCACGGACACGCATCGCCGCGACGCCGATGACGTCCAGACCTTCCCGAGCTATGACGCGCTGGCTTCGGCTTTCAGCGCTTAGCGTCTCTGCGGGGGACGACCCCCGCACCCCCGATGGGGGGGGACGACCCCCGCCCCCCCGATGGCGGGGG
>SXOX01000266.1 GCA_005776585.1 Pseudomonadota bacterium | reverse complement strand
GTCGACTTCAAGAACGCCATCCTCGTCATGACCTCGAACCTCGGGAGTCGCGCGATTCTCGATCTGGCCGAGGGCGCCGGCGACCGCGAGGAGGTCGAGCGGCGTGTCATGGACGAGGTGCGCAGTCACTTCCGGCCAGAGTTCTTGAACCGAGTCGATGACATCGTCATCTTCGAGCACCTCCGTCGCGAGGACATCGTGCGCATCGTGGACGTTCAGCTCGAGCTCGTGCGCGCCCGGCTCAAGGACAGGGACGTGAGCCTCACGCTCACGGAGGCGGCCAAGCAGGTGCTCGCCGACGCCGGCTTCGATCCGGTCTACGGAGCGCGGCCGCTCAAGCGAGCCATTCAGCGGCTGCTGCTCGATCCGCTCGCGGAGCGCGTCATCGGAGGGGCGATCCCGAAGGGCGCGTCGGTCACCGTCGATGCGCGGGACGGCGAGCTCGCCTTCAGCGCGTGAACCGCGCTACTGGAGCGCCGCAAGCACGTAGGTGAACGTGAACACGGGAGCCGCGTCTCCGGCCGGCGCCCGGCGATAGATGCCCACGCCGACGTGGGTCATGCTCGGCTCCAGCATGTTGCGCAGATGGCTCGGGCTCCGCACGAGCTCGGTGTGGGCCGCCTCCGCGCTGGGCCCGATGGCCACATTCTCGCGCGCCGCGACACCGCCGAGGCCCGCCTTGCGCAGCCGGTCTCCCAGGGTCCCCCGGCGCGGTGAGACATGCCCGAAGTAGCCAAGCCGGGCCATCTCGGACGCATGCGTCCGGGCCTCCGCGGCCAACACCGCCGAACGCGTCAGGGCGCTCAGCCCCGCGCGGCGTCGGGTGACGTTCAGCAGCTCCATTGCGCGCGCCTCGGCCTCGGCGACCGAGCGCACCGGCGCCGACTCGGGCCGCAGACGCACGACAGGAGCGTCGTCGCGTCCGCCGGCGCCGACCACGTCGACGTCCACGAGGTTGAGCACCTGAACACCGTACCGGTCACGCGCCTGGACCTCGATGGTGTAGCGCCCGGGCCCGTCGTTGAAGGGCACCTGGGTCCAGAAGACCTGGCCCTCCGTGCGGGGCCGCGTCTCGCGCACGCGGCTCGTGGGCGAGGCCAACAGCACCACCGGCTCGTGCAGGTCCGCGGCGAGCGAGCCGTTGAGCAGGAAGTGCTCGCCGACGCGCAGGCGCTTCGGAAAGCGCGACAGGGTGGCGCGGCGCTTGACGAAGACGAGCCCGACGCGGGTCCCGCCCTTGGTCTCGACGACGCCGACGCCGAAGTGCGTGATGCCCGTGCGGCCGACATCCGTCTCCAGCAGCCCGGTGACGGGCCCGACCGGATCGGCCACGTCCACGACCGCGTAGTGCACCGGCACCGCGTAGGCGTCACTGGCACCTGCGAGCGTCAGCGCGTCGCGGGTCGAGGCGCCCTGTCCAAGCGCGATGCGCCGCGCGGCGTCGACGAGCCACAGATCGATGGCGGGGCCATGGCCATCCGGCGTAGCCAGGAGCCCGCCGACGCGATTGGCGATGCGCTGCTCGGCGGTCGTGAGGCGAATCCCCGACGTCGCCGGATCGGCGTGAAAGAAGGTGGCCGGGTCCTTCGCCAGCGCGAGCGACGGCGAGAGCACTGCGAGCGTGAGACAGAGCGAGAGCGACGTCACGGGGTCGAAATGTAGGTGGATCGGGGGCTGTTGGCCAATTTTAGGACGTGTTCGGCGTGGCATCCGCTGAATGCCCTGGGTAAGCTCGCGTCGAACGCCGGGAGGGCACCATGAAACACCTGCGCACCAGCATCGCGACGCTCATCCTCGTCGCCGCGCTCCTCACTCAGCCGGCGTGCGGCCGGCATGGCGGCGGCCTCTTCGCGGCTCGCCTGTTCACGGCTATCCTGATGACGGCGGCGGTCGCGACCGTGCTCGCACTGCACGACGCCCACACCCACAACTACAGCTGCGGGCACGAGTACGTCATCGTCGAGGAGCGGCCCGTCTACCACTACCAGGGCCGCTGGGAGTACTACGATCCCGGCAGCGGCCAGTGGTATCAGTACGACCGGCGCCCTCGGTAGCTCACGGATTCCCTTCCCCGCGCGGCGTGCTCGTGGTAGCAACCGCGCCCGTGACCGCACCTCCTCCGCCGAATACCCCTCACCGTGCCGGCTTCGCGACCCTCGTCGGTCGACCGAACGTCGGCAAGTCCACGATGCTCAACGCGCTGCTCGGCCAGAAGATCGCGATCGTCACGCCCAAGCCGCAGACCACCCGCGACCGGATCGTGGGCGTCATGCCGGTCCCGGGGGGGCAGGTCGTGTTTTTGGACACGCCCGGCATCCACGACGGCCAAGCGGCGCTCAACCGGCACATGACCGACGTGGCGCTCTCCACCCTGGCCGAGGTCGACGTCATCGTCGCGCTGTTCGACGCGAGCCACGCGCGCGATGGCGTCATCAGCGGGCCGGACCAGCGGGTCATCGACGCGCTCAAGTCCTCGAGGAAGCCCGCCATCGCGGTGCTGAGCAAGATCGACAAGGTGCGCAAGCCCGCGTTGCTGCCCACGCTCGCAGCACTCGACGCCACGGGCGCCTTCGTCGCGCTCATCCCCGTCAGCGCCACGACCGGCGACGGTTTGGACCGGCTCGTCGCTGAGATCGTCCCCCGCCTCCCCGAGGGACCGGCGCTCTACCCCGAGGACGATCTCACCGACCGCCCGATGCGCTTTCTCTGTGCCGAGCTCCTGCGCGAGCAGATCATGCTGGCCCTCACCGACGAACTGCCCTATTCCGCGGCGGTCGAGGTCGCGGCCTTCACCGAGCGCGCCGACAAGCCGCTCGTCGAGATCGAGGCCACCATCCACGTCGAGCGGGACTCGCAGAAGGGCATCCTGATCGGCAAGCGCGGCGAGATGCTGCGCCAGATCACCTCGGCCGCGCGCACGGCCATGGAAGAGCTCGTCGGCAAGCAGGTCTTTCTGCGCACGTTCATTCGGGTCGAGCCCAACTGGACCAAGGATCCGGCCGCGCTCGAGAAGCTCGGGTATCGCGCGACGGAGAAGCGTCGGCGCACATGAACCACACGCCCATCGTCACCATCGTCGGTCGGCCGAACGTCGGGAAGTCCACGCTGTTCAACCGCTTCATCGGTGAGCGGCGCGCCCTCGTGCACGACATGCCGGGCGTCACGCGCGACCGCAACTACGGCGACGCGGACTGGTATGGCCGCCGCTTCGTCGTCGTCGATACCGGCGGCTTCGACCCGACGAGCGACGAGGGCATGCTGCCGCTCATGCGCGAGCAGGCGCAGCTGGCGGTGGACGAGGCCACGGTCATCCTCTTCGTGCTCGACGGTCGCGAGGGGCTCACCGACGTCGATCGTGAGGTCTTCGAGGTGCTGCGGCGCCGCCGGACGGACGTGTCGCTGTTTGTGGCCATCAACAAGATCGACGGCAAGCGCCAGATGCCGGACGCGCTCGAGTTCCACGGCCTCGGCGTCGAGACGGTCTGGCCCATCAGCGCTGAGCACGGCTTCGGGACGGCTGACCTCATCGAGGCCATCACGCTGGTGCTGCCCGAGACGCCCGAGGAGGAGGATCCGCGGGGTCGCATCCGTGTCGCCGTCATCGGTCGGCCCAATGCGGGCAAGAGCACGCTCATCAATCGGCTGCTCGGGGCCGAGCGGCTCATCGCCTCGCCGGTGCCGGGCACGACGCGCGACGCCATCGACACCGACCTCGACCTCACGGGCGAGGACGGCGTCCTGCGCAGATATACGCTCATCGACACCGCCGGCATTCGGCGCAAGCGGAGCATCGCGCACACTGTCGAGAAGTTTGGCGTGGTCAAGGCGATGCAGTCGGTCGAGCGCTGCCACGTGGCCATCCTGCTCGTCGACGCGACGGACGGCTTCACCGACCAGGACGCGCGCGTGGCCAACCTCGCCATCGAGCAGGGGCGCGCGCTGATCGTCGCGATGAACAAGTGGGACGCCGTAGAGAAGGACCACAAGACGGCAGATCAGCGCACGAAGAAGTTCCGCGAGTCGATGGTGTCCATGGACTTCGCGCCCATCCTGTACCTCTCCGCGCTCACGGGGCAGCGCGCGTCCAAGCTGCTCGAGCTCGTCGACCAGGTCCACGCCGCCTGGCGCCACCGCATCCCGACCGGTGAGCTCAACCGGTTCTTCGACGAGGTCACGCGCTCCCGGCCGCATCCGATGTACAAGGGCTTGTCCGTCAAGCTCTACTTCATCACCCAGGTGCGCGTGGGGCCGCCCACGTTCGTGGTGGTCACCAACCGCGCCGACGGGATCTCGTCGTCATATGAGCGCTTTCTGGTCAATCAGCTCCGCGAGCGGTTCGGGTTCGAGGGCACCACGATCCGGCTGGCGTTCCGTCAAAAGGGCAAGAAAGAGGACGCCGAGGCGCACGTCCCGTAGCGCTGCTACTGGAAGTACGTCACCAGCCGCACCCCAGCAGCGAGGTGTGACGGCACGTCGCCCACGAAGCGCTGGGTCCACGACACGAAGGCGCCGACGCCGAGCTTGCGGATCGGCCGATAGTCCACGCCGAGTAGCGCCTGCCCGACGAACGCGCCCGGGGTGACGCTGCCGGTGGGTCCCGGCGTGACCGCCGCCTCGCCGCCCAGACCGAGAACGAAGTAGGGCACCCACTGAAATGCGTCGAGGTGAATCTGCACGCCGACCGTGCCGCCCATGCGGTCCAGCGCCAGCGCCGTACCCGCGAGGTGGCGCGACCACGTGAAGTCCGCGTAGAGGTTCCAGAGGTCCGTGAAGCCATAGGCGTACGCGACGCCGAGCCCGCCACCGTGGACGTCGACCGTGCGCGCATACTCCCCACGCAGCGCGAGCAGGTGCTCGCCCTTCTCCGCGGCCGCGGGGGCAGCCAGCGCGAGGACGCAGGCCGCCACGGCGAGGCGACCGCTCAGGAGTTGCGCTCCGTGTCCTTGAAGCGAATGTGGAAGTGGTGCTGGTGGCTCTTCTGGTGGCGAATCACGCCGTCCAGATGACCCTTGGGCCGCGGATACTGGAAGGTCTTGTCTAGCCAGGCCTTCTTGACCCCCTTGTCCTTGCGGGCCACGTCGTAGAGCGGCTTCTGGAGGCTGTAGTCCACGAAGATCTTGTCCACCGCGCCCGTGTCCAGGAACGAGCGAATGAGGAACCAGGTCTTCTCCGCGTCGAGCGTCTCGGGCGTGGCCGTGCGAAACCGCTCCGGATGCGCCTCGCCCTTCTTCACCTTGAAGTAGTAGCCGATGTCCGCGTCGAGCCCGCTCTGATGCGATCGGTGGGGCTTGAGGTGCCCACCGCCCTTGCGCGACAGGTCGCCGATGACGATCTCCGGCGCGTTCTTCCACTTCTTCTTGACCTTGGGGATGGTGGTCATGAGGTGGGTCACGACGTCGTTGGCGCCGTACGCGTTGCCCGGATCCAGTCGCAGGTAGCCTGGACCGTCCGGGAGCTGCTCGCCGTGGTCGAGCCGCCCGTGCTGCGGTCGCCCGATGCTCTTCGACGGGTTCTCCGGCCCCGGAACGAGCACCGTGATGGCCTTGCCCGCCACGAGCCCCCGCCCCGGACGCAGCCCGTTCATCTGGCGCAGGACCTTGACCTCCGCCTTGAACTTCTTGGCGATCTTCTGGAGGTTGTCCCCGCGCTTGACGGTGTAGGCCACCTTGCGCATGGGGCGCTCGGGCGTGAGCGAATAGACGATGAGCTCCCGCCCCAAGATGAGCTTGGACTTGGGCCCGAGCTTGTTCCAGCGGCGCACGTCCTTGACCGTGACCTCGTACCGCTTGGCGATGCGCTGAAGGGAGTCGCCCTTCTGGATCTTGTAGGTGACCTTGAACCCCTCGGCGGCGGTGGCGCCCTGGGCGACCACGAGACCGGCGACCAGCGCAAGGCAACGGGCGAGGCGAAGGAGGGCAGGTGCCATGGCGCACGGTTTTAGGCCCGCGCGGTCCGGGGTGTCAACCCTAGAGTGAAGGACTCAGGGCAGCCACACGTTCGCGTGGCGCAGCATCACGAAGCGCTGCCCCGGAGTGAGCGTGACGCCGCCCTCGGCGGCCCACCACATGAGGTTCGTCTTGTCGAACTCCGGCGTGTCCCCGATGGGGTCGTGCGTGGCAAGCTTGGGGTCGGCGCCCTCGGCCTGCCGCTCGGTCGTGTGAAAGAGCCCGAGGTAGTGTCCGAGCTCATGCGCCAGCACCGCGCCGAGGCGGTCCGGCTCGCCCTGCGTGCTCAGGAGGTCGACGGCGACGCCCGAATGCGGTGAGCCCTGCGCGAGCCAGGGCGGGCCGGGGATGCCGCCGGCGATTCCGAGCACGATGCCGGGTTGGCCCTCGAGCTCCTCCTTGGCGATGGCCGAGACGAAAAACACATTGATGCCCGGTGGCGCCTCGGCGCCGAGGGCGAAGAGCTTGCCGAGGTCGCTGTCGACGGCGATGGTCGTCGTAATCGTCTGCGGCGTGTCGACCGGGCAGTCCTGGTAGGTGACCTTGCCGACCGTGATCCCGGCAGTCGCCAGGATCGTGTTCAGGTCCGCGAGCATCGTAACCACGCGCGGCGCAGTCGGCGCTGTAGCGGCTGTGAGGGCGCCCGCACCGGTGAACCAGAGGTTGAGGTCGAGCGTGCCCTGCGTCGGCGTCGTCGTGCTCGTCTTGAACAGCACGCGCACGTTGGGCGGCGTCTTGTTGTAGTTGGCGATCTTGTAGCCGCCCTGCGGGAGCTGCTCGACGACGAACTCGCGCACCTGGAGCTTGTACTTCCCCTCGCTGTCGAAGGGGACCTCGGGCGAATTCGGGACGAGCGTCGTGGCCAGGACCTGATCGGCGATGACGCGGTTGACGCACGGCACGCACGTGACGTCGCCCGTGTTCTTCACGATCGGGCTCCCCGACGGCGTGACCAGGTTGGCGGGTCGCAGGTAGACGGTCGGGGGCGGGCCGTCGAGCAGCACCATGAAGCTCACGGCGTTGGGAGGTGCCTCGAGCGCGAGGCTGTCGGTCATGCCTCCGTTGTTCACTTTGGCGGCCTCGACGTGGGTCTGCGCATAGCCCGCCGGAAGGTCGGGCCAGTAGGGGGGACCCGCGTCCGGAACGTCCGGCACGTCGGGGCCGGTGTCGGGGGCCGTGTCCGCGCCCAGGTCCGGCGCGACGTCGGGGAGCGCGAGGACATCGGTGGCGTCGCTCTGCGCGGCGTCGTCTGCAATGTCCGGCACCGTCGGTAGGTCCGGCTGGCCTAGATCTCGCGGTACGTCGATTGTGGCCGTGTCGCCGGTGACGCCGCCGTCTGCGGCGGTGACCTCGGCCGAGACCTCGACACCCACGGCCGCATCGGTCGAGACCGACGCGGGCGGATCGCCCTCAGACGTGGTGCACGCAAGGCTGACCCACGCGAGCCAGCACGAGCACAGCAGCGATGACCCGAGGGTGCGCATCGGCGTATCTTCGCCAATCGCGGCGTGGCTCACAAGCGTGCGCCTTCGCCTTGCAGCACCGACCGTGCTCCCTATGATGCGCGGCATGTCTCGGGTCTCCGCCACAGCCGCCGCCGTGTTCTGCATCGCGGGCTGCGCGTCTGGCGAGTGGCCCCTCCCGCGCGATGCGGTGGTGGCGCCCAACGACGTCCTGAGCGTGGAGGACGCGCTTGGCGTGTTGGACGCGGCCACCGTGCCGGATGTGCCAGAGGAACAGGTATCGCCAACCGACGTGGCGACGCCGCCCGAGGTGTGGGTGTTGGACGTGTCGGTGCAGGACGGGTCGGTGGAAGTGGTCTGGGCGCCGGACGTCGCGCCGCAGGACACCATGGCACCCGACGTGGCGTGGCAGGACGCGGCGGCGCCCGACGTGCCGCTGCTGGACGCCGTCGAGGCGACCGAGCCGGATCTCGTGGCCATCGCCGACGGCGCCTCGGATCACAGCGAGCCGCCCGATTCGAGCGCACAGGACGTGCCAGAGCCGCCCCTGGACGTGACCACCGACCTCGCGGACGTGCCGGAGGTCGTTCCGCTGTGTAGTCCGATCGCGCCCGCCGTTCTGCCCGCCGACTACACCCTAGCCGTCGGGCCGGCGCTCTCGGGCATGTACACGCCAGCCGTCCCGGGCGGCTCGATCGAGGTCACGCAGGGCCCTCAGGGCGGTATCCACCTGTCGCTCGGCTTCAAGGTCACCTTGCCGGCGACGTGGACGGGAACGTCCATCAAGGTCGAGGTCGCGGCGACCACCTTCGCGCCCTGTTGCGCCGAGAACGTGGTCGGTGGCTTCTACAACGCCAAGTTCCTCGTGGCCAAGGCCGGCGAAGAGCCCGGTGCGTACGCGGCGGGCAACGTCGCGGCCATCTTCCAGCAGTCGGACGCGGCCCTCTTCAAGGACAAGCCGTGCTGCGTTCGGCTCACCGTCGGAGTCTACGAGGGCACGAGCGTCACGCCGACGCTCAACGCCACCGCGACCGAGACGTTCCAGTGCGTCGACGTCTTCTAGGAGGTTCGCATGGCCGACATGAACGTGACCGTCCTCTTGTTTGCCTCCGCGCGTGACGCCGCCGGCGCTTCGCGGGTCTCGCTCACGTTGGTAGCTGGCGCCACGGCGCAGGACGCCCGCGCGCGGCTCGTCGCGCTGCATCCGGGCCTCGCGCGCGTCCTGCCGACCTGCCGCACGGCGCGCAACCGCGAGCTGGTCTCCGACGACACGCCGCTGTCCGAGGGCGATGAGCTCGCCCTCATCCCGCCCGTCAGCGGCGGCTCCGGTGCGCGGGCGCAGCTCACGCACCTGCCCATGACGGCAGACGCCGCGACGACGCTCCTGACGATCGACGGCGCAGGCGCGCTCGTCACGTTCACCGGCACCGTCCGCAACACGAGCAAGGCCGGCCGCGCGGTGACCGACCTCACCTACGAGGCGTACGAGCCCATGGCGCTCGAACAGCTCGAGGTCTGCCTCGCCGAGGCGCGCGCCCAGTGGCCCATCCTCGACGCCGCGGTCATCCATCGCCTGGGCGCGCTCACGCTCGGCGACGTCGCCGTGTCCATCGCCGTCGCGGCCAAGCATCGAGCCGAGGCCTTCGCGGCCTGCGCTCACATCATCGATCGCATCAAGCAGCTCGTGCCCATCTGGAAGAAGGAGACGGGCCCCGACGGCAGCGCCTGGGTGAGCGAGGGCGCGTGAGTTTCTTGCGCTCGCGCGACGCAGTGCTAGCGTCTCGGCCCCATGCGATGGCCTCTCCAGCGTAAGGGCGCCCTGGCCTCGCTCGGGGTCGCCATCGGCCTCCTGGGGCTCGTGTGGCAGCTCTGGCCGCGCGCGCCCGGCGTGCTCATCGCCGTCTTCCTCGTCGGAATCCCGCTGACCACCTTCGCGCTCGTGCATCGCTGGGTCGTCCGGCCGGTGCGGGAGCTGCTCGACGTCTTCGAGGACGGCCGGCTCCTCCAGCGCGCGACCCATGATCGTGAAGACGAGTTCGGTGCTCTGGGCCGCGCCTGCAATCGTGCGCTCGGCAAGCTCACCGCACTTCAGGCCGAGGCCATCGATCAGAGCCGCGAGCTCGAGTGGGCCCGCGAGCGCCTGCGCCTCGAGGAGGACCTCAAGCTGGCCAACGAGCGTCTCGCCCGTCGCCTGCGCGAGCAAGAGGTGCTCATCGAGCTCGGCCGCGCCTTCACCGCGACGTTGGAGCTCGACGAGGTCGTCTCCACGCTCTGCGAGCTGGTCTCGACGCGCCTCGACGTCGACGAGGTCGTCGTCCTCTTTCACGACGTGCCAAAGGACGAGTTGGTCGTCAGCGCCGCGCGCGGGGTGCCCGAGACCGTGGCCCTGCTCGGGTTGCGCTTCTCGACTCACGACGGTATCGCCGGCGCGGTCGCGACCTCACGTCAGCCGGTCTACGCGCCCGATCTGGCCAACGAACCGCGCTTCCTCAAGTGGAACGGGCGTTATGAGCTCGCGGCCGCGTCGATGGTCGCCTGCCCCATCGAGCTCGAGGGCGTGCTGCTCGGGCTCATCACCTTCGTGCGGCATCGCCTCGACGGCTTTGGGCCGACCGAGGTCAAGAGCCTCGGCATCGTAGCGACCTATGCCGCAGTCGCCATCAAGAACGCGCGGCTGCACCACGAGACCGTCGAGATGGCGACGCACGACGCCCTCACGGGCCTCCTGAATCGGCGCGCCTATTTCGAGCGCATGGAGCGCGAGTGGTCGCGGTCGGTGCGCTTCGACCTGTGGCTGACGGTCCTCATCATCGACGTCGACCGCTTCAAGCGGGTCAATGACACCTATGGCCACCTCGTGGGCGATGCCGTCCTCGAGGCCGTCGCGCTGACGCTCGCGGCGAACGTGCGCGACATGGACACCCTGGCGCGCTACGG
>SXOX01000265.1 GCA_005776585.1 Pseudomonadota bacterium | reverse complement strand
GGGCTCGGACCGAGGATGGGCTGGTGGTCGTGCAGCTGCGCGGCCTGCCCCAGTTTGGGACGGCCGTCGTCGACGCGAACAACTTCGCCGCGACGCTGCGTGCGGTCGCGGTCAACGGAACGACGAGTGCCTACCACGAGCGCCTGCCGCGGCCCGAATTCTACGACTCGAACACATTTCCCAGCAGCAACGCAAGCCCGGCCCTGTCTGAGTACGATCTGTCAGACGGTGGCTACGGTTCCACTGGCATGCGGGAGCGGCGGGCGTTCGGCATCGTGCTCGGGGGGCGGCGGCTGGGCGTAATGCCACTGGGCGTCGAGTTCGAGATGAACGTCGGCTCCCAGGTGGTCCGGACGCGCCGAGGGGATCTGATCCTGATCTCGGAGACCGGCTACCCGCAACCGAGCATCCCGGCCAACGGCAAGCCGGCTTGGCCGACTTCAGGCCGCCTCGGTCAGCTGGTACTTCCTGGGGTGGACCCCGACCCGTTATGCCTCAAGCCTAACGACGCCGGCGTCGACACCAGCGTGGCCGCCCAGACCGCGCCGACGTGCTACTTCGCCTGGCAGTACGGCAACGCAGCCCTTCGGACCGCCGCGACCACGCCGGCTGGCGCCGTGGGCGGGGTCAACACGCTTCGCCTCGCGCCGGCGTCGAGCTTCATCGGGCTCTATCCCAATGACACCGTCTGTATTCTGGCGAGCGACGGGCGTCACTGGCACCGTGTGGTCGCGGGATGGGATCCCATCTCCCGTGACCTCCGACTGGACTCCGCTGTGGTGGGATGGCTCGGGACGGGAAACGTCGCCTTGCGAGCGCTCTCGCCACGCACCGTTGCCGTTCTGCCGATCGAGGGTGCATGAAGACATTGCTCTCCCTCGCGCTGGCATGCGTCCTGGGCTGCCGTTCGTCGGTGCCGCCGGCGCCCCCTGTCGCCGAGAGCGATGCAGGAGAAATCGTCGCAGACCTCGATACCGACGGACTTGAATCGGACGTCGGCGACGTAGCAGACATCAGTTTCAGCGACGTCGGTGTGCCCGATGTCGCGTCGCAGGACCTGCCCATCTGGCCGGGGTTCGCGGAGATGCCGATCCTGTCGGTCTCCAAGGTCATCGTTCCCCCGGGCGGCTGCGACCCGTACCACGCGCTGCCGGTGCCGCCAGGTCAGAGCTTTGCCGGCGTCGAGCCCGTCGTCTGGACGGTCAACGGATACAGTGACCCGGCATCGCTTCGAACGCCGGACGGCGCGCTCGTACCGGCTCCGGTCCAGAGGGGAATGGTCTGGTCGCGCCCCGGCGAGACCATCTCGTCCGGGGGGCTGACGGCGCTTGGGTTCGGTCCCGCGGGCGAGACGACCTGCTGCTGCTGGAAGATCTATGGCAACGACACGTACCTCCCACAAGCGCTTGCGCGACACGGCGACTGGCTGTTCGCTAGTCTGAACTGTGGTGTCAAGGACCCGAACCCGTTCGGGAGCGGGCCCGTGTGGCTCAAGATTCCGGTCGGAAAGGGCTGCCAGGGCGGCGACGGCGGCGAGCCGGCGACCCCTATCGATCCCACTCAGGACCCAGTGCTGGGGCCGAGCGCGCCTTGCAACGGGTTCGAGACGTTCAGCATGGTTGCGCTCGGCAACGACAAGGTCCTCGTGCTGTGGCGTCCCGACCAGACCAAGCTCTTCCGCGAGATCGCCGTGTTCGAGACCGGCAAGCCCGTCGCGACCTTCCCCTTCGACCCGCCGTTGCCTGCGGAACACGCGATCGTCGACCTCGTGCGCGGAAACGACGGACTCATCTACGTCATGCTGCGCGATCTCCAGTGGCGCCTACGCCGTGGGACATTTCGTGCGTACTCCGACAACGGCAAGCTTGTCCGCGACTTCGGCTACGTGCCTGGCTATCCGGGGCGCATGGCTGTCGCGATGGACGGCGACGTGTACTTTGGCGTGCACTTCGGTCCCATCTACTGGATCGAACATGGCACCACGACGCCGGTCCCCCTTTCGGGCACGTTCCTCAACGAGATGCGCAAGTACGCGATTGTCGTCGCGGAGTAGCGCTGGTGCGCGCACGGCAACACGGCCGACGCGACGACCAAGGCCGGTGCGTCGCACTGCGCGTGCGCACCGTAGCAGCGTTCGCCCGAGCAGCGGCTCGAACCCGTCCGGATGTGCACGTCGTGGCCATGCTCCTGCCGGCGCTGCGGGACGCCGCCCGGCGAGCGGGACATGGCACCGTGCCGCTGGTCTCGCCGCCGGGAGCGATGCTGAACGAGATGCAAGAGCCCGATCGTGGTCGCGGTACCGGGCTGGGGAGATGCCACGCAATGGGGCTCCGCGAGCCTGAGAGTCAGAAAGAACGGCTGCCAGCGCGGCGTCGATGAAAAAGTTGTTGCCTTGGAACGATCAGCGGCGTAGCTTCAGGCAACTGACTGGTACGGGGCCTCGCAGGACGGGGCCTCGCAGGACGGGGCCTCGCAGGACGGGGCCTCGCAGGACGGGGCCTCATTTGGTGACATTGAGGGAGGTCGCGTCATGAGTGAGATTATCCAGCATCGCACCGTGTTCACTGGGATCGCCGCAGCGGGACGGACGGCGGTCGATCCCAACTTCTTCGTCAACATGACGCGCTCGAGTACGCGCGCGAGGGCGACATCGTTCTGAGCCGGAGGCCCAAGCGCCCCGATGTCTCCCTCGGAAGCCGCGGCACACGTTGGAACGTCGTCGTGAAGGAGGGGTTCGGAGGTGGGCCCCCCTTGGACCTGATCCTGTCAGCGTATGACTCACTGGGCGTCACGTTCATCCGGGTCGTCATCCCGTCGGGGAGGCCGCTCGCTTCGTTTCCGGCAGGCAGACACATTGGCGTGACTTGGCTTGGACTCGGCGTCCCAGCCGATGCGCTCGTGCGCGAGGTCGACCCTTTCTCGCGAGCCATCGTGCTGCGCACATTCGCCAAGCCACCGACTGGGCAGTCCTTCCGGCTCGCCACGCTCCCGGCACCGGCAGCGGCATTCAACGGTGGGCTCGGTTGATGGCGCAGAATTCTCCCATCGACGTCATTTCGTTCCCGAAGAGCGAGCTTGGCTGGCTCGACGAGCCCGAAGCGGTCGCGGACATCCAGAATACGCAGTGTCGCCACGCGCACAACGCGCTGCGGTGGATTCGACAGAAACACTGG